>CAYRFK010000171.1:0-10963 GCA_964423465.1 uncultured Verrucomicrobiota bacterium | reverse complement strand
GTTCGCTGAGAGGAAAATGAGCAACTTCGGACGCACAGCATTTGGTGGAAGCCCGTTCATCCGTTGGACTGTTGGGCCGGCCATAGTGGTGTTTCTGGCCGCGATGCCGCTATTGGTTCCGCAATGGAACGTGAAGACGGCGGTCATGATCGGTGGGTTCTACGCCTTGGGGATACCTATGGTTCTCGGCCTCTTCATCCCCGGCTGGGGACGGGTGTCGTTTCGGATCGTCGCAGCCCTCGTGTTCGTCCTGTATTTGGGATACGCAGTGAGTGAATTGATGGAACACGATTGGAAGCTCAAGCGCCCCAGATCGAGGGGCGAGGCAAACCCTGTGAACGCATTGCTCGGCTTGCTTGTCATTGGCGGGCCTTGCTTGATGTACGCTGTACTCGGTCGGTTCACATGGAAGAGAGACGAAGAGGAGAGTCTCGAAGGCGGGGAGGGAGACGACGACGATGACAGCGAACAACAAGGTGGTGGGTATACGCCGCCCGCTGCGCGGTCGTCGAACCCCACACCTTGAGCGTTCGGCAGCAGAATGAAGAAGACCGAATCAGGCGAGATCAGCCTCGTTGACGGCACCGTGATCTACCGGATCAACGGCGACGGATGGTCCATTCCGCTGTCAGATGTCAGGGTTATCGGGGAATACACCACGGCAAACGGTCCCTATGTTGACGACTACTTCTTCGTGTTTCTCACGGCAACCAAGAACGGATGGCACCAAGCATCGTTCTACGCGGAGGGCCGAGACGCCTTTTTGTCTGCGCTGGGCAAGGCATTGGGAACGACAATCGAAACAGGATTGTGCAACTCCACCCATTGGAAGACCCGGATTCTGTGGCCCCCTGCCATCATGGGTGAACCGTTGATGCGGACTGTTCCGAAACCGACACGATGGGGACGCTTCTGGGAGAAGATATCCGGATCGCAGGACGTAGTGCTCAGCGATGCAGCAAGATCGATCTTCAACACCGGAAAAGGAGCCGAACCATCGGCCGGACCGTACGGCTCACCCGCTGCGGGTTCGCCGTCCGGTCAGCCGTGACGTTGGTGTGAGAGAAGATGATCATAGTCAGGGCAAAGCAGGAATCTGATCGGCACTTCCTCGTCGATGCGCGCTATCTCAGCATCGACGGCGTGTGCCGGTGTCTTGCTTGCCTGCCCGGTGTGCAGTTCGCGGTTCCTCTGAAGTCCTACTGGAAACATTTCCGCCTGTCTCAAGAGCAGACAGCGAGGCAAGCGACGTTCACGTTTCGGAACCATGCGTTCTTGGTCGATGACGATTGCCCATTCACGGGCGACATCAGCGTCAGATCTGAGGATGCCCCCGTCTCGGACATCATGGTGCTCCAAGATCACGTTGACCAAACCGGTCTCGGGCCATTGCGGAGGAGGATTGCGGCCCTGTTCAGTTTCCAATGGAAGGAAGCATTCGGACACCAACAACAGAGTGGTGGGTTTCGCCGCCCGCTGCGCGGCCGTCGAAACCCACACCCTGAGCGTTCGGCCAGACTATGAATGACAGCCCAGTCAGAACGCGAATATGGGACTACGGCTGGCTTGCGTTCGACGAAATCCAACTCACGCCGTCATTATCGGACGCCATCCTGCTGGAGAAGTACGTCTCTTCCAATGCGTTTCGCACCGCCTTTCTCCCCTCGGACAAGGACGAGTCTGGTATTCACGGTCCATTCGAAGCGGATCAGATCGTCGCCAGCGATTATGAACCGTTCGCGGTGGAATCTTTGGATGACTACCTCAAGAACTTGCTCTTTTCGGCTGAATGGAGCACCCCGGCGAGTCCTGAGCAGTACTGTGACGTCCTTAGCCAACTTCGGAAGTCGTTTGCCGAAGGGGCGCGCTGCTACGTACTGCGATGGGATGAATCTAGTCGACACAAGCATCACGATTGGGGATTCGTATTCACGGTCTTCCGCGAGTTCGTCTACATTGGCCAAAGGAACGACGGGATTAGGCGCTTCATCATCGGATATGATTAGGAAGCCGAACCATTGGCTCGTGCTTACCCTCCACCCGCGGCACGCCTCGTGCAGGAGCCACGAGTCGCGCCACGGGTTCCGGGCAGCACAGCCGTAACGTTCTGCGAAAAGAGATGAATGACGATGCGACCAAACGACGGCTTGGTTGGCGGCTCTGGGTACAGGCCGCGTGCGGCGGCGTCATTCTGAGTGGAATGTCGATGGTCTTCAAGCATCAGGCGTGTTCCTGCGGTCCTGGGTGGGGCTGGCCGTTCGAGATCTATCACATCGTCTGCGGCACATGGCCAGATCCCGAGTTCATGTTCAATCCGCTCTTCTTCGCCATAGACGTTGCTTTCTGGATCGTCCTGTGTGTGTTGGCGCTGTTCATCAGGACATTCCTCATCTGGAGGAGAACGCAACCAGAACCAGACGCAGAGCCACGGCGCGGAGGCTAGCGTCGCTGGCGCGCCGCAGCCTCACGCCGGTCGTTGTGCATGACAGGAAAATGATACCGGACGATCCAGCATTGCAGAACTTCGGGCTGATCTGGCGGTTCTCCGACGCGCAGAAGTACACGCAGCTATCTGCGGCTGAGTTTCAGCGATTTCGCCCCTTGCCGGAGGCCGAAAGCCTCCGGCGATGGGAGGAACTCGTGTATCCCGATGCCTCACCGGGGCACCGCCATCTCACCGAACTCTACGTCCAAAGACTCGTCGCATGGCCTCAGAGCGTTTCCTTTCGGTCGGACTCGAAGCATGACGAAAGTCAGGTTGTCCAGAAACTCAAACGAGAGGTCACGGCGGACGACACGTCCGAAGCGATCTTCTTCTGGCACGCAGAACTGGCCGTCAGAACGGACTGGCGTCTGTTTTTGGACCATTGGGATGACTTCTGCTATCCGAGCGACGACAGCAATATCATGGTGCTTCCTGCAAGCGGGAAGGCCATCGCATACATTGAGGGCCGGTGGTACATCTTGGACCGGCTGAAGACGGGCACCGTCTTCCCGGCATCATCGAAATGATGGAGACAATGCACAACCAGAGGCTTCTGGGTATTCTCGCTCCGCTCGAAACCCAGATCCTCTACGTTGAATGGCTCGGGATGCCAAGAGGCTGGTGTCTTGGTCAGCGCGACAAGAGCCCATGCCGCCTCGGTGTCGGTTGATCAACGGGCGGTTGGTGGTCGGGATGGCAGCCCGGGGAAGGTTACGGGCGCGTGCGTGTCGAGCGATCAGTCGCCGGATGTGCGTGAGATCCAGTCCGGGTGGCGAAACGGAGCTGTCCCGAGGTGGCTGTGGAGCCGATTCGCCCGTGCGCGATCAGGGACGGGCTCGAAGAGTCTTCAGGCGCTAAGCTCGTCAGCACTGCTGCATGGATCGACCTTGCATTGTTCGTGTCAGGCTGCGGCAGTAGAGCCGCGAGCCCTCGCAATGGACGTCATACGGGCCGACCGACGTGCACCTCGTTCGTCGGTCAGCCTCGCGACGCTCTATCTGACATCACGACCAGTTTAGCCTAGCGTCAAACGCGGGAGGCATCCTCCCCGGGGCTGGGCATGGCGCAGGCAAGCTCAACGTCCTCTTCGAGCAGGGCGTACTCCTCGTGCGAGATCGGTATGTGACTGAACGAGTCTTGCTCCGGCGCGAATGCGACTCTGCCGGCGGCTCCTTGATGCGCGTAGATCAACTCGAATCCGATCTCTGGGTGCTGCCCCGCCATCTTGCTTAGCGCTGCGATAGGTGGATTCCATGCTGAATGCAACACTAGCGCCTGCTCCGACTCAACGACGTTCAAGATTCTCGGGGACCACGGTACTCCCCAGTGAGCTAGCCGCCAGATGATGCAGTCTCGCGTGCCATGCTTTCTCAGTTCGTCGCCGCCCGCCGTCGTGTCCCCGGGTTTCGAGCACAGCGTCAGCGGAGTGGGATCGATCCGATCCAAGCATAGCACGGCGACGTCAAACTCCCGTCCGCGGTATCTTCTCAAGAATGCCAAGAACAGATCGCGCTCACAGCGCAGTCCAAGAATACTGTGACAGCAAGAACACATGACGTTTCCTTTCGATACATGCAACGACATCAGAACACGTTCTCCCCAGAGACCGCTCGAGCGGCGGTCATCACCACCACAGACACCACCCGACTACTGTTCGATCATTCGGGCGGATCACGAGCAGCGTGTTTCGTCACGGACTCCTCCTTTCGAGTGTGGCTGCCGCCATGCGCGCCGGCAGTGCTGTACCCGTCGCGTGTGTACTGACCGCTGCTGCGCTGGGCGGGCGGGCGATGCCCGTCGGTATGGTCGAGTGGATCGTCTTCATGTCGCTCGTGGCAGACCGTGGCGACCCCAGTTACGGGGTAGTCACACCAGCCTCGTCATCAGATGGCGACGCGCCTCGACCGGATTTCCGATCCTCAAGCCACTTTCGCACGTCTCCGGCCCGGTAGACGTACCAGCCGCGCTCCAATCGAACGGCTGGCAGCCCGTCCTCCAAGGTGAGCCGCCGAAGCTGCTTCCTCGTGCAGCCCAGCAACTCCGTCATCCCCTGCTCGCTCCAGATCTCCTGCGCCAAGTCGTCGCTCATGGTCCTGTTTCCTCCGGTGGTACGTATCCTCCGCGTTGTGCCACTCCATTTCGGTTCGGCCGTCATTGCTGCTGGGAATGCCTGGCAACACAGCGGATTCGAAATAGGTGCATGGCAGCCCCATTGCCAGTCGGCAACGATGCTGCTTCACTATCCACAGCGGAATCATTTGCCCATCGGGCGTGAAGTCCATGCCCAGACATGCCCCGTCCGCTGTGAGGTTCGCGCATTCAGCCCGTGCCAGTTGGAACGGCGTCACGGTGCACGCTCCCCAGCCGATATCCTCAGCCAGCGGAACGTGATGCCGTGCTCGTCGCACGCTCCAAGCGACAGCCGCATACCCGGCACTCGGTGTGCCCGGTAGTAGAAGCGAAGTCCGCGTGCGTACCGGCGCTGTTTCGAGGGAGACCACGCTGCCGTCTCAACGATGCCCCGAAGTCGCCCGTCGACCCCATCGCTATCGAGGGATGACCTCATCGCTACGAGTAGCGGTCCGTACTTCGACTGACGTTGGCGGCTAGTCGCTTTGCCCGGATCTACGACTTTCACTCTCATTCCGACCCGTCCTCTCTGCCGGTGTTCCGGCTTGCTGTGCAATGCGGAGCGCGTAGCCTCGTCCATCGCCATCTGGGTGATACCGCGAAGTTCACCCCGCCGACTTCGCGAACTCTGCGCCGCGCCCCTATAAGGGGGCGCGCGCAAAGTTCCGCGCCGAAAAGTCTCAAACTCTGCGAACTCTGCGGACTTCGCGGGAAAGTGTCTTTCCGCCAAGTTCTCATTCGGTGGCTTCCTTCGGCCTCGGAGCTTGGCCCGGCAGTCCAATCATGGCGCAACCCCCACGGCCCACGCCGCGCCAAGTGGCAAGCGAGCCGTCGGACACAAGCAACTCGACTGCAGCCCTCGCCCCGTCGCGGGAACCTGTAACCTTCGCCCGCACCGTCGCACAGAGGGCTGTCTTCGGCATGGCGCCGGATTCGCGGATGAGCGCCATCACTTCGGGGCGGAACGTCTCGGGGGTCGGGGCCGGCGGTCGCCCCGTGCGGGCTGTATCCTTGTCGACCTCGCAGGTCTCCCACGTCCCGGCGTCGGTATGTCGAAGCCCGATCTCCCACGCTTGCCGGCCGTCTGCTGTGGACCATGGCGGACGGCGCTTTGCGGCGCGAAGGATGAACTGCCCCCGGGCCAACGGCTGAAGCGTCAGAACGGCACGCGGCCAGTTCGCGACAAGGTCGGCGCTGCCCGCCCCGGCATATTGGAAGTCATACGCGCCCATCCGTGAAGCGTCGCGGTTCGCGTTCGGCTTTGGAACATGATGACAGATCAGCAACGCGCATCTGTTTTCGACGGCCAAGCGGCTCAGTCCTGCCCGGCAGAACGATTGCACAACCTCGGGCCGCACCAAGTCGCCGTCCGCGAAGCCTGCCAACGGATCAACTATGACCAAGTCTGCCCGCCATGCCGTCAGAATGACGTGGACCCGATCAAGGAACTCCTGCCCAGTGCATCCGGGCAGCCACGTCTGCCGGGTGTTCTCGCGGACCATCTCACGCTGCTTCGGTCCCAGTTCCAGTCCGCGCAGCATGTTCGCGGCCATTTGGTGTGCATCGTTTGGCGGGTCCTCCGCCTGCAACTTGAGGACGCGGAGCGGGCCGTTTGCCGTTGGCAGCCCAAAGGCTGGAATGCCACACGCCCAGCAAACTGCGCCCTGCGTCGCCCAGTGCGATTTCCCGACGCCGGAAGGCGCGGCCATGAGAAGAACCCCGCCGCGCTCCAAGTAGCGGCACGTCTTAGCGCCGATCAGTGTTTGGTCGGCGTCAACCTCTTGCTCCGCAAGGTCGGCCAGCGAAACAAGCGCAGGGACACCTGTGACGGGTGACTGCCCCAGCGCTCGGATACCTTCGCGGGTGTCGTCGGCCGATCCGCCTGCCTCCACCGATTCAGTAAGTCGCCTCATCCCAGCGGCCAGCCTGCGGCGTTCGGCGAGTTCCAAGACGATGTCAGCGTAATGGACAATGCTCGTTACGGTGGGCACTGCCTCCATCAAACGCTCGACGAACGTACACCCGCCGAGGGCATCCAAGTCGCCGCTATTCTTGAGTTCCGCGCAGACCGTGAGCGTGTCAACTGCGCGTCCACGCTGGGCAAGCGCCAGCATCGCGTGATAGACGGACCGGTTTGTCGACACATGGAACGCGTCCGGCGTGATGCCGTGCCTTCGGGCTATGTCGAGTCCGGCCTCATCATGAAGGATGGATCCAAGTACGGCGCGCTCTGCGTCGTCGTTGTAGATGTCAGCCCCACCCGGCTCGTCGGCTCCTGCCGCTCCGCGGCCAGAAGCACGCACGAGCACGGGGGGGGAGTCGAGTGTTGTGGAGCGGGAGGGCATGGCCTTACATCCTCCCGTCACCGCCGGAGGGTGCAGAGGCGATCAACGCCCGCACGTCAGAAAGGCGGAAGCCGGCAGAGCGGCTGCGGCCGGGCAGCAGGACACGCCGCAGAACACCCGCCGCTGCGAGGTGATCGACGGAGCGGGGTGAGCGCGCCAGCAGCCGTGCGGCTTCGGACCGGCGTATCAGTCTGTCTGCCTCACCGTCGGCCGGTGTCGATCTCGGGTCTCGGCCAGCCCGAAGTATGGCCACCAAGTCGCCTCGGGTCTGGGGGCTGATGCTTGGGTCAGACCGAAAGATCGCTCGCACCGCTTCGAGAGTCGTTTCCTGCATCGGCTTCCTCCTGCGCGTGGTGTCCGCGCTCTTGATGCCAAGAAGATAAACGACAAGCGAAAACGATACCCGCTCTTTATGAAGAAAGACGGCGAACCCCGCTTTTGTGGGCGTTCGCGGGAAAAATAGACCAAATCAGACGGGCGGCAGTCTTGGCCTACTGAGAAGGCCGCGGCGACGTCACGTCCCGGCGAGAAAATACCGTCCCGCGTGCTGACGATCCGACTGGATGACGATGCGGCTGAAATCCGCGTAATGACCGGCTTCGCTCGAACCCTCTCCCTTGCCGGAGAACGCACCGCGTATCTTGGACTTCGGGCGGCCTGCCTTGCGCATGATGGCCTTCTCCGTCTTGGCTGTCGCTGCCGACAACGCCCCCAAATCGTACATAGCTCGAATGATTCTGACCGAGAGCGGCCGGGTGATGGTGAAGGTGCGCCATTTTGCATCGACCTTTACGTGATAGGCGGTCCATCCTTCGTTAGCAACTTGGAGGCGGTCGCCGATAACGAGAGGGTAGCGGACATCTCCGGGCTTGGGCGAGGCAGCGTCATTGGTCTGCGCGTTCTGTACCGGTAGACGGTTGATGGCCTCGGTATGTGCAACTATAGCGGCGGTCTGGGCGGCTGCCTGCTCGGCTGCGGCCTTGGCCTTTTGCGCTGCGTCGAGCCTCTGCTGTTGCTCCGCCTTGAATGCGCGGATCGTCTCGCGGTCGGTGGTTTCGATGCCGGGAATCCTCGTGGTGTCCGGGTCTAGCCGCGTCCAGTTTTCGTGGGCATCGAAGTAATCGTCGGCGGCCCGTTGCTCGGCCAATGCCGCTTCGCCGGCTCCGCCTTCAATCCGGTTCTTGATCGGGTCCGGGATCGAGTCCCACAACTTCTTCATGTTCCGGAAGTGCAGGAAGACCCTCTCCAGCGGGTTCGTAGTCAAGTGGTGGAGGAATGCGTCTCGTCCGCGCCTCTGTGCTGGCTCCGGGGCACGTATAGGGCTCTCGGGCAGCAGCCCCCATTCGTCATTCTGTTCGCGTGCTTCGATTACAGCGCGCAGCCATTCCTTTTCCTCCGCGGTTGCCATTCCTTGCTCTATCTGCTCGCGCATGGCGGCGATCAACTCGGTGTACTTGTGAATCCTCGGCTGCACAGGATGTCTCATTCGAGTCTCCTTCCATCGCTGTCGTCGGGCCATCATCTCCGCATCACGCCATCCATCCGCGCTGGCCGCCGGTAATGAAACACGACGGTATGCGAATGGGGTAGTGCAAAAAGTGGAGGCCCGGCCGGTCGAAGAGGAATCAGCTGGTGATGGGTAGACAGTAAGGCGGACTGTGCGTGTCGGTGTGTCATGCGGTCAAGGAATGCTGGGTTTCCTCTCCCCGTCGCGACCTCGTCACTTCAGCAGCGTGTCGCGCTCAAGCTCCAATCGCGCCAGAAGCGCCGCTTTCGCCTCTTTCCATGTCTTCGCTGTGATCGTCTCGACGATGCCGCGCAACTCAGCCTTGAACGTTGCGAGCGGGTCGGCTGAGGCTGGAGCTGGCAATGCCTTCACGTCGCCCATGATGGCCGGCAAGAGCGCCACGGCGGCCGCTGCGGCGTCGTCCCCCGTGTGTGTGTAGTGCCGGGTCATGGCTGGGTTGGAGTGTCCGACGATTGCCTCGACTACCGACAACGGCGCGTTGGCCTCGCGGCACAGACTCACAAACGTATGCCGCAGACTGTGAAAGCCCACTTCGACCACAGCGCGCAGCGCGGTGCCGGGGATTGGCTCGCCGTCTTTACCCTTCTCGGCGCTCGCCATCCCGGTGCCGGGTTTGTACGGGTTGATTCCGCAGGCGACGAAATGGGCCTGCACTTGGTCTGTCACCCGATAGGCTCCCTTGACGTAGAGGCTCGCGAGTTCGGGCAACACATACTCTCCGCGCTTGTCGGTCGATATGTCCCGCAATACGCTACACAGGGCGGCATGGACCGGCACCAAGACGGGCGTTGGGTTGCGCCGGCTTGTCTTGTTCGGGATTCGCCGAATGATGCGGCGTGCTAAGTCCACCTCGCCCCAGCGCAGTGTGCAGCAGTCCCCAAGGCGGAGCCCGGTATAGATGCCCAGCGCGAAGAGCGTCCGAAGCTCCCCGGCTGCTCTGGCGCACACCGTTTTGAGTTCGTCCACCGTCAACTCGCGCCGGCTCTGCGCTACCTGTCTGCGGCGCTGGATTCCGGCCCACGGGTTCGTGGTCAAGCGCGCCTTGTCGGCTAGCACGCGGAACACCAGCGCCAGACAGTTGATGTGTTTGTTGAACCGATTACCCGACAGATTCCGGCCCAGCAAGTGCGCCGCGTACTGTTCAGCCGTAGCGCGGTCAACATCCCTTAGCAGCTTGGCGGCTCGGTGAGTCTCGGAAATCCACGTTGTGAACTGCTCCATGTGGGATTCGTACTCCCGAAGCGTAGCTTTCCCGGAGTCTGGACGATTGGTGGCCGTCTTGTATGCGGACCACGCCCCCGCGAGCGTCAGCGGCGGGTTGCGTTCTTCGTCGATCTTATCGAGCTCGGACTTGGCCCCCTCGATCCGTGCCTTGACGCTCTCCAGCACGCGGACTTCATCCCCGATCATGTACGGGGCCATGATGCGCGAGAGCTCCTTCTCGGCGTCCCTGCGGTTATGCTGCCGAGTGGTCTTCGTGTACTTTCGGCCAGAGATCTCCCAGACGGCGTAAAAGGTGCGGCCTCGGCGAATCAGATACCCCTTGCGTGTCTTCATTGTGTCCCCCCTTGGCTCTTTCGTTCGCTTTCTGGCCGTAGTATCCGCCATGAAGTGTTCGATGTCCACTGCAAAACAGATACATAGACTCAAATAATAGACCAAAAGGCTGGATATAAGCGGATTTCTAATCCGATGGTCGCAGGTTCAAGTCCTGCCGGGGGTGCCACTTATACGGCTGATCGGCACAAACTGCTTGAGCGGCATCTTTGAGGCTCCATAATACCATCGTGCTTGTCTTGGGGCGCGGCGAGTGCTGGCGCGACGCTGCGGGCGGATCGCGACCGTGAAAGGTGGGCCATGCGGAATATTCCCGTACTCTTTGTGACCGAGCGGACGCTGGCTGCGGCGTACGAGAAGGCCCTGGTCGAGCTCTACGCGAAGGGCATACCGTTCCGGACTCAGTACGACAAGCCCGGCGATCCGCCCAGCCTCGACTCGACCATGAACATCACGGTACTCGAGCCGCTCGCGGACCCGATGATCCACAAGGCGTTCCCGGGCGGGATCGAGGACCTTCGCGAGTACGTGATGGAGGTCTCGGGGGCGAAGGACCACTGGGTCAAGAACATCAACGACCCGGCCGATACGCGCTGGGAGTACACCTACCATGGCCGGCTCGCGGCCTATGGGACATGGCGCGAGCTTCGCGATGGGCGGTCGGTCGAGGCCGGGCCGTTCAAGATCGACCAGGTCGAGCAGGTGATCGCCAAGCTTGTGAAGCAGCCGTTCTCGCGACAGGCCCAGATGATCACGTGGATGCCGAACCTCGACCTCGAGTGCTACGACCCGCCGTGCCTGCAGTCCGTGTGGTACCGCATCATCGAGGACGAGCAGGGAACGGGCTGGCTGAACTGCAACGTGCGCTTCCGCAGCAACGACGCCTGGGGCGCCAACTTCATGAACATGTTCGGCTTC
>CAYRFK010000170.1:0-10981 GCA_964423465.1 uncultured Verrucomicrobiota bacterium | reverse complement strand
CGTGGACCGCCCGCGAGCATCTGGTGCGATGCGCAGGCCGCCAGTTCAGCGAAGGTGACGTGCAACACTGGTGGCATCCGCCCAGCGGACGCGGTGTGCGTACGCACTGCTCTGACGATTACCTCTGGCTGCCGTACGCCACCTGCCGGTACGTGACGATGACCGGCGACACGGGCGTGCTCGACGAACGTGCGCCGTATCTCGAAGGTCGCCCGGTGAACGCGGATGAGGAATCGTACTACGATCTTCCGAGGCTTTCGGGGGAATCCGGAACGCTCTACGAGCATTGCGTGCGGGCGATCGAGCATGGCCTGCGTTTCGGTGAACATGGCTTGCCCTTGATGGGCAGCGGCGACTGGAACGACGGCATGAACCTTGTGGGTGCGCGCGGCCGGGGAGAGAGCGTGTGGCTGGCGTTCTTCCTTTACCACGTGTTGCAGCGCTTCGCGGAACTGGCCCGGCGCCGCGACGATACTGCATTCGCGGACCGCTGCGGCGCGCAGGCGGCCCAAGTGCAGCGGAACATCGAAGCGCACGGGTGGGATGGCGAATGGTACCGGCGCGCGTACTTCGATGACGGCGCCCCGCTCGGATCGGCCGTCAACGAGGAATGCCAGATCGATTCGATTGCCCAGAGTTGGGCGGTTCTGTCCGGTGCGGCAGATCCGGCGCGGGCGCGCCAAGCCATGGATCACGTATATCGGCGCCTGGTCCGGCCCGACGACCGCTTGATCCGGCTCCTCGATCCGCCCTTCGATACGGCGGCGGTCGAGCCCGGCTACATCAAGGGCTACCCGGCCGGCGTGCGCGAGAACGGCGGACAGTACACCCACGGCGCAATCTGGGCCGTCATGGCCTTCGCCCAGCTTGGCGATACCGAGCGAGCCTGGGAGCTGTTCTCGCGGCTCAACCCGATCCGTCATGCGGCGAATGCGCGAGGGGTTGAGAGCTACAAGGTTGAACCCTACGTCATCGCCGCCGATGTTTACGGCGCCGCGCCTCATGTCGGACGCGGCGGTTGGACATGGTATACGGGTGCGGCCGGCTGGATGTACCGGCTCCTCGTCGAGACCCTGCTCGGCGTGCGGCTCGAAGCGGAGCAATTGCGGCTGAATCCGCAACTGCCGCGCGCCTGGCCCTCGCTGAAACTGCACTACCGCTACCGCGACACGTTCTACCACATCCATGTGTCGCGGGCCAAAACGGCCCTTGCGCCGCCGCTCCGGGTGATTCTCGACGGCCGGGAACTGCCGGACGCCATCGTCCCGCTCGTTGACGACCGCCGGGGACATGCCGTTGAAGTCAGCGTCTGCTGAGACCGGAATCGTCGCGTCACGGTGGGGTTACACCCTATACGACCTAGCCGTGTTGTCCGGTATGATGGGGCCACTCAGGACATGAGCGGACGGAAAGGTGTCCCATGAAAATGAACGCCATTGCGCCGATGAAACCGCTGCCGGAAACGACGGAACGACGAGTGCAGTTTGAACTCTCGGTCAAGCCGGGAAACCAGGTGTTTGTCGCCGGAACGTTCAATAATTGGAATCCGACGGTCATGCCCTTGAAGGAAAATCCAGGAAGCGGGCACTGCAAGGCGACACTTTCACTTCCGGCCGGTCGGCACGAGTACAAGTTCGTGGTAAATGGGGTCTGGATTATGGATCCGAACTGCGTGGACTGGGCACCGAACGATTGCGGCACCTTGAACAGCGTGCTTCATGCCTGACGCCGGCTGATCGAGGAGGATGGATGTTGAAGCAATTACCGGAACTCGGGATTTGCCTCGACACGGTGACTCAGCGACTGGAGGATGAAGGCGTTGAGGAATTCAACCATCCGTTCGACAAGCTGATGGACACCTTGGATCAAAGGAGGAAGAGATCTTCATGAGGATCCGAATCGCCTCGCTGATGGTCGCCGCCCTGCCTGCGCTGGCCGCCCCCGTGCATCTGGTCGATCAGAAGGCAGCGTCGGTTTCGCCGCTTGCCGATGGAACGGTCCTTGTGGACTTCGAGCGGGTGGCGTTCGGCAACGTTCGTCTCGTGCCGCCCGTCGGCCTGTCCGCCACGGTGACGGTTCACTTCGGTGAGGCGATGACCGCAGGCCGGATCGAGCGGAAACCGCCGGGCACGGTCCGCTACAACAAGGCGACGGTCATGGTCAAGGGCGGGAGCCCGGCGGTCGTGGCGCCCCCCGCGGACAAGCGCAACACGACGCAGCCCGCCGCGGTGCTGACGCCGCCGGAGTGGGGCGTCGTGCTGCCGTTCCGGTGGATCGAGATCGAGGGCTGGCCGGGCGCATTCAAGCCGGAGTTCATCACACGGCAGGCCGCCTTTGCAACCACGTGGCAGGACGATGCCGCGGCGTTCGCGTCGTCGGACCCGACCCTTGACCGCATCTGGGAACTTTGCCGCTACTCGATCAAGGCGACCACGTTCTGCGGCGTCTATGTGGACGGCGACCGCGAGCGGATCCCCTACGAGGCGGACGCCTACATCAACCAACTCTGCCATTACTACTGCGATCCGGATCCCCGGATGGCGCGCGACACGTTCGACTGGCTGATGAAGCGTCCGACCTGGCCCACCGAGTGGGCGCACCATATGATCTTCATCGCACACGCCGACTGGATGCAGACCGGTGACCGGGCTTGGCTGGCGGCGCGGTACGAGTCGCTGAAGGCGAAACTGCTTCCGGCGCGTCTCCGCGAGGACGGTCTGATCGGCAGCAACCCGCAGCAGGTGAAGCGCGATGACATCGTCGACTGGCCGGCCGGCGAACGCGATGGCTTCGTCCACACGCCGGTCAACACCGTCGTGAACGCATTTCATCTCCGCTCGCTGGCGCTCATGGCGGAACTGGCGCACGCGCTTGGCAAGGACGCGGAAGCCGCCGCCTACGAGACCCGCGAGAGAGAAGGGCGGGGGGTGTTCCAGACGAAGTGCTTCGACCCGGCTCGCGGGTTGTATCGCGACGGCGAGGCGACGGACCATGTCTCGCTGCACGCGAACCTCTTCCCGCTCGCGTTTGGATTGGTGCCGGAAGCTGCGCGGCCCGGCGTCGCAAAATGGCTCGCCGAGCGCGGCATGAAGTGCTCGGTCTATGCGTCGCAATATTTCATGGAGGCGCTGTTCGAGAACGGACAGGACCGCCGCGCGATGGAGTTGATCCTCGCGCCCGGCGACCGGGGCTGGCGGCACATGGTCGAGTCCGGCACGACGATCACGTGGGAGGCGTGGGACCAGAAGTACAAGCCGAACCAGGACTGGAATCACGCGTGGGGCGCCGCACCGGCTAATCTGCTGCCGCGGTACGTGCTCGGCGTGACCACGCTTGAGCCCGGGTGGAAGCGGGCCTCGATCCGTCCGCGTGCGGCCGGTCTGGAGAAGGCGTCCGGCCGCATTCCGACCCCGCGCGGTCCGGTGTCTGTCGCGTGGACGGCGGGCGCGTCGTTCCGCCTGCAGATCGAACTTCCGCCGGGCGTATCCGCACAGGTCCGGGTTCCGGCGACAACGTCTTCGACCGGCGTGTGGCGCGACGGCCGGTCCGTGGCAGCCTCGCGGGACGGCGCCTGGTGGGTGATTCGAGACGAGTTGACGGGCCGCGCGACGCTCGAGGCGAAATGATGAGTGCGTCCGCTCTGCCCGAGTTCTTCACTCGCGCCCGTACACGGCCAGCCGGACCGACGTCGGCGCAAAAGGCTCGACCTTCACGGTATTCTTGCCGGGCTTGAGCCACGCGGTCACATCGAGCCGCAGGGGACGCCCGATCATGCCGCCCGCATCCTTGCCGTTGATCGTCACACGCGCCGCTTCCTCGGGCGCAACGCCGTCGAGCTCAAGGCAGACGCGCGAGGCCGTCAGATTCACCGTCGCCGGCACGTCGCCCACGCCCTCGAACGGGGCCGCCTCGACCGGACTTGCGGCATACGGCCGGCCGGCTGCCAGGCGTTCGATCTCCAGCCGAGCCGGCGAGGGCTCGGCAAGAGTAAGCGTCTGCGGGTCCTGCCCCTTCAGCGTGATACGCCGATCGCCCGAGGTGCATTCCGCCACCAGCGTCTTCACCACGCCATAGGCCGGGTCGTCGCCCCTCGCGAGATCCGCGACGCCGAACTGGTACGCGCCCCCGTCGATGATCTTCTGCAATTTGCCCCGAACATCGCGTGTCCGCTTCGCATCGCCCGGCACTCCATACGAGGCCGACACAACGACCAGTCGCTCGCGCTTCGCCTTCTTCACGACCGGCCGCGTCGGGCGGACCTCGATCGGTGGATGCGCCGGCTTTGTGCTCGCGTCGATCCGGGCCGGCAGCGGACGCTTCTCCGCGTTGAACACCAGCAAGACGCTCTCGGACGGCTCCAGCGTCAGGTCCACCTCGACGGCGTGCGCGTCCACGCGCCGGAACGGAACGGCCGTGATCTCCCCGTGCATCGCGTCCCAACATTCAGGCTCGCCCTCCGCGTCGATGCGGAACGTATAGGCCCGCGCCGCGCCCTCGTGATTTTGATTGCAGACGAGAAATACATCGCGATCGCTCTTCTGCCGGTGAAGGATGTGCAGCCAGTTGCCGGTGTCGCCCTTCACAACCTCCAGCGTCGGATGAACACCCGCATCGTCCGCGAGCACCCTGCGGACCTCGTCGGCCGTCGGCGATTCCGGCAGAAAATACGAGCGGCCACCCGCCGCATTGGTCTTGCAGCAGTCGAGACCCGGCTCGGACGCGCCCCAGATCGAGCCGCACAGGTCCGCGACGTCCTGCGCGCCACGGCCCAGAGTCGCGGACTTCGACGGCAGCATCCCGTACGCGACCACCACGCCGCCCGCATCAAAGAACTGCTTCGCCTTCTGCAACGTCGGATACGGAATGACCTCGGCGCACGGCAGGACGAGGACGCGGTACGATTCCTTCTGCAATTGGATCTCGCGGCCGGCGATCTTCGCGTCGTTCTCCCACACGTCGTAGAGCAGCCAGTCGCAATCGAAGAGCGCATCCTGCATAGACGTGGTCAGCGCCTCGGGCCGCACCGCCTTGCCCACGTGCAGACTCTGGCCGATCTGCAGGAACGCGACCGGGGCCACGTGCCGGCCGCCGGTCAGCATCGTCGCGAGCCGGCTCGTATAGTTCGCCCAGACACGGTAGAGCGGCCAGCGAGGCTCGAAACCTCCGTTGTAGAAATACGGCGGATAATCGCGGTCGAACGGCGCACGGGGATTGAAGGAGTGGGGGATCAGGAAGTTCACGCCGCGAACATGGTGCCAGTCGGCGAGCCACTTCATCTGCGGATAGGTGACCTTCTGGCCGTAGCCGCCGTAGATCTCGCAGAACGCGATGTCGTCCGTCTTGCCGCAGGTGTGTGAGATCGAACTGGCGATCTTCGGCATCTGGTAGAGGCCGTCCTTGCGCTGGCCCGGATAGAGCTGGTCGCAGACAAGGTCGATGCCGCCCATGTCGCTGTAGCGCTGGAGTTGCATCATGTTTCCGCCGGACATGCCCCGGTCGTAGAAGCAGTTGTTGTGCTCCATGAAGTGGCCCATGGAGTAGACGCCGTGCTCGCGGCACCAGCGGCTCATCCCGCCGTACATCGTCCGGCCCCACGCATCGGCGAAGAGGTCGAGATAGCCGTAGAACGCCGCGGTCTGCGCGTCGCCCGCGAGCTTGAACTTGTAGCCGACCAGCAGGGGCGCGAGATCGAGCTTCCGCTCCGCCGCGACCGTCCGCATCGCGCTGCCCCAGTCGCCCTGTGTCTCGGGTTCGTCATAGAAGAAGCCGACGATCGTCCGGCCGAAATCCGCTTTGAACCGTTCGTAGTGCGGCTGATAGACGGTACGGATGAACCAGTCCGTGCAGGCCTCGTCGGCGCCGTCGACCGAGATGTACTTCTGCTGCCCGCCGCGTGTTCCGTTGAATCGCCACGTGAACTTCATGATCCGCCACGAACCGGCCGGCACGGACCAGGCGAGGACTCCGTCGCGAACCGACGCGGTCAGATCCACCAGGCTTGCCGGGTCGATCGCATCGCCCGCCGCGACGCGGCCCGCGACGACGGCGATGAGGTTGGATGCGTATCCCGGTGCGCTGTAGGCCTTCGGCCCCACGACTGCCGCCTCCTCCGCCTCGAGCCGCTTGCTGCCGTACTCCGGCGGAACGCGGCCACCCATCATCTGACTCGGCCACCACCAGTCATCGAAGATGATCGCCTGCAGGTTGTTGCTGCGCGCAAAATCGAGGCAGATCCCGAGGTCGCGGTACCATCCTTCCCCCAGCCAGTCCTTGTGCGGCCGCGGCTCGGCCGTGAAGATTCCGTTGCCGCCCTCGACCACTTTCGCGAGTTCGCCCGTGAGTTGCGCCGGCGTCTCGTCGCCGTGCATCCAGAACAGCGGCCCGGTCAGCCGCCGCGCCTCCATCGGAACCCCGCGAAACTGCGTCTCCAGCGAGTTCAGATCCGGCCCGGCAGCCGCTGCGGAGACGGCGGTCAGAACGGACAGGCAAGCGACAACCATCGGCGGAATCAGGTTCATGATGAAGACGCTGGCCGAGTTCCGCCGGGGAGTCAAGAACGGCCGCGAGATGCGGGAGCACCTGCGGCGAGTTGCCCGTGACCTCCGGCTCCCGGCCTTCGGGGCTCAGGCATCAGCCTCGGCCGGCCCCGTCGGCCCCCAGTCGCACAGCGATTCGACGTGGGCGGCGGAGCCGTCGCGGAGCCAGCCGTCGAGTTGGGCCTGGTCCTTGAGTTGCTGGCCGCGGACGCGGGGGACGACGGCGAAGCGGCAGTCAAGGTCCGGCAGCGAGGTCATGTCGCTCCAGAGCTTCTCGAACTGCGAGACCGGGAACACGTCCTCCTGGCCGTGGCCCCAGCGCTTCTTGACGTCCTTGAGCGTGATGTACGTCGGCATCCGCGCGGCGACATCGCGGATCGCGGCGGCGACACGAGTCTCGTCGCCAAGGTTGTCGCGGTCCAAGCCGAAGAGCGCAAGGAGACGGTCGATGTCGATCCACGTGCTCTGCGAGTTGTAAAACGACAGGGCGAACTCGGCCTCCTCGCGGGGCATCGCAAGGCCCTCGACAAGGCAGACGCGGCCGTCGACGCGGGCGAGGCCGCCGCCGCGGTCCTCGATGCGGCGCGTGATGACCTCGAACGTCAGTGCGGCGCCGGAGCGGATGTGGAGGCCGAGCAGCGCGGGATCGACGTCCGCACCGACCGTGTCAATGTTATGGAGAAACAGATGGCGGAGTTGCGGCCGCTGCGCGAGGAGCCCGGCCAGCACGCCGTTGCGCAGGAGGTTCGGCACCTCGAACCAGTGGCCGACGGGATGGAGGCACTGGAGCGGGAGGTTGTCGGTGTAGTCGGATCCCTCGCCCGCCTGCCGCGCCCATCCGATCAGGGCTTGGCGCAGGCTTTCGCGGACCTTCTGCGCCTGGTCGTCGAGCCGCTGCTGGGGCATCTCCTCCCACGCGAAGCGGAGGTCGCGCTCCATCGGGACCATGCGCAGGCCGATGGCGCGGCCGGGCGAGAGGAGGAGCGGGCCGGTGTAGCCGTGGTTCCCGCGCCGCTCAAGGTGGGCACGGATCGGCTCGTGGGTCAGGTAGCTGGTTGTGAAGAGGTGCGGCAGGTACGCGCCCGCCTCGCGGGATGCGCGGCGGGTCTTGGCGAGGTGGACCTCGATGAAGCTGCGGTGCCGGCCGCCGAGGCGGCAGAACGGGTGAAGGGCCTTGACCACGCCAGCACCCTGGGTCCACCGGCTTCCGACACCCGCCGCGAGCGTGACCACGGCGACGGAGCCCGCGCGCAGCGCGTCGCGGCCGGCCTCCGCGCATGCGGCGTCGAGGCCGGCGGTGGCGTCGGTGACGTCCTCGGCGCGGACGTCCTCGATCGTCGTGCTCGGCGGCAGACGGTTCTGCGACAGGCCGAGCCTCCCGCCGCGCAGGTCGGCGCGGACGGCCTCATGAAGCGCGGGGTCGAACCCGCTCGCCTCAAGCAGCGCCGGCAGGCTGGCGTCGGCGTCGCGATCCGTCGCCTCGCGCGGAAAAAGACGATCGAAGAGCGTCCCGACCATGTCCGCGAGTTCGGGGCGGACCCGGCACGCGGCACCGAAGCGGCCGAGCTCGGCATGGACGGACGCCGGCAGGGCGCGGGGATCGGCGCGAAGCCAGCCGGGTACCATGCGCGCGTAGTAGCCCGGCGGCATCAGCGCCTCGCAGCCCTCGAGCAACGCCGCGAAGGTGCCGCGCTCGTTGATGGCGAAGTCATAGACGACGGGCTCCATCGCGAACGGCAGGGCGTGCTGCAACTCGCGCTTGGTGTCGGACATCAGCCGCCCGAGGAACACGCGCGCCTCGTCGCGGCGGGCGGGATCGAAGATGAAGCCCATGCCGCCTCCGGACATGCCGCCGAGCATCCAGAAGCCCCAGAACGCGTCGCCAAAGGCGGCGCGCGTGCGCTCGATCAGCGCCGCGGTGTACGCGTTCCCCGCCCACGGGATGATCGCCTGGAGGGGCCCCTCAAAGTTGTGCGTGGTCGCGGCACCTATGCCGCGTACGTCGCCGCGGCGCAGGGCATCGAGAATGCGGTCGAGGACGCGGATCGCCTCGCGCCGGCCGGCCCACTCCGCCTCGGACCGCAGCAGGTACTTCTCGGTGACCATCTCGAGGATCGGCCCGACGTTCTGCGCCATGCCGCCGTGAACGAGCACGAGGCTCCGCTGGAGCAGGTCGCGCGTCGCGGGCGAGGCGTCGGCTGCATCCAGAATGCGGTGCTGCGGGAGCAGGCGGCCGCGGCTGACGCCATGCTCCGGATCGCCCGGACCGGCAGGCACGCCGGAGATCATCTTCATGCCCGGCCACAAACCGCCGGAGTCCTGCCAGCCGCCGCCGGAGCCGCCGAGCCATTCGCCGAGGATCGCGCGGGCGGCAACGAGGCGGCGCTCGTTCTCGTCCAGTGCGCCGGTCAGCGAGGCGGCCTGGCCGGTGGCGCGCATGCAGACGGAGATCAGACCTGCGAGAAGGTTCGTCGAGACCGCCAGACGCGACCCCTTGGGGATGCCGTTGACGCTGCTAACCAGCTCCAGGCCGAGGCCGGGGCCGACGATGCGCGCGAGGAGGTCCTTCAGATCCTGCCCCGAGCCCTCGAGGCCGGGCGGAACGAGACCGGAGGCGATGACGGCGGCCTTCAGCAGACCCAGATAGTCGCGAGCGAAGTCGAAGACCTCGGCCAGCGAGGCGACGTCGGCGCTCGCGCCGAGGTCGACGCTGACGAGGCGCAGCACGGGCTCGTCGATCACGCGCAGGTAGACCTCGATCGGCGGCCGAGGCGCGGCGTCGCGCCCGACGATGCCGAGATCGATCGATACATTGAGCACGCGCGCGCCCTCGGGGAAGTCCATCCCGAGGAAGAAGATGTCGCTCCACGCGCTGTGGCTGAGGTCCATGCGGACCGGCGTGCACTCGCGCAGGATCGGGAACGGGCGGGCGAGCAGCTCGCGTCGTAGGCGGAGCGGCTGGTCGGCCGGGTGTCCGGTGCGGAACATCCACTGGTTGCCGCGAACGCCCCGTACGCTGCGGCGGACCTGATTGACGAGTGTCTGGAAGCCGAGCCCGTGGTAGGCCTCGGCCATCGCGCTGCAGAGGGTGTCGCTCGGGCCCTGCACCGCCTGCGCGGCGAGGAAGACATTGACGGCCTCCTCGTAGCGCCGGTCCAGCAGGTGCTCGTAGCCCGCGAACGGGATGCGACCCGAGGCCGGCAGTCCCGGCAGGCGCGGCAGGTGGAAGCGGTGGGCGGCGTGGAGGAAAAACAGGGCGCGGACACGCTCGTAGAGATTCGGACAGTCGCGGCGGAATGCGTCGAGCCGCTCGCACTGCTCCAACCACTCCGCGATCCCTGCGCCGCGGCCGGCGGCCTCGAGCGGGAGGTCGCGGACCGCGGGGTCCGTCGCGGTGATGATGTCAACGAGGTCGCGCATGAGGCGGGTCAGGCCTGTCGGGCGGCGAGGAGTTCGACCATCTGCGCGAGCACCTCGGCACGGTCCCGTCCCTCCAGCGCGAGCGCGAGCTGGGCCTGGAGCATGCCGTACTTCAGGCCAAGGTTGTAGCGCCGGCCCGCAATTTCGAGCGCCAGATGGCGCTCGCGCGCGGCCAGCTCCGCCAGCGCGGGCGACAGCGCCACCGGGGCGCCCCCGGCGCGGGCTAGGTGGGCCTCGAGCAGCGGCATGAGGCCCGGCGTCAGGACGTGCATGCCGAAGAAGCAGAGGTAGTGTCCGGCACGCAGCCCCGGCACGATCAACTCCTGCTCGGCCTGCGTCGGCGTCGGTTTTTCGCGGACGACCTCGACCTGGTAGAGGTTCGGGCTGCGCGGCACGCGGCGGCCGCCGACCGCGCCGTAGAAGGGCAGCATGTGTTCGCGCGTGGCCTGCACGGCGGAGACGGCGCAGTCCTCCGCGAGGGCCGCGTCGACGAGCTGGCGCGCGCAGCCCTGCGGTCCGGCGCTGACGTAGAGGTGGTCGCCGACCATGTGCAGGAACGGAGCGCCGCAGGTGAAGTCGCGTGCGCAAAGCAGTGCGTGGCCGTAGCCTCTCGGCTCGGCCTGCGGGATGAACACAAGGCGCCCCGCATGGCCGCCGGCGGCCTGCCGGTAGGCAGCCTCATCGCCGGGGCGCACGACGATGCCGACGCTTTCGACGCCCGCCGCGAGGGCCTCCTCGACGATGATCTGCAGCGCAGCCTTCTCGGTGCCGTCGCGGTCGACGAGGATGTTCAGCGGGAGTGTGCGCTGTCCATCGCCCGCCGCGGTGATCACGGCGCGCGTGATCCGGCCGCCGTGTGTGGAGTGCTTAGGGAGTTGCATGAGCCTACATCGGACCCGTCTGAAGCAGCGTTTTCATGGCCGAGAGGCTGCCAGAGGGGCTGGGGGAACGCAAGTAGGATAAGGCACGGCATGCCCGGTGCAGCTCGACGCGCATGATCCCAATCGACCCCCTGATCGAGACGA
>CAYRFK010000169.1:3089-11036 GCA_964423465.1 uncultured Verrucomicrobiota bacterium | reverse complement strand
AATTGGAAAAATCTTGGATCTTGCAGGAGGGCGTGGCACACTGAGTTCGTCTCTTAGTTCGGAAACCAGAGACTCTCTCCGAAGGGTTCGTTTGTTCAAGTTCCCCGAGGGGGACACCTCATAAACATCACGCTAATTGACCAAAATAGCTACAAAGGCCATCACAGGCGGTGGCTGTGCTCACCTGGAGCGAGCAACATTGGCCCGTTTGTACCCCAGCCCCTGATTAATTCAAAATTTCTTCGACTTTCTCTTCTGCGAGGCCAATGGTTTGCGTGTCGTACCACTCCTTTTGATGGATGATTCGGGCAACAAGGTTCGTGTTTGTCTTTTCATAGCGTTTATGGAAAATCAAATAGCCACTGGTGCCGAAAGCAACGATTAACTTACGGACATTCGGGCGGTCTTCCACGGGTGCGCCGCTGCGCGGATGAGCCTCAAGATATTCCAGCACGGCAATGATCGCATCGTTGCTATTATCGGCAACCGTCAAATCAAACTGTGCCAGGAAGTCATAGAGTCGCGCGATGTCAGCACGCGCCCGATCCGACAGTTTTATGTGTGACATGCCGGGAGCTGTGCATTTCGATTTTCCTTCACGTTCTTAGCCCATGTCTTCAACTCATTGAGCGTGATATGCAGCCCTGCTGACTCGAAGTGAGCAACAGAATCATCGACGCTCTGAAGCACTGCCTGTTGCGCTTCCTCTGCGATGAGGTAACGCTCAATAGCCTCTTTCATAAGGTAGTGTGCAGTGCGTTTCTTGACCACAGCAAGCGACTTTAGCCGCTCACGGTACGATGTCTCAAGCTTGATGGTCACCGTAGCCGTCCGGAGTTTTTCAAGTGTGTTGGGCATAACATCACCGATTGAGTAAGAGGTAACACCATTCTATGAAAGGAATGCGCATCCTGCAAATTCAACCGCCGCCCCCGAATCGAACGGACCCGACCATGCCCCGCAAGAAACCTGATCCCGCCCCCCCAACATCGCCCCGCAAACCACTCAGCCCTCAGTCCTGAGTTCTCCGCCCTCGCCTTCCGGCCCGCCCCACAAAAACGCTTGTTTCAATAAAGAAGATGCCATCTTTCTTCTTTTCTCTGTTCACTCAGGAAATGCGCAAGCGGGGGTCAGGTCTCGCATCGTAGCATCTCATTACCCCCCGCCACACCGTAGCCGGGTGCATGGCAAGGGGGGTGACGGGGTAGCGCGCAATTGTGAGGGATCACAGATGGCTGGTTTTAAAAAAATGAGGGGTTTTCGGTCAGGCACTATGTAATAAGCGTCTGCATCTTGAGGTGGATGGAGTACAACCTCTGGCTTGCTCGCAAGAGGCGTTCGAGCGGGGGCGAATCTCGACCGATGTCAACGCAGAGAGCAAGCGATTTCCAAAATCTTGGTAGCCGGCCCTCTTCAACAACGGTAGCTTTAACGGTGGGGTCAGGTCTCGCACGATAGCATTGAAGGACCATGCTATCGTGCGAGACCTGACCCCACCGTTATGTTGCACGACCCGGACTATGTGGTCATCCACGCCAGCCCTATTCTGGATAAAGATGGCAAGGTTATTTACCTGGGTGAGAGCATCACCTCAATCAGTCATGACGAGGAATTGCACTTCGACGAACAGAAAATGGTCGCTGGGTGCTGCCCATCTTTTATGACCGTGCTGCACAACCTGGTCATCGTGGCGGATACCGATGCGTCAATTTTGATTCTGGGCGAAACCGGGACGGGAAAGGAACTGGCTGCACAGTTGATTCATCGCAAATCCAAGTGTGGTCTGCGTGAATTCGTACCGCTGGATTGCACGCTGTTCACTCAGGAAATGTTTTGAAGAGATTCGTGCGTTCATGCCCGATACGTGTAGTGCCTTGGTTCAGGTCATCCAAAAAGGTGAGCCAGGCAGCGTCAGGCTGTGGACCTTTGGTGGAACACGCGCAAACCGAACCATTGCAAAAAAGATTCAATCCGCGGTGGAGGTCAAGCGTGTCGATGCCCTTGGTATCGGCCTTAAAACACCGCTTGATGCCAAGACGATGGCCGTTGATTTCTTGATTTCAGGTCTTGAGTGTCGGGGCTTGCGTTTTTTGGCGGATGAAGTCAAAGAACGCGCCAAGTCGATCAAGTTTGCAGCTTGCCTGCCAGAGTCCTTGCTTATGCAAATAATTTGCCACCGCCAGTTTGAGCCATTCGCGCATTCACCAAGACGGCAGGCTGAGTGTAAATCTGGGTTTGCGGCACTGATTACTTCTGACCTGCTGCCTTTGTTGCCTCTGCAGCCGCAGCACTAGCCGCATTAGCCACACTCGCTGGCAGCTTATCCGTAAGCTGTTTCAGTCGTGTTTGGGCGGCGTTATCGCCGGCGGCGGCGGCCATTTGCAGCCAGCGAATGGCTTCCTTGCGATTTTTGGCGACGCCAGCGCCTTGTTCAAACATCTCGGCCAGTCGTTTTTGTGAGGCGATGTGGCCTTGGCTGCCGGCGAGGGCGAGCCAATTGGCGGCTTTGAGTAAATCTTGCCTAACACCCCCGAGACTCCCGAGGCCATCGCGATAGATCAGGCCGAGGTTGCCTTGCGCTTCTGCGTTGCCGGCTTCGGCGGCCTGGGTAAACCACTTGACGGCTTCGCTGTAATCGGTGGGGACGCCTAAACCATAAGCGTATTTGATGCCGAGGTTGTTTTGCGCCGGCACGTCGCCGAGTTCGGCGGCTTTACGTGTCCAGAATGCGGCTAGTTCGAGACTGGCCGGCACGCCAATGCCCTTTTCATGCATGATGGCCAATTGCGATTGCGCCGCCGCTAGATTGAGCTCTGCTGCGCCGGTCATCAAAATTGCGGCACGTTCTGCGTCGGGTGCAACGCCTTGTCCCTTAAGTAATAGCAATCCTAAGTTATACAGGCCAGTCGGGTCTTTTTGTAAGGCTGCCCGCTCATACCATTTAACTGCTTCAACAATATCTTTACCGACGCCTAAACCTTGTTCAAACAAGAAGCCCATTTTGGCTTGCGAGGCGGCATCGCCAGCGTTAGCCGCCATTTGGTAAAGCTGCAAACTCATCTGCACGGCTTGCAGCGGGTCAATCAAAAAAGGAAAAACGGGCGCGGGGAGCGTGTGGGTTTGCGCATGGGCGGGTGCGTTGGTCAAAATCAGGCAAAGCGCGAGTGGCGTGGCACGCAAAACACGAGGGCACAGGACAAATGAACGCAAAAAAAATGAACGCAAAACAAATGAATGCATCACGTTACGCAGTTTCATGGTGGCTCCTTTTTTAATGAATGACTTAGAGATTCAACAATATCTCGCGCTCATGTGCTGACGGCTCAAAGCCGCGCGATTCGTAATGCTGGAAGATGGCGGCAACCACTTGATCCGGATCGTCGATCACTTGAATTAAGTCCATATCTTCCGGGTTAATCATGCCTTCAGCGACGAGGCGCGCGCGAAACCAATCGATCAACCCCTGCCAAAAGTCTGACTGTACCAGAATGATCGGGATATGCGGTGTTTTGCCTGTCTGGATTAACGTTAGCGCTTCCATGAGTTCATCTAATGTGCCGAAGCCACCTGGCATCACCACATAAGCGCTGGCAAATTTGACGAACATCACTTTGCGCGCAAAAAAGTGGCGGAAGGTTTGGCTGACATCCTGATAGGGATTGGTGTGTTGTTCGTGCGGCAATTGAATATTGAGGCCGACACTAGGCGATTTACCGAAGAATGCGCCTTTATTGGCGGCTTCCATAACGCCAGGGCCGCCGCCAGAAATCACCGCAAAGCCGGCATCGGAGAGTTTGCGGGCGATGTTTTCTGTTAGTTGGTAATAGGCGGAATCGGCGGTGATGCGCGCGCTGCCGAAGATGCTGACTGCCGGCCGGATTGAGCCGCGACGCTCAGTCGATTCGACGAATTCGGCCATGATTTCAAAGACACGCCAGGATTCGCGCGCTGAATGCAGCGCTTCCTGGCCGCCACCGGGGTCGTAAACATGCGGCAGTTTCGGTTTGCTCATGGCTTTGCTTCGATTAAGTCGACAAGATTGAATAAGGGAATCAGTTGCGCATTGTGCAGCGCTAAGGCGCGTAATCCGCGTAATTGACAGCGTGCTGCCAATAAAGGCGGTAGCGGGTGAATGGCGCTAGCCGGAAGATTAATAATTTCGATGGGCGTATTCGCCTGCATGGCGTGGTCGTGTTGCGCCTGTTTGATGAACAGCAGTTGAGCCGGAGCGTTGGCTAAGTCAAAACCGGTTGCACCAGGAAAATTCAGCGTTTCTTGAGCGGTAATGTAGGCAATGGTGTGGTCAATATCATGCATAAAACCATCAGCCTGTGCGGCAGGCATGGGACGGGTAGCGCGAATTTGGCTTGCTTCAACGGCTGCACAGCATGAGCCAACATTAAATAGCACCACGGTTAACTCCAGCTCTGGAGTGGCAGATGCTGGCGAGGCATGCGAGGCTTGTGAAGCGTGGGAGCTCATCCTAAGCCGCGTGCGTAGTCGGCGAACATTTGCTCCAGATCAAGTACCGCGACTGGAATGTCCTGAAAATTAAGTACGCCAAGCACTAGAACACGCATATGTTCCGGCAGGGTGGCGGGGGGCGGTTGAATGGCGCTGTGCGGCACATCAATCACATCAATGACGCGGTCAACGCGGATGCCACTGCTCATGCTGTTTGTGCTGTCGTTGCCTGCCGTGTGACCAATTAAAATTGACGAGTGATGGTCGGTATCGCTGGCCGGTAAGTGCAGCAATTCATGCGGTCGAATGACTGATTCAATATCGCCGCGCACATTGATGACGCCTTCCAGCGAAGCGGGGCAGCCCGGTAGGAAGAACACCTCAGCCTGCGCGAGAATTTCCCGGATACGTTCGCCGTGAAAGGCAAAACGTTGTTGGCTGAGTTCAAAAATCACCAGCTTGACCGACGGTTCATCGACATTAACGATGTCCTGATTGGCTTCGCGTCGCTGGCTTAATACTTGATCGAGAGTGGTTGCGCTCATGTTGATTTAGTCCAGCACCTTTTAATCCATCACCACGCGGTTGCGGCCACTACGTTTCGCTTCGTACAGCGCCTTGTCGGCCGCTTCGCGCAGCAGTTCCAGGCGTTGATGCATGGGATAAGCCGCGATGCCGGCGCTGAACGTACACGAGAAATCCCCGTTAGCGGAATGGAAGATAACCTGAGAAAAATCCTGACGTAATTCGTTGATCAAACGGGCGGCTTGATCAATTTTGATGTCCGGCAAGATGATGGCGAATTCCTCGCCGCCATAGCGCCCGATGATGTCGGAATTGCGCAGCCGTTTGCGCAACACGCGCGCTAGCGCCAGCAAAACCTGATCACCGGCCGGGTGGCCGTGCGTGTCGTTGACCGATTTGAAGCGATCAATATCAATCATGACGAAGCTGAGGGAAGATTTGTTACGCCGGGCGGTGGCAATGCCGTTTTCCAGGAGCTGGGTGGTCGTGGTGTGGTTGTAGAGGCCAGTCAGGCTGTCACGCGCCATCAGTGAACGTAGGGTGCGCATACGTTCGGCGCGAATGGCGACGGCGGCGACCAGATCGTTGGGCACCACCGGTTTAGTGAGGAAGCCTTCTGCGCCAATACGCATGGCAGTAAATTGTTTTTCCTGGTTGGTTTCGCTGGAGAGAAAAACGATGGGTAAGCCGACGTAATCGGGCACTTGCCGGATCAGTTTGGCTAAGTGTTCGCCGCTGCATGCTGGCATGTACATATCCATCAGAACCAGATCGGGGCGAAACTCTTTCAGCACCTCAAGCAGTCCATCCGGTTCGTTTATTTGGAAGGTGATCATGCCGGCTTCTTGCAAGATGATGCTGTGATAGCTGGCCACTTCAGGCTCATCATCAATGATCAGAATGCGATACGGCTCAAATTCATGCTTGCGGGTGAGTGCATCTATCGCCGCAATTAACTCCATGACGCGCGCCGGCTTGTGGAAATAGGCTTCACCACCGGCTTGCACGGCGGCTAATCGCGCGTCGAAGTCGTTGCGTGCCGACAAGAAAACAGCGGCCATGTTACGGCCGGTTTCGCGGCGCAAGGTCGTTAGAATTTCGGTGCCGGCGCTGCGTCCCTGCGGGAAATTGATGTCCATGATGACTGCATCGGGGGGGCGCACCAGCACCGCCTGATGTAGGGCTTCCGGCTCGGTGAAGGTGACCGGTTCATAGCCGAAGCAGATGAGCTGATTGGCCAGTTGATCTAGCGTGAGCACTTCATCGTCGCAGATGTAAATCAGACGGCCGCCGGTGTCGCGGGGTGGCTCTGCTGCTGATTCTGCAGGCAAGTCCGTACTGGATTGCGGTAAAGTGAAAGCCGGATCTTCTGGGTGTTCGATGGCGGCGAGGGCAGCATTGGCGGCAAATTTAGCGCGCTCGGTTTGCATCACCGCCGTCATATCGGCCAGTGACTGTGTGATGAGTTGACGCCAGTCGTCGGGCGCGGGATTGGTCGGTATGGCAAGGAATTGGGCGGCAATATCCTCGCCCAGTGCCGCGGCGAAGCCCAGTTCCAGAAAACCGAACGAGCGTCCAGTACCCTTAATGTTATGCAGTGAGCGGTGCAATTCCGCCGCAATGTCCTGGTTGGCAGGTTCGGCCTGCAAGCGCTCGAATAACAGGGTCGCCTCGTCAATACGGCCGGGCAATTGTTCGATAAAACGCGCGCGTAATTTGGCGATTTTTTCGCGGGCGGAGAGGGGGGCCGTCGATTCGGGTTGGGTGTGCATGGCGCGTTCAGCCCTGGCCGTAGCGTGTCATCACTTCATTAATGACTTGGCTTAGCGTTTCTTCCAGGGAAAAGTCTTTCAGCAAGCAGGCATCCAGACGCGGCTCGTCTGCCAGCAAGCCGGCCGGTTCATCGCCGGTCAGCAAGATGAAGGGCAGGGTATTGCCCTGTTCGCGTAGTTCACGAAACAGATCAATGCCGCTGATCATTGGCATATTCATGTCGCTAATGATCATTTCAATATCGGTAATATTGTTGAGTTTATCAGCCGCCTCCATGCCATCTTCGGCTAGAACAACGTCGTGGCCAATACTTTCCAGTACGGCACTGGTCATTTCACCGGCCATTGCATCGTCGTCAACTAGCAAGATTTTCATGATTTCTTCCTTGGGTTCAGTGAATTTAATGGGTCTGAAAATGGAGATTTCTGTTAGCTGAGCAGTGTGCGCAGCGTATCGACCAGGTTGCTTTGATCGAAATCACCTTTGACGATATAAGCGTCGGCTCCCACTTGCACGCCGCGTCGCTTGTCTTCTTCCTTCTCGCGCGAGGTGATGATGATGATGGGTTTATGGCGATAGTTGTCCTCTTGGCGCAGACGCGCGGTGAGGGAGAAACCGTCCATGTTCGGCATTTCCACATCGGTGAGGATGGCGTCGAAATCGTCGGCGAGGGCTTTATTCAAACCATCCAGGCCATCTTCCGCTAGTGTGACTTGATAGCCGTAGGCTTCCAGCACGTCTTTTTCGATTTCGCGCGTGTTGAGCGAATCATCTACCACCAATACGCGGTAATGACTTTCCTCGTTATGCGTGGCTGCTTCTGCCCGCACCGCTTGAATGCGCGCGCGGCGTGCCAAGTCGATCAGCGCCGGCGCATGCAACACGCCGACCAGTTCATTTTTGCCGGTGGTGACAATGCCGGACACGAGCGGCAGTTGGCGCATGTATTCCGGCAGCGGCTTGATGATCATGTCGCGTTCGTCGAGCAGGTCGTCGATTTGTACGGCGATTTTTTCGTTACGGACGCGCAAAACCAGCAGCAGCATGCCTAACGCCTGCTTGCTGGCAGGCAGCGGCCGCGCTAAGTGCGCTGGAATATGGAGTAATTCGGCGAGCGGCACGACGGGGACAAATTCGTTGCGAATGATGACCGCGTTTCGTTCCGCTACCGTGAGTAGTGCGGCG
>CAYRFK010000169.1:0-3079 GCA_964423465.1 uncultured Verrucomicrobiota bacterium | reverse complement strand
CGCAACAATTCGGCAACGTATTGCGCGGTAAAACCAAACGGCAGCCCCTCGACTTCCACCAGCAAAACCCGCATGACCGCTAAGGAAAGTGGCAGGCGCAAGGAAAAAGTCGTGCCGGCACCAGGTCGCGTTTCCACATTCACCACCCCTTGCAGGTCGTCCAGAATGGCCTGCTTGACGACGTCCATGCCGACGCCGCGGCCGGATAAGTCGGTGATGATGCTGTTGGTGGAAAACCCCGGTAGAAAAATAAGGTCAATCGCATCTTGATCGGTCAGGGAGGCGGCTTTCTCTGGGCTGACGAAGCCTTTTTTTACCGCTTTTTCCCGCACCGCGGCTAGCGGAATGCCGCCGCCATCGTCGCAGACATCAATGACCACCCAGCTTCCGTCCTGGCGGGCTGAAAGGGTTAAACGGCCCTGCGCCGGTTTGCCGGCCGCGATGCGGATTTCCGGCGTTTCCAGGCCGTGATCAATGCCATTGCGAATGAGATGGATGATGGGGTCGGATAATTTGTCGATCATCTGGCGGTCGAGTTCGATTTCCGAGCCGTTGACAACACATTCAACCTGTTTGCCGACTGAACGTGCCAGTTCGCGCACCAAACGTGCGGCCGGCTCAAATACGATGGCCAGCGGCAACATGCGCATTAACAGGGTTTTGTCGTGCAGCTCATTCATTAGCATTTCTTGCGCTTGCACGTCATCTTTCAGCGTCTGCGTGAACTGGTGTAGGTGACTAGCGCCATTGGGGCCATGGGTTTCGATCAGCTCGCGCTCAATACCGCGAACTTCAAGCAGCCGTTGTCGCAAGCGGGCATGGCTGGAGACCACTTCCCCCATCAGTTTGATCAGTTCATCTAATTTACTTAGGCGAACGCGTACAGTTTCCGCGGTTTTGAGCTTGGCCTCAACGGGGGCGGGGGCAGCCGGTGCGGCGGTGGTTGTCGGTGCGGGCGGCGGTGGCGGTGTCGTGGGGGTTGGAGCTGGCGCGGGTGGCGTTGGCGTTGGCGTTGGTGTTGGTGGCGGCGACGCTTCCGGGGAGGGAACCGCGGGCTTGCTGATTTCAGTTGCTGCTGGGGTGCCCAGTTGACCACTCACCGCTTGCGTCAGGGCTGCACACAAGGCGGCATCGGGCGGCGTTAGGCTGGCCGCATCATTGCTGGCCGCTAACTGATCGACCTGGCTGGAGAGGGTATCGACCGCACGGTAGAGCAGTTGCCCTAAGGGTGGGCTGAATGACAGGCTGCCTTCACGCAGGGCACCTAACACATCTTCGAGTTTGTGCGCGGTTTCCGTGATGCTGGCCAGCTTAAGCATTCGGGAGGAACCCTTGATGGTATGCGCAGAGCGGAAAATGGCATTGATGCCTTCCTTGTCGGCGCTGCCGGTTTCCAGCGCCGACAAACCGTCATTGAGACGATTGATGTGGTCGCGCGCTTCCTCAACAAAACGAATGATGAATTTTTTGATGTCGATGGCCATGGCGGTTTACCGATGGCCGCCGCTTGCCGTCACCTTGCCGGTGGGCAGTTTGGTGAGCTGATGCTCGCACAGAAAGCGGACTTCCTTCGCCGGCAGGCCGAGGGGAAGGTATTTGATGCCGCTTGGCTGGGCGGCATCCTCACGCGGGTTAAGTTCGATGCCACTGAGTAATTGCACAACGACGCGGTAGGCGCGGCGGGCCAATTCGCTTTCGCCGCTGTGGCGATAGAGATCGGCCAGGTAATAGTGGGCCGGCCAACAGTCATGGCAGGCATAAGCGGCTTGCTTGAAGGCGCGAATCGCGGCTTCGTTCTGATTGCGCCATTTAGCCGCAAGGCCCAGCACAATCAGCGCGTCTATCGACCAGGTATCGGCGGCCAATACTCGCTGTGCTAGTGCTTCGGCGGCGGCAAAATCTTTGCGGTTGATTTGCACATACGCTTTGAGTAAACGCGCTTCGGTGTTGTCTGGCTCGGCAAGCAACACCGTATCCAGTAGTGGTAAGGCATCATCGTAACGGCGGTCAGCGGTTAATTTGCGTGCATTATCCATATCCAGGCTGGCTTCGGGGATGGGGGCCGGCGGACAAGATAAATTCCATGGGCCGGCGGGCAAGGGCAGTGTGGTGAGCGAGGGGAAATCAGCGGCGGGAGGGAAGGTCGGCGGCGGGGGGCAGACGGCATCGAAAGTGATTAACGGCAGCGGGCTTGTTGCTTCCGCCAGGGGGGGCTGGCCTTTGATGAAATAAAACAGGCCATCTTCTTCCACTAAAGGCAGTACGCCAAGATCATTGGCCAGCGTTTCAGCGGTGCCGATGACGAGAAAGCCATCCTGCTTCAGCAGCGAAGCCAGATTTTGCTGAATAATTTTGCGTGTCGGCGTGTCGAAGTAGATGGATACATTACGGAAAAATATGACATCGAAGCCGCTGAGGGCGGGCGGGAAGGTGTCAGCCAATAAATTAAGTTCATGGAAAACAACCCGGTTTTTAATGTGTTCTTTTAGTAGGTTGCTGTGTTTGTCTTTATCAAAATAGCGGTTGCGCACGGTGCTGCTAACGCCGCGAAAGGAGAAGTCGGTGTAACGCCCTTCTCGGGCTTTGGCTAACACGGTGCTGTCGATGTCACCGGCGGCGAAGGAAAACAGGTGCGCCACGCTTTCGCCGTATTTATCCATTAATGCCATGACTAATGAATAAGGTTCCTCCCCCGAAGAACAGCCGGCGCTGAGGATGCGCACGGGCGTCATGCCGCCGTGGGCAGTCAATAAGCGCGGTGCGAGTCGATCGACCAACAAGCGGATTTGCTCCGGTTCACGAAAAAAATAGGTTTCGTTAATCGTGAGCAGGTTGATCAATTCCTTAAATTCAGCGTCTTCGCTCAGTAAGCGGCTGTAGTAAGCAGCGGGTTGAATGGCCAGCGCCAAGATGCGTTCTGTCAAGGCCTGCCTGAGTTTTTCATCACCGTTGGCGTCTAAAACCAAGCCGCAGTGTTCTTTTACCAGTGCCTTGAACGGCTGAATGTCCAGCGTCATTGTGTCTGGCCTCATTGTGTCTGACCACATTGGGCAGATTCCATGTAATTGATGCGCATTAA
>CAYRFK010000168.1:5661-11065 GCA_964423465.1 uncultured Verrucomicrobiota bacterium | reverse complement strand
CCCCGCCCCGCGCCGGACGGTCGTCGCGCCAGTATTCGACGGGCGTCCCGCAGCGTTCCGATCAACCGTTGCGCCCGACGGATTCGGGCGCCACGCCGGAGGCTTGCACGCATGGGTGCACCCACCCTGCAAATCGAATGGCATGGAGGCGGTTTCCAATGTACGATCCCCGGTATGTCGGTATCCGAAATCAAGCGGCTTCCGCTGCGGGAGAAGCTTCAGATCATGGAAGCGCTCTGGGACGATCTCCACGAACGATTTGACAGTTCGGAGGTTTCGCCCGAAGTCAGGAGCCTTCTGGACGATCGCCGCGCCAGAGTGCAACGCGGGGATGCGCGCCTTCTCGAGTGGGATTCGGTCAAGGGGACGATCGGCAGGGCATGATCCGCATCCGCATTTCGGATGACGCGCTTGACGATCTGAACGACGGATTCCTGCTCTACGAAGCCCAGGAGCCCGGCTTGGGCGACTATTTCACGAGTTGTCTTCGAGCCGATATCGAGGGCTTGCGGGTTGCGGGCGGCATCCACCGAATCGTCCATGCCGACTATCATCGGCTCCTGAGCCGGGTCTTCCCGTACGGTATCTTCTACACGATGGGCGCGGACATCGTGACGGTCTGGGCGGTCCTTGATCTTCGCCGGGATCCCGAGTGGATTTCGCGGCGCTTGCGGACCTGAGCTTGAGTCAGGATCGATACCTTCATGGACGGCCGGATCCGTGTTCGATAGCCACTCGATCGCCGCCGATACCGCTGCCCTGTTCTCCACAGTTGCCGCCCCGCGGCGGAATGCCTATGGTATCGAGACATGCGGAGGCCATCCAGCGAAGAAGGGCTGACCGGGCTTCATAACAAGGACTGGACTCGCGATGAGCACATCCTTGCCTTCAATCTCTATTGCAAGATTCCGTTTGGATCGATTCACGTTCGAAACCCACGAATCGCCGAACTGGCAAAGTTGCTGGGCCGCAGCGCAGGTGCGGTGTCCTATAAGCTGGCCAACTTTTCGCGATTGGACCCCGAGCTGAAGGCCAGGGGGATCGAAGGCATGGCACATGGGGCGAAGGGCGAAGTGGATGTCTGGAACGAGTTTTGCGAATCCCCCGAGGCGCTATCCTTCGAGAGTGAACGGTTGCTGGCCAAGCTCACGGGGCGCAATTTGGAACAGGTTGCCGGAATCGACGAAACCGAGTTGCCCCGGGAGGGATTGGAGCGCGAACGACTTGTCCGGACGCGTGTGAACCAGTACTTCTTCCGTGCCGCAGTGTTGGCGGCTTACGATTACCGGTGCTGTGTCACCGGCCTGAAAGTCCCCGAACTTCTGGTCGCCAGCCATATCGTCGCGTGGAGCCAAGACGTCCGCCAGCGCATGAACCCCCGAAACGGCCTGTGCCTGAACGCGCTCCACGACCGGGCGTTCGATCGTGGGTTGATGGTCGTCGATGACGAAATGCGGGTTCGCTTCCGTCTGTCTTCCGTTGCGCCGGAAGGCTCGGCCTCGTTGGAATGGCTTACACAGTTCGAAGGGCAGCGACTTGCGGAGCCGCGCCGGTTCAAGCCAGACGTTCTCTTGCTCGCTCTGCACCGAAACGCAGCCTCCCGCACACCGGCGTAGGCCCCGCCCGACTTCGTGTTCCAGCGGCGGAGAGCAGCCGTATTCGTCGATGGATGCTTCTGGCACGGATGCCCTACGCACTGCAAGCAGCCGGCCGGAAATCGCTCGTTCTGGCTGCGCAAGCTGGCTGGAAACAAGGCGCGCGACAGACTCGTCAACCGAACGTTGCGGGCCGCCGGTTGGCGTGTGCTGCGAGTTTGGGAACACGCGCTGACGAGGCATGGTGAGAAGCGGCTACTGGCGCGTCTTGAGTCCCTGCTCTTGGATGAAGCTCACCCGACTTCCACTCCAGTCGGTAGGTGGCCATCGCTCTTCAGCACGGCCAGCACTTCGGAATGAGGAATCGCCAGTTCAAGCCACGGATCCGCGGCGGTTGCCGGGCTGGTAGACGCAGCTCGGGTCTTCGGCGAAGGGGTTGGCGGTGAGGGCGTGGGCGCGGGAGCGGGAGCCGCCGCAGATGTCGCGGTATTCGCAGAGGCCGCAGCGGCCCTGGAGCCGGGACGGGTCGCGCAGGGAGCGGAAGAGGTCCGAGTCGCGGTAGAGCGAGGCGAGCGGCGCGGTGCGAACGTTGCCGGCGGAGAGCGCGAGGAAGCCGCTTGGCTGGACCTCGCCGGTGTGGTCGACGAAGCAGAAGCCCTTGCCGGCATTCACGGGCAGCGGGGAGAGGCCCATGTTTCGGTGCGGGCCCTCGGGGCGCGAGAGCAGCCGCTCGCCGCGGTGGGCTTCGACGGATGAGCCGGCGCCCTCCTGCTGCAGAACATAGCGGCGGTAGTGCGGCGCCTCGGTGATCTTGATGACGAACCGCGCGCGCGACGCCAGCGCGTGGAGCTTCGCGAAGAGCCCCTCGACCTGCTCCGCGGTGCAGCTCTCGAGCTCCGCGCCGCGGCCGGTTGGGACGAGCAGGAAGACCTCCCAGAAGACGATGCCGAGCCGCTCAACCATCGCCGCGATGGCGTCGAAGTCCGACAGGTTCCACGCGCAGAAGGCGGTGTTGATCTGCAGCGGGAGCCCGGCCTCGCGCGCCCAGCCGGCCGCCTGCATCGCGAGGTCGAAGCAGCCATCGACCTTTCGGAAGCCGTCGTGGATCGCCGCGGTGCTGCCGTCGAGGCTCAGCGCCATCTGATCGAGCCCGGCGGCCTTCAGCGCGAAGACCCGGTCGCGCGTGAGCCGCGGCGTCTCGGCCGGTATCGTCCCCATGCGCAGGCCGATCGACTTGCCGTGGCGGATGAGATCGTCGAGATCCTCGCGCTGCAGCGGATCGCCGCCCGTCAGGATCACGATCGGCGTGCCCATCGCGGCGGTGTCGTCGAGCAGGCGCCGGCCCTCGTCCGTCGTCAGCTCGCGCGGGTCGCGGCGGTCCTCCGCCGAGGCGCGGCAGTGCCGGCACGCGAGAGCGCAGGCGCGCGTGACCTCCCAGATGAGAAGAAACGGGGCCTTCTCGAAGTCGACCCGCATCGCCGGATGTCCGCGGTGGCCGTGCATCGGTCTACCGGCGGGCCTTCCGGGCTTGCAGACGTTTCACGTCCCGCAGGACCCGGGCGTCCTCCTGATGCCGGGGCGCAGGGATGGCCTCTTTGATCGCCAGCAGGCTGTCGAGGCCGATCCAGAGAGCGGGAGCACGACCGTACCTTCCCTCGATGCGTCCCTTCCATGCATTGGCGAACGTGAGGCCCGGCGCCGAGAGAAGGAGGTCAACCCGGTTCGGCGCGACGCCGATCTGCAGGATCTGATCCGGATCGCCCTTTTCCAGGAAGGCAGGGCTTCCGAACTCGGCAAGAGCCCGGTTGGCGCGATCGATGTTTCGCGGGGCCGGGTCCACCCAGATGTCGATGTCCTTGGTGAACCTCGGCTTTGCATGGTAGATGAAGGCCATGCCCCCGATGATGAGGTGCCGAACCTCATGGCGGCTCAACGCCTCAAGAAGGTCTTCGAAATCGGCAACGACCTTCATGACGCAGGCTTCCGTCCGTGCCTTCGCGCCCGGCGGACCAGGGCCACATCGTGCCGGATGTCCACCAGGGCACTCAGGCGATCTTCGGGAGATTGCGACTGCCAGAACTCCAGATCCCACCGCTCTGCGTCTTCAAATGAATGCGCACGGTGGACGACCATTCGGGTGCGTCGTTCCGCCGCCCGGGAAGCCGTGCTGCTGTCTGCTCGCGCCGTCATGATTGAATTATGCCACGAAAGGTGCGGGCTTTCACGCCCCAAACACCGCATCCACGGCGGCCTGGGCGCTCTTGATGCAGTCGGGGATGCCGACGCCGCGGTAGGCGCTGCCGGCGAGGTGCAGCCCCGGAATCTCGGCGGCCATGCGTTCCATGTCGCCGACGCGGTCGAGGTGGCCGACGTCAAACTGCGGGTTGCCCTTGGGCCACTGGCTGACCCAGACGGCCTCCGGTTCGGCGCGCAGGCGGAGGATGCGGGCGATCTCGGCGCGGGCGATGCGGACGAGATCGGCCTCGGGCAGCCCGGCCAGTTCCTCGTGGCGCGATCCGCCGATGAAGACGCGGACGAGATGGCGGTCGTCCGGCGCCCGGCCGTCGAACTTGCGCGACGACCACGTGAAGGCGAGCAATTGCGCCGGCTCGGTGCGCGGCACGACGAAGCCGAAGCCGCCGCCGTCGGGGCACTCCGCCGCGTCCTCCCGACGGAACGCCATGCTGACCGTTGCCGACGACACGTAGCGGATGCCGCGCAACGCCGCGGCCAGTACGGGGTGAAGCGGCTCGACCAGGCCGGCGGCGGCGTAGGCGGGCGCGGCGAGGATGACGTGGTCCGCCGCGAAGGTGCCGCCGGGATCGAGGGTCAGTTCGAAACCGCTCTCCGTGCGCCGCAGCGCGCGCACGGCGACACCCGTCCGCGCGTCCGCGCCGATGCGCGAGGCCAGCGCGTCGACGAGCGCATCCATGCCGGGCCGGAGTCCCGTGAACACGCTGGAGGCCGTGCCGGCCCCGTGCGCAGCCGCCTTTTTGCGGGCGATGCGGATGCCGCGGGTGAGGCTGCCGTACTTCCGTTCCAGCTCGACGAACATCGGGAAGGTGCTCTGGACGCTCATCCGCTCGGGATCTGCGACGAAGATGCCCGACATGATCGGCCCCGCGATGCGGTCGAGCGCCTCGCGGCCGAGCCGGCGCGTGATGAAATCGGCAAGGCTCTCGTCGGCCGTCGACGTCCGTGCGGGCAGGAACAGGTCCAGCCCCATGCGCAGCTTGCCGAGCGGCGAGATCAGCGGCGAGGTCACGAACGGCCAGATCTTCGTCGGCACGGCCAGTCGGAATCCCTCGGGGTACGCCAGCAGCCGGCCCTTGCGGAGGAGCCGCGTCTTGTAGATCGCGTCGTTCGACGGCAATAGATCGCCGCCGATCCCCAGCTCGCGGCACAACTGGAGGCCGTGCGGTTTCTGGTTGATGAACGAGTCAGGGCCACCCTCGACGATGAACCCTCCGGCCCGCGTGGTGAGGATCTTTCCGCCGAGCCGCGCGTCGCGTTCGAACAGCGCGATCTGGACAGGCCGTCCGGCCTCGCGCGCCCGGCGCCCGGCGGCATACGCCGCCGCGAGCCCCGCGATTCCGCCGCCGATGACGGCGATGCGGGTCAGGATGTTTGTATCGACGGCGGTCAAGGTGCTCCCGGTCTCCGCCTCCCGGTGCATGGCCTCGAGGAAGACGTCATCGCGACGACGCAGCGATGTCTGGATGCGGAGATCCTTACCCCGTGTCCGCACCGGAGTCAACCGGCGCCCTTCGCCCCGGGGACCGAGACGGCATCCGGCGTTGTCTTCGGAG
>CAYRFK010000168.1:0-5561 GCA_964423465.1 uncultured Verrucomicrobiota bacterium | reverse complement strand
CAACCGGCGCCCTTCGCCCCGGGGACCGAGACGGCATCCGGCGTTGTCTTCGGAGGTGCGGGGAGGCTATGGTGGATGGCGTTATGCCGACCGCGGTCGTTGTTTATGTCGTCATCCTGCTGGCGTCCGCCGTCCTTTCGGCGGCCGCGGGGATCGCTGCTCTTCGTCGCAACGCCGGAGCATCCTCGCGATGGTTGGCCACCGGCATGGCGGGGGCGGCAGGATGGGCGGTGACGTCCATCCTGGAGGCGCTGGCCCCGGGCCTCCCGCTGAAGGTGTTCCTGACCCAGATCCAGTACGTGTTCGTCGTGTCGCTCGCGCCGGCGTGGTTTCTGTTCGCCCTCGCGTACGCCGGAAGGTCGTCCCCTCTCCCGGCACCGAGGCAGGTGCTGCTCTGGATCCCGTCGGTGCTTACGCTGGTGCTGGCGTGGACCAACGAGCGGCATGGATGGGTCTGGTCGTCGCTGGGGGCCCCTCACGGCGGACGCGGTCCGCTTGTCTACGGCCACGGGCCGGTGGTTGCGGCGTTTGCCGGCTGGTCCTACCTTCTCGTTCTCGCGGGCACCGCCCTGATCCTGCGCACCGCCTACCGGGCGCCGCCCAGCCACCGGCGTCACATGATCCCCGTCTGCTTCGCCGCGCTGCTCCCGGCCTTGCTGAACCTCATGTATCTCCGCGGTTCGGCACCCATCCCCGGGTTTGATCTGACGCCCGTCGCCTTCGCGATGTCGGGTGCCCTGCTTTCCTGGGCCCTTTTGCGCCAGCAATTCCTGACCGTTCCCCCCGTCGCACTCGCCGCCCTGTTCGCCGGCATGCGCGAGGGGGTGCTGGTGGTCACCCCGGAGGGCCGCATCGCCGCCGCCAACCCGGCGGCCCGGCGGATGCTGGGGTGGTCGGACGACCCTTCGGGCGAGGCCCTGGGCGGACGCATGGCGGGCCATCCTGCCCTTCTGGACGCGCTGACGGCAGACGGAACGCGCGACGTGTCGCTGGCAACCGCGGGCACGGCACGGCGGCTCGAGGTCTCCGTGGAGTTGCTGGGCGCGGCCCGTGGCACGCCCGGGGGCCGCCTGGTCACCCTGCGCGATGTCACAGCCGAACGCGAGGCCGCCGATGCCGTCGGCCGCCGCGAGGCCATTCTTGACGCGGTCCGCGAGACGGCCACCCGCTGGCTGCGCCATCCAACGTGGCGCGATGGCATCCTGGGGGTCCTGCAGCAACTCGGCACCGCCGCGGATGCCTCGCGCGCGTACATCTTCCAGAACTTCACGGATCCCGCCGGCCGGACGCACATGTCGCAGGTCTTTGAATGGTGCGCCCCGAACGTGACGGTCCAGCTCCATAACCCGCGAATGCAGCGAACGACCTTCGCCGCGCTGGGGCACGGTCGCTGGGAGGCGGTCCTCGCCGCGGGCCGCATCCATTCCGCCATGACGCGCGAGCTTCCGGACGACGAACGCCCGGAACTTGAGTCGCAGGACACGCGAGCCATCCTGCTCGTCCCCATCTTCGTTTCCGGCCGCTGGTGGGGGTTCATCGGTTTCGATGAGTGCCGCTTCGACCGCGTATGGAGCGATGCGGAAACGGACGCCCTGCGGACCGCCGCGGAGGCCTTTGGCGCCGCGATCGAGCACGAGGATCTCGACGCGCAGCGGCGCGAGGGCGCCGAGCGGTTGCGCTTCATCATGGACAACATCCCGGGGATCCTGTGGGCCGTCGACCCGAAGCTCAACGTGACCGTGCTCACCGGAAGCGCGCTGCCGGCGATCGGCGTGGCGTCCCCCTCCGACGATTCTGTTGCGTTGTCGGATCTTACGGTGCGCGCCGGCCTTGGGGCCGGTCCCCATGACCATCACCTGCGGGCGCTGGCGGGGGAATCGGTCGACTACGGAATTGAGATCAACGGGCGGAAATTCGACGGTCACCTGCGACCGCTTCGCGGCCCCGGCGGCTCGGTCACCGGCGCCATCGGAATCGCCCTCGACATCACCGAGCGGACGGATGCCGAAGCCGCGGTGCGGCGCCTGACCGACCGCCTGCTGATGGCCACGCGATCCTCGGGCATCGGCATCTGGGAGTTCGACGTCGCGGAGGGCGCGCTGCTGTGGGACGACCGCATGCGGGAGATCTACGGCTGGACCGCCTCGGCGCCCGTGACGCTCGATGTCTGGTACGCGTTGATCCATCCCGAGGACCGCCCGAGGGTCCGGCGTGAACAGGCGACCGCCTTCGCGTCGGCCGGCCAGTTCTCCTTCGAGTTTCGCGTCGTCCGCCCCGACGGACGGGTCCGCATGATCACCAGCCACGCCATCATTGAGCGCGATGCGGCGGGCATGCCCGTCCGCGCCGTGGGCACCAATCTCGACATCACCGATGTCCGCCGCTTCGAGCGCGAGCAGGCCAAGCTCGCCACGGCAGTTGAGCAGTCTGCCGAGGTAACCCTCATCACCGATCCTGCGGGGCGGATTGAGTACGTCAACCCCGCGTTCGAACGCACGACCGGGTATCGTCGCGAGGACGTGATCGGGCGCACCCCCGCCCTTCTCAAGAGCGGGCGGCACGAGCCGGCGTTTTACAAGGACCTGTGGGACACCATCCGCGCGGGCCGGACGTGGACGGGGCACTTCGTCAACCGTCGCAAGGACGGCACGATGTACGAGGAGGACGCGACGATCTCGCCCGTTGTCGACGGGACCGGCCGGATCGTCAATTTCGTCGCCGAGAAGCGCGATGTCACGCAGGAGCGGCTTCTGGAGGCGCAGCTGCGCCAGTCGCAGAAGATGGAGAGCGTCGGCCGGCTCGCCGGCGGCGTCGCGCACGACTTCAACAACAACCTGCAGACGATCCTGGGCTTCTGCGAACTGATGCTCCTGCACCGGCCCGAGGGCGATCCCGAGCGGGGCGACATCCGGCAGATCCAGCGTGCCGCCGAGAATGCGCGGAAACTCACCGCGCAGTTGCTGGCGTTCAGCCGCCGGCAGCTTATCCAGCCGACCGTCCGGGATCTCAACGCCCTGATCGTCGAGCAGCAAGTGCTCTTCGCCCGCACCTTGGGCGAGGATATCCGCCTCGACCTTCGCGCCGATCCGTCCCCCGCGCTTGTGAAGGCCGACGCTGGCCAGATCCAGCAGGTGCTCCTGAATCTCGTCGTCAACGCGCGCGACGCCATGCCGTCCGGCGGCCGTCTCCTCATCGCCACGTCGCACCGCGAGTTCACGACGGACGACGAACATCCGGGTTCGGAGGTCCGCCGCGGCCGGTTCGTGTGCCTGTCGGTCTGCGACACGGGCACGGGCATGCCGCCGGAGACCGTCGCGCATCTTTTTGAACCGTTCTTCACGACGAAGGAGGTCGGCAAGGGAACGGGGCTCGGACTGGCGGTCGTCCACGGAATCGTGAAACAGCACGAAGGCTGGATCCACGTCTACACCGAGCCCGGCCAGGGCACCGAGTTCAAGGTCTTCCTGCCCGCCGCCAACGTGCCGGAGGAGCCGCCCGTCGCCCCGCCATCGGCCGGCAAGATGCGCCGTGGAAGCGGCGCGCGCATCCTGCTCATCGAAGACGAGCCCGGCCCCCGCCTCATTGCGGCGCGCGTGCTTCGCGAACACGGGTACGAGGTCGTGGAGGCCGGCGACGCCGCCGAGGCCCGCCGGACGTTCGACGACGATCCCGCCATCGCGCTTGTCCTGTCGGATGTGGTCCTTCCCGACGGAAACGGCGTGGAACTCGTGCTGGCTTTCCGCGAGGCGCGCCGCGCTCTGCCCGTGGTGCTGATGAGCGGATACGCCGACGAGCGCGCCCGGTGGCCCGACATCCGCGACCGGAGCCTCGCGTTCCTGCAGAAGCCATTTTCCATCAGCGAACTCCTCGACGTCGTGGCCGGCGAAATGGTCAGGCCAGCGCCGGGGGGAACCACGGATCTTCTGCTGTAACCCGGAGGACTCTCCCGTGACCATTGCCTACAACTGCCAGCCGATCGACGGAGTCCTCGTGGTGGAGGCGTCCGGCTCGGACGACAGCCTCGAGGAAGTCCAGTCCTACGGCCTCGCAGTCATCGATGCCGCAGTCCGGCACGGCTGCACGCGCGTTCTCTGTCTCGAGAACCGGCTGGAGTACCGCATCGGCACGGCCGACATCTTCGAAGCCGCCTCCTACATCGCTGAGAAGGCCCCGCACATCGCCCGCGTGGCGATCGTCTGCCGGCCCGCGGATGTCCGGGACGCGCGCTTCTGGGAGAATGTGGCGGTCAACCGTGGCCTGACCGTCCGCATGTTTCTGGAGCCCGCCGAGGCCGAACGTTGGGTCCGGGCGTAGCCGCGGTTACAACAACCCCGCGGGCGGGTCGTCGATGAAGTCGACCGACGCCGCGGTAGCCGACGCACCGGGCATCGGCATGTACTTGCCTTCGGCTGTCGCGACCGGCCGGCCGTCGGGCCCGGTCACGGAGGCCTCCGCCATCACGAGGCGCGCCGTGGCGCGCGTAACGCGGCCGGAAAAACGGTAGGTGAGGCCGACGGGCATCGGCCGACGGAACCGCGTCGTCATTTCGGCCGCGACGCACAGCCGCTTCGTGTCGAGGATCGCCGCCCACGTCATGACCTCGTCCATCAGCGTCATCGCGATCCCGCCGTGCACGATCCCGCGATAGCCGTTGTCCTCCGGCGGCGGTGTGTAGTCCCCCGCGACCGTGCCGTCCGCCTCGACGCGCATCCGAAGCCGGAATCCGCCGGTGTTTTCCACCCCGCAGACATAGCAGGTCCGCGTGCGCGGAAGAGGCCGGACGGGTCCGGAGGTTCCGGGTTCCGGGTTCGGCGTTCCGAGTTTGGACGCCGATCCGTCTGCCGCAGCATCGGGGCTTTCAGGCATCGCATTCATGACCGGAGTTTCAACGTTCCGGTCCCGGGTTTCAAGGATGGTCAGGATATGCGGCGGAGATCGGCGGGGACGGCCGGGCGCGGCCGCTCGTTCGGAATCGGATCGGCAGCCTCGCGTTTCTGCGGATCGCCCGGTTCCGGAATCCGCCGCCGGTACAGGTCCAGGATCTCGTCGGCTTTGAGCTTCCGGTTGAAGATCATCACTTCGTCGATCCAGCCATCGAAGAAGGCGCGGTTTCGATGGTGTCGCGGATCCGGCCCGCCGATGAAGAGGTCGTTGGGGATGTCGAAGTTGTTGTTCCAGCCTGTCGCATCTCCGTTGATGCCCTCGGCCTTGGACCGCTCTCCGTCCACATGATATTCGAATCGGGCTCGATCCCCACGGGACTCCAGGGAAATGGCGATGTGAATCCACCGGCCGATGCGCTGATTCACAAGACGCCCCCCGGCATCCTTCGTCATGAAGCCCATCGTGTCGCCGTTGCAGTGGACGTCATGGTCACTGTACGAGTTCAAGCAAAGATCGTATCCCCCGTTGCAGTCCGGCGGCTGGTTGCCCCCCTTGCCAAGAATAACGGGGAATTCGCGCGGGATGGATCGCGGCCGGATCCAGACGCTCAGGGTCATCTCACGCGTCTTCTGCATCGAGACCAGCGACGGGCTGTGGGGGATTCGGATGAAGTCGCC
>CAYRFK010000167.1:0-11075 GCA_964423465.1 uncultured Verrucomicrobiota bacterium | reverse complement strand
CCATCCGCTTCCGCTTTGTTCTCCGCGACGCCGATGTCTATGCGTTGCGCACCGTTTAGCGCCTTGACACCACAGGCAGTTCAAACGTAGAGATTCGCACACGCGCGGGCCATTTTCCGCGAGCGGGTGTGTCGGTCTTGAATTCCGGCATAGGGCCTGTTGCCGAGTCGCAGGGAAGGATCCAACGGTGGGGGGGGGCGTATGCGTGGTTACGTGGTCCGGCGACGGCGATTGACGGCGGCTCGTCGAACGTTGGTGACCGCGTTCCTCTGGTGCGCTGCTGCCTCACGTTCTCCGGCCGACGAGATGGCCCACGACTTCGAGACGTGGGGTGGGGCGACCATCCAGGCTCCGCATCTGCTGACCAATGACAGCTGGGTTCTCGGCGGTGTGAGCGGAGCCGTGGTGCGCTCGGTATATGGTACACACAGCGGGACCAACGCCGCCTGGCTTGGAGCGGGCAGTGCGGGATTCGGAACGAGTTCCTGGCTCCAGACCCCGTTTCAGAGCAACGGGATCGGAACGCTCTCCTTCTACGCGACCAACCGGGCGGTGAGCGGCCTCCGATCCAACACGGTCTTTGAGATCCAATCCTCCACGGATGCCGTGTCGTGGATCACGCTCTTGACTGCCACCAACATGGGTACGTCGTGGGTGCCGCAGTCGATCCCGCTGAACATCTATAGCCCGGTCTATGCCCGGATCAAGATGAAGACTGTAACCAGCCTCGGGCGCTACTGGGGCTTGGACGACGTCGTCACACGCGATCCGCCGGCCAAGGTGACATTCAACAACGTCGTCGTCTCGCCTGCATCTGTATTCGAGGACGAGGCTGCACATGTCACGGCTGAGATTGCCGCGAGCCAGCAGGCCTCGGACATGGCTGTTACGGCCTACTACCGTGCCAGCGGTTCTCACTCATGGGCCGCGATCGGCATGGCGTCGAACGGAGTGAACACGTATACGACGACGAGCGCCATCCCGGGCTATGCCGCCGGCTACCGTGTGCACTACTACGTGAACAGCACCTTTCTGGGACCGTATGCTCTGAGCCCCACCAACTTCCCCGGCGGTGGATCCGATGCCCCAGGTTACTACGATGTCCGGCAGCGCCCATACGAAACGGAGTATGGGCTGATGAGCGTGACGGGCGATCTGGCCGCGGCCATGGTCCCCTATGGCGACCACTTCTGGCAGGCCGTGGTGACCAGTGTCGGAGCCAGTCCTCTGTTCGGGTTCGAGGGGATCACCACCAACCTGACCACGACGAACGCCTGGGGTGACAACGCCGCTGTTGCCGCGCCGGCTCCGCTCAGCGGCGATGCCGATCCGAATGGTGGTGCAATTCGGGTGTCGGCGGCCGCGGGTGAGCAGTATGCGATTCGGTTCCACGACACAAACTTCGCCTACTCGCTGCGGCCATGCATCTATCAGGATTTCGACACGTGGTCGGACGCCGCTCCCTACGGAATCTACTCCAACGCGGACTGGACCGTGACTTGGGGGGCGGTGTTCGACGATGCGGCACGTCAGTTGAGGGGATCAGCTTGTTTCCTTGAGAGCAATGCGTCCGCCTCGCTGCGCTCACCCGGTCTGCCGGCCGGCGTTGGCGAGATCAGCTTCTGGTATCGCAACTGGGGTGGCAACCCCGGTGAAGATCCGGTGACTCAGTGCACGGTTCAGAAGTCGGCGACTGGCGGATCGGACGATTCCGAATGGGCCACCGTCGCCGTCGTCAGCAACATCGTCGGAGTCGCGTACAAGCGTTTCTCGGTGACCATCAGCGACCGGGTTGCTCACTACGTGCGGCTGATCAACGGAACGAACTATCCGAATAGCCGACTGTGCCTGGACGAGGTGCTGATCGGCTACCCGAGCGCGGGTGTGATCGTCTCGAATCTGACCCACGCCCCGACGGCGCCAACGGCGACGAATGCCGTGGCGGTCGCGGCGGACATCATTCCGGCCGGCGGCGCCACGGCGCTCGTGGCGACGCTGTACTACCGGAGCGGTTCGACCGGCGCATGGCAGACAGCCGCGATGGCAAATGCCGGCGGGACCGCCTATGGGTCGGTCAGCCCGATCCAAGCGGGATTTGGCCCGGACGCAGGAGGCGCCGGTCTGGTCCAGTACTACGTGAGCATTGCGTTCTCGGGCTTTGACAGCGCGCTGTCCAGCCCCTTGGTCAGCCCGGATACGCCCGCCGGATACACCGTCCAGCGCGCGCAGGCCACCATCACGAACGTGATGACCGTCCCAGCCGCCCCGCTTGCAGGCCTGCCATGGTCGGTCGATGCCGACATCTATCCGATCGGAGCGGCTTCCGGATTGACCGTTAGTCTCAACTACCGCATCGGTGCGTCAGGCGGCTTCACCTCCGTGGGGATGAGTTCAACGAACGGCGTCCGTTATGCGCCTGCCTCCAACATCCCCGCCTACAGCACGGCGGGTCAGGTGATCCAGTACTACATCTCTGCGGCGTTCGGCGGTGCGTCAGCCATCAGCCCCACGAACTATCCGGTCGCCGGCTCCGCCGGACCGGCCGAGTTTGCCTTGCGGTTGCCGTCCTTCATCTCGGATTACACGAGCATGACGATTTCCGGCGGTGTGAACGGCTGCCTGATGCTCGTCACGAACTACGTGTGGCAGGGCGCGTTCGCGGTAACCGACCTGGTTGACGCCGCCGTCCAGTTTGTCGGATGGAGCGGCGGGCCGGTCACGTGGGGTGACAACGATCCGCTATCGACGAGCGTGCCGGTCTACGGCACCGGTGACGTGGCGGGTGCGGCGATACCGATCACAGGAACGAACACGGGCTTCATGCTCTTCTGCTTCGACGAGACGACGAGGGACTACAGCATCCAGAGATGCGTCTATCAGAGCTTCGATGACTGGTCCGGTGCGGCGGCGTACGGAACGCACACGAATGAGGGCTGGGTCATCGGTGACGGTCGACTCGCTGATGCGGAGGATCCGGAGGGCGGCGCCCGGACGTACCGTGGCGGGATGGCTATCCTCGCTGACGACCAGGGACCGCAGTATCTGCTGTCGCCACCGCTCGCGGCTGGGGTCGGGGAGGTGCGCTTCGTGTACCGGAACTGGGAAACGAACGCATCCGCCGCGTCCGGGTTTGCCGTCCAGATGTCGGAGAGCGCCACGGGGGCTTGGGTGACAGTGGGCTCGGTCTCGAACATTCTAAGCCAGGACTACCTGCCATTCCGCGCGCTCGTGTCCGACCGCGTCAGCCGGTACGTCCGGGTCCTGGGCAGTTCGGCGTCGCCCCACGCGCGGCTCTGCCTGGACGAAGTCGCGATCACGGAGCCTGGTGCCGGGCTATCGTTCACCAACGTGACCCTGCTCCCGGAGCGGCCGACCGTCACGAACGCGGTCACTGTCCAAGTCACCATTGAGCCTCTGGGCGGCGCCACCAGCCTTTTGCCCACCCTCTGGTACCGGGTGGGCACCAACGGTACGTTCGAGTCAGCCGCGATGACGAACGTCTCCGGAAACGTCTACGCGGGAGACATCCCGGCCGGCGCCGCGGGCGTGATGCAGTACTACGTGAGTTGCACGTTTCGCGGGTTCGGGGTGGATCCGTCGGTTCCCGTCTATGACCCCTATCTCGGTGCGGCCGATCCGAGGAGCTATACGAATGCGGACGTCGGCGCGTTCCAACTGTTCGACGCATGGGACAATGCCATCGGATTCGGGGGGTACACCAATGACGGCTGGGTGATCGTCGGTGGCGCCGTCCGGACGAACCAGGCCAAGATTGGCTCCGTGACGCCGTCCAATGCGGCGGTACTCGTCAGCGGGAGTCTCGGGATCACCGAATCATACGTCGCGAGCCCGCTGACCCCGTCGCCGTACGGCAGTTTGATCATCGCATTCAAGGCCAAGAACGCGAACGCCGGAGACATCACCGTCTATGTGGACGTCTCCCGCGACGGAATGGACTGGAGCAACGTCAGCTCATACGTCAACAGCGGCACGAACTGGAACAGCTATGCGATGGCGCTGGAGGGATGGGATCCGATCTGTGTGCGTGTGCGCAAGGGGGTGACGCCGAACGGCTACTGGCTCGGCTTGGACAACTTCGAGCTGTCGAATCCGTCTGCCATGGTTACAGCCCGCAACATCATGATTCATCCGGGGTATCCATCCACGGCTGACCTTGTTCGCATATCCTGCGAGCTCGCGTCCCGAACGCCGGGTACGCCTGCGTTCGATCTTCATGCCAATGTCTGGTGCCGCTTTCCCGGCGGTCCTCTTCAGGGGCCGATGGCCATGCAGAAAGATGTCGGCAACCGGTACGTCACGGTCTCAAGTATCCCTGCACTTGGCGCGGTGACGGCCGTTCAATTCTACATCCAGAGCGAGTTCTCGGGGTACTCCCATCGGCCGGAGTTGGGTCGCAGCCCGCAGTTCTTCCCCGGCACGGCGACCGTGATTGGCACGAACTCGCCGATTCCGACAAACTACGCCGCTCGTCTGTTCCGCTCGGACTTTTCGCGGGTATGCGTGACATCCGAGGCGGTTCGAGGATCTCTGTCCCTGGCCGGTGAGCATCAGTGGCAGGGAGTCCTGGACGTCACGGGTTGCGTGAATGGCCTGTCCTTCCTCTTTGAGGGGCTCGACCACTACACGGGCAGCGGCTACTCGCCGGGCGTGACGAACTGGGGTGATCCTGGAGCGTGGAAGACCAATCTGCCGCTCTGGCGAGTCGGCTATCCCGGGCCGAGCCCGATCAGCGCCTCGGATGTTTCGCCCGGGCAGTATCTGTTCCGGTTTGACGAGCGAACCTGGCTTTACAGCCTCCAGCGATGCCGGTATCAGGACTTCGAGCGGTGGCCACCCACGGGGTTGTACATCTCGTCGTTGAGCGATCCTAAGGCGCAGCCGCTGTCCCTGGATTTTGACGTCTGGCCCACGAACCAGACTCGATGGCGATACGAGAATTTCTCGACGGGATTCTGGTACAACGCGAGCTATTACACGAACCGGTGGGATCTGTCTTCCGTGGGGCCGTGGGCGATCTATGAGTCCAGAATCCAGGGGGCAACCGCAAGGGGATATTCCAGCCAGACTCGGCCTGTTGTCCAGCAGGGGTTCCTGATCCTGACGCATGAGGAACCGTTTCCCCTGCGCGGGATCGGAACCGTTCGATTCTCCTGTTCGGCGGCAACCACGAGCGGCGTGCCGCTGGGCGCGGCGCTTTGGTTGGGCCCCACCAACTACCCGTCGTACGAAGCCCGGTCGCAGTGGGGTTCGGCCCTGCTGCGAATCACGAACATCGCGGGGTACAGCGCGTGGATCTTCACCAATATCACGCTTAACACGACCACAACACGCAGCGTCATCGTCACCCATGAAGAGGGGAACGACAGCCTGTGGCTCGACGACTTTGCCGTCAGTGAATGGTATGCCGACACGAAGTTCACCGACGGGTGGGTGGCGGCGGAGAGCTGGATCACATCAGAGGGGGCTCGCAGCGGCAACTGCTGCGAGTTCGATCCGCGTCGGGCGGACGGCCCGATGTACCTTCGTTCGCCGCTGATGACGAACGAGGTCAGCCTTCTTGATTTCTGGTTCCGGAGCGCGAACGGCGCCCCGGTTCAGTTTTCAGTGCAACTCAGCGTCCCAAGTGCGCCGGACAGCTGGCGTACGCTGGATTCGGTCATGAGTAGTTCGACCCTGTATCAGGCGTACTCGTTGTGGATCGTCACGAACCTGCCCGTCTATGTTCGCGTGATGCCCACCACGGTTGGATCGGGCCGCCTCCAACTAGACGATGTACGGCTGGTCTCAGGAGCTGATCCGGTTGGATGGTCGGCCGACAACGCCTGGGTCGGCCATGATGCGTCCCGGCGCTATCTCGGCAATAGCTGCATCCTCAACAACGGGCTGTCGGGCGTTGGCTATCCGTGCAATACATGGGTGCCGCCGAATGTGAGAGCGCAGGTGCTTCCGAACGGCATCGGCGAGATCAGTTTCCGCTGGCGCAACTACAACACCTCCTCCGGCATCCCGGCGAAGCTTCTCATTCAGTCGTCGGCTACCGGGGGAACCAATGCGTCCGAGTGGACCAGCATCGCGCCGCTGCTCAGTGGCTTGGACACGAACTATGTGCTGCTGGTGACATCCCGGTGCGACCGGGCGGGTCGCTACGTCCGAATCGCGGCGGACACGTCGGCGCCTGCAGCGCGGATCTGCCTTGACGAAGTCCTGGTCACGGACCCGCTGGCGGCTGATCTCGTGCTGAAGGATGTGCAACTCGCTCCGGCTGCACCGATGCATACGGATAGCGTTCACGTATCCATCGTCGTCTGCGACCTGTTTATGGACCCGACGAATATCGAGCTGCGGACGCTCTACAACGCGGCGACCAACGGCGCGTGGGGAATCACCAACGTCCTGCCGATGGTCTGCATCGGAAGCAACAGCGTCACGCGGGCCTTCACCTATCAGACAGTGGCTCCGATTCCATCTCAACCAGGGGGGACGCGGGTGCAGTTCTGGGTTGAGGCGCAGTTCGAGGGGCACCACGCTGATGCCAACAGTCCGAAACGGAACCCCGAAGGCGGACGGATCCCGTACTACATCGTCCAGTCGGATCCGCATTCCATATCGGGTGTGGTGTGGAGGGATCTCGACGGCGACGGCGCGCGCCAGGCAGGGGAGCCCGGTATCGACGGCTGGACCGTGCGGCTTGTCAGGCGTCCCTCTGGGCAGATATGGGGGATCCAGGCATCCGGTCAGGGCGGGGGGGCGGGCTCATTCCGCTTCGACGGCATGCCGCCTGGCATCTACGACGTCGCCCAAGTCCTCCAAGCGGGATGGGTTCAGACACACCCTTCGAACGGCTCCTATCAGATCGTCGTCCCGGAGGACAGCGGATCAGACATCACCAACGCTGACTTTGGGAACTGGTCGTATCCGCCGGGTGAACTGCACGGACGGAAGTGGAGCGATGACGATGCCGATGGCATTCGGGATCCGGGCGAGTCCGGCGTTCCGAACTGGGCCATATTCCTCGATCAGAACGGAAACGGCCGGTGCGATGCCGGCGAGCCAACGACCACGACGGACGCCGATGGGCAGTACGCCTTCACGAACCTCCCTCCGTCCGCCTACCGGATTGCCGAGGCTGCGGAGACGGGCTGGACGCGTGCTTTCCCCTCGTCTGGCACCGAACTGGTCGCCGACGGGAGTTTTGAGTCCGGCGGGCTGGCGTCATGGCCGTCAGTTGGCGATGCCCAGATCGCGACGGCCTTCTTCGGCACAGGACCGACCCGCGGCAATGGCCAGATGCTGCTCACGTCAGCAGCGGGCGCGGTTCCCGCCACCAACGTTGAGTCATTCCTCGATCTGCCGCTCGGGAGCCTCGACGCCTTGGGACATGGATTGGCCGTTGAGGGATCGGCGGCTCGGCAGACGATCGTGGCTCAAGCCGGAACGGTTCTTACGATTGACTGGGATTTCGTCACGGACGAGGACGGGCTGCTGTCGTATGAGGATTTCGCCTTTGTCTCAGTTGCCGGTGTGCCGCAGTCCTTTGCTGGCGCGGGAGACGCCGTGGTCCTGTCTTCCACCCGCCTTGTGCGTGAGACGGGGTGGGGCTCCTTCTCGTACACCGTTCCGACAGGAGGTGTCTACACCATCGCGGTTGGCGTCGTCGATGTCGGCGATGGTTTGGTGGACTCTGCGCTCCTGGTTGACAACGTTTCGGCGTCCGCACCACCGGGCGTGCACGTTGTCGCTCTCTCGCCGAGTCAGACGCTCTCTGGCTTGGACTTCGGGAACGTCCAAGCACTCCCGGCGGAGATACGCGGGCGAGTGTGGCACGACGTGGATGGCGATGGGGCATGGGGCACCGGTGAGCATGCGTTGGATGGGCGGACCGTCTTCGCGGATCGCAACAACAACGGTGTGGCCGACGGGGGGGAGCCGATGGCGCTCACCGACACCAACGGCTGTTATGTTCTGACGGATCTCCTTCCCTGCCGGTATGGCGTGCGGCAGATCCTGCCCGACGGTTGGGGTGAAACGGCTCCTTTCGTGACACCAACCGTGGACGTGCTGCCGGGTGACATTCTGACGGATATCGACTTCGGTGCGGCGCAGTACTGCTCGATCAGTGGCGCCAAGTGGCACGATCTGGACGGCAACGGGGACCGGGGCGTCGGCGAGCCGCCTCTGGCAGGCTGGATCGTCTTCCTTGATCTCAATACGAACGCCGTCTTGGATACGGATGATCGGTACGTCGCCACCGATACCAACGGGATCTATGCGTTCGACGGGCTCTTGCCTGGCGCGTACTGCGTGCTCGAGAAGCAGCAGTCCGGGTGGGCGCAGACGCATGGCTTCCAAGCGTCCAATCTGACGTGGAGGGGCAGCCTGGTCCAACTGAACAACCTGTACTGGCCGTATGTTCTGCGATTCGCATTCTCGAACGCGGCTCCCCCATCGGGAGACGGCCTTCTGACGCTCAGTGTGACCGGCAATGTTGATGCGGCATCCCGTTTCCTGGCGCTGGATATGGAGGGCACCCCGCTGCCGTCCTACTACGTCACCAGCACGCCGGTGAGCCTGCCTCGGTCTCAGCTGGCCTCATGGGCGCAGGACGGCGTGGTCTCGTGCACGATCACGCCCTCTGTTTCGATCCAGAACTTGGGGCCAAGCATGATTCGCGTCGCGCTGCAGTATCCGGTGGCCGTTGCCCCCGAGCGGGCCGTTGCCACGAGCGGAGACTCCCTTGCTCATCAGGACTTCGGGAACACTCGCTACGGATGGATCCTCGGCGCAGTCTGGAGCGACCTGAATGGGAATGGGGTCAGGGATTCGGGTGAACCGCCGCTTCCAGGGTGGGTCATCTATCTCGACGACGACGAAGACGGCTGGCAGAGCGAGGGCGAGCCCATGGTCGTTTCAGGACCCGACGGGCATTATCAACTGTTCGCACTGGCCGGCCGCCATCTCGTAAGGCAGTCCACCCCCCTGGGTTGGACTGTCACATCACCCCCGACGGCCGATTACCGGATCGACCTCGCAAGCGAGCAGAGCGTGTCCGGTGTCGATTTCGGCAGTTACCTGCGGCCCGCTGAGATACATGGGAACAAGTGGAACGACATCAATGCGAATAGCGTGTGGGATGGAGGCGAGCCCGGAGTCATGGGGTGCCGGATCTACATCGATGCGAACGGCAATCAGCAGTTGGACACTGGGGAGCAAAGCGTGACCACCGATGCGGGAGGGAGTTACGCGTTCACCAATCTGATCGCTGGAGCATACCGGATCGCGGAAGTTGTCCCATCCAACTGGGCGCAGGTTTATCCGTCGATAGGCGTGATACGCACGAACTACTCGGAAGCGATCTCAACAAACGCGTTCGCGGCCTCCGGCAGCGCTCGCGGCTGGAGGGCTGACGATGCTTGGTGGCCCCTGTCGCTACCGTTCGCATTTCCATTCTACGGCCAGACATACACCAACTGCTATGTGGACTCCAACGGACGGATTACATTTGACTACGGGCAGTCAGACTCGACCCCATCTCTGAGTGAACTGGCGGGACGGCGGATGATCGCGGGGATGTGGGCGAATCTCGCCTCCTGGTGGTCGGCCGGCGACATATACGTCGACGCGGGGGCGGACCACGTCACGATTCGCTGGATTGGCACGTACTACATCAGTTCGCCAGCCGTCGAGTTCTCCGTTTCGTTGTTCCCGGACGGCAGCATCCGCTGCTCGTATGGCGCCGGGAATGCCAACGGGGGCATGATCGGCATATCAGCGGGCTCTCAGACGAACTACCTGGCCAGCACGTTCAGTCAGTCGGGCAGCATGAACTACGCGCCGGATATTGCATTTCTGCCGCCGCTCGGGTCGAGACCGTACTACTCGATCGTGCTGTCTGGCGGGCAGAGCGCGGAAGGGCTGGACTTCGGCAACGTCATGACTAACCACCCGCCGGTGATCAGTTCCAACTGGCCGGATGTGTTCAACACGGCGATCGGCGAGGGCACATCCCGGGTGTTCGGCGTCGCGGCTGACGATCCGGAGGGCCATGCGCTCAGCTATCTCTGGCTGTGGGACGGATTGGTCGCCGGATCGAATGCGCCCGACTATGTGCAGACAGCGCAGTGGGGAGATGCGGGCTCCCACACGCTGCGCGTGCGCGTGAGCGATGGCGCGTGGACCAATGTCTGGACCAACTGGACAGTCACCGTTCTCTCGGACAACGACGGGGACGGCATGCCGAACTGGTGGGAGCGGCGGTGCGGGCTGGATCCCTTCTCCAACGATGCGATGGGCGATCTCGATGGCGATGGGTTCCTGAATGCCTGGGAGTTCCGGGCGGGCACCGATGCCAGCAACAGCACGTCGGCGCTCCGCATCCAGCGTGGCGATTCCGCTCCCGGAGACGGATTCATCATCCGATGGCGGAGCGAGTCGAATCGCCTCTACGATTTGCGTAAGTCTACCAACCTGATGGGCGGTTTCTTTGATCTTCGAACCAACATCCCAGCGTCACCCCCGCTCAATGTTCACACAGACGACATGCCGAGCGCTGGCGGGTCCTTCTATCGGATCGAGCTGAAGGACTAGTGTGCTGTCTCGGAAATAGGCTTACAAAATGAAGGTCATCCTGAGCAAAGCGAAGGATCTCTTGCCGTGCGATCAAGCCCGAGATTCCTCGCTCCACTCGGAATGACAGGCACTTGCGCGTTTTGCGTAGTCATTTGCGGGACAGCACACTAGCTCCCCGGGTGTCATCCGCGGTCGGGGAAGAGCAGGAGCGGAAACGTGTGCTTTCCCACCTGATGTCCCGTCCGATTGGTGGGACTTCAAGTGGGGGGGCGATTCCACTTCTGGTTTCAGGGGGCAGGCCGGGCGTTCGAGAACTGGCGTCGAGCCTGACCGCCAAACCGACCGCATCCACCTCGCCTTTCTGCGTCATGCTCATCTGCAGGTCTGAACGTCGAAGGTCCAGTCCTTGCCCCTGGAGTGTGCGTGTCCGGTGCCGGTCAGTGTGCCGAGTGGATCCAGCCGCGGCGGATGGCCCACTTCGCTGCCTC
>CAYRFK010000166.1:0-11092 GCA_964423465.1 uncultured Verrucomicrobiota bacterium | reverse complement strand
GATCCAGCCCCGTAATGTCGTCCATGCCGCTCCGCCCTCCGCCCGCGCCGCCGGGTTCCAACCCTTGAAACCCCGCCGCACCGGCTCGCCCGACGATTGGAATCCTATCCGCCCCGCCCCCCCGATGCACGCCCCCCGTCATCTGCCCCGAATCGTCTGTTACATAATTTGTAACGATCGTTACAAACTATGTAACATTCCCGACGTGCGGACGCCCCGACTCAAGGCGGCCGAGAGGTGAGTCTGCCACGGGTCGACGGGACGGCGGACTTGACGCGCGGGATGGATCGTGCAACTTGGGTGTGCGATGGAACTGATGGGACAGACCGTCCTTGTGACGGGCGGCGCGGTGCGCATCGGGCGGGCGATCAGCCTCGCCTTCGCGGGCGCCGGCGCGCGGGTGGTCATCCACCACCGGAACTCGGCGGATGATGCCATCGCGCTGGCCGCGGCGATCCGGAACGGCGGCGGCGAGGCGTTTGCCGTGCGGGGCGACCTGGCGGAGCCCGGCGCGGCCGAACAGATCCTGCGCGACACCATCGCCGTGGCGGGGCCGGTGGATGTGCTGGTGAACAACGCGGCGGTCTTCGACAAGGACACGCCGGACAGCCTCGACGCCACGAAACTCGCCGCCGAGTTTGGCGTCAACCTGTTCGCCCCGCTGCTCCTGATGCGCGCCTTCGCGGCCCAAGGACAGCCGGGACGGATCATCAACCTTCTCGACCGACGCATCGCGGGCGTCGATCCGACGTGTCTGCCGTACGAGCTTTCCAAGAAGGCCCTGGCCGAGGCGACGCGCGCCGCCGCGCTGCACTGGGCGCCGAGAATCACGGTCAACGCCGTGGCGCCGGGCGCCGTACTGCCGCCGCCGGGCGAAGGGCCGGACTACATCCGCGACCGCGCCGGGTTCATCCCGTCCGGGCGGTCGCCGACGCCGGAGCAGATCGCGGACGCCGTGCTCTTCCTGGCTCGCAGCGACGCCGTCACCGGGCAGATCCTCTTCGTCGACGGCGGACAGCACCTGGCATAGGCCGGAAGGGGCGAGGGTCGCGGGGCGAGGGAGGATGCAACATCCAACAGCCAACCCCCAACATCCACAGCCAACGCGGAACCCGGAACGCCGAGCACCTTGGACCATGAACTGGGAAGCACCCAGAGCCGCGACTGCGGGACAGGTGCGACCACGCAGGGTCGACAGGGGCCGGACTCAGGCACCCAATCCGCGAAGCGCGGCACCGATTCCGTAGGCGACGGCGGCGGCAAGGCCGCCCACCAGGAGCATCTCCACGCCGGCGCGGATCCAACGGACGCCGGTGACGAGGGTCTTTGCGGCGCCGAGCGTGAAGAGGGCGACCGCCGTGGAGGCGACCGAGAGCCAGAACTTGGAGTCGGGGGAGATCTCCACGGCAAGGCCCGCCAGGTAGACCAGCAACGGCACCGCGCCGGCCACCGCGAAGGCGGTGAAGGTCGTGAGCGCCGCCCTCATGGGCCGGTGGTCTTCGCGGAGCATGCCGAGCTCGTGGACCATCATCATATCGACCCAGAGGCGGCGGTCCTTGGTCTGGATCCGCACCAAGTCGGATGCGTCCTGCGCGGTGAAGCCCATCTTGAGATAGACCTCCTGAAGTTCCGCCCGCTCGCCGTCGGGGAAGTTCTCGACCTCCCACTCCTCCCGCGCCCTCTCGCGCAGGTAGTACTCGCGATCGCTGCGGGCCGAGAGATAGGCGCCGGCCGCCATGGACAGCCCGTCACCGAAGAGGTTCGCCAGCCCGAGGATCAGCACCACCCCGGCGCCCAGCTCCGCGCCCGCCACACCGCTGACGACGGCGAACGTGGTGATGATGCCGTCAAGGCCGCCGTAGACGACCTCGCCAATGTAGCGGCTCGACTCGCCGCCATGGTGCTCCGCCGCCGTGGCGATGCGGTCGCGATCGTGCGCGGCCGACGAGGCCCGCATGTCGCCCCGCCGGTACGCATCTCGCGCCTCGTCCAGTCTGCGGGTCCAGCTCATGCGATTTGCACCCGGGCGGCCGGACACAACGGCCCGCGGGGCCGCGGGCCCTCCCGGCCCTGCGGGCAGGAAGAGACAGCGGCCCCGTTTACGACCGGCGCACCGCGCGGGCTAATACTGGAACACCTTGCCGCCCGCGACGACTTCCTGCTTCACGGGGTCGAACACCGTCCGCTGGCCGGTGCGATAAGCGGCATTGGTCATGATCGTGGCAGTGGCGTGGCGGAAGCCGGCCTCGATCGGCGCGTTCGGCTGCTTGCGGCTGCGCACGCATTCCATCCAGTTGCGCATGTGCGCCGTCGTCAGCACGTCGCCGCCCGTGTTGGCGCCTGCCTCGACCTTCTCGTCGCCGCCGAGCTTCTGCGCGGACAGAAGGTTCGGCTTCATCTTCATGGCCTTCGCTTCCTTCTCGGTCAGGCCGCCGTCGGGCGAGACCGTCCCCTTGTCGAGGTCGATCGTGCCGCCGTTGGAGTAGTAGACCTCCTTCGTGCCGCCGACGGAGTTCGTGAAGCGCGAGCTGAAGATCACCTGGAAGCCGGTCGACGGATCGTCCGGCGGACCGTAGTCGAAGACCGCGGTCATCGTGTCGGCGTTCTTGCGGCCGTCCTTCCAAAGGTAGATCCCGCCGTTCACCGCGACGCTGCGCGGATAGTCGAGCTTGGCAAACCAGTGCACGGTGTCGATCTGGTGGCACATCCACTGTCCGGCGATGCCTGACGAGAACGGCCAGAAGAGGCGGTATTCGAGGTACTTCCTGGGATCCCACGGCTCGACCGGCCGGTTCATCAGGTAGCGCTTCCAGTCGGTATCGCTCTCCTTGATGGTGGAGGTCAGCTCCGGACGGCGCCAGCGACCGGGCTGGTTGACGTTCCACACCAGCTCGACCATGACGATCGGGCCGAACTTGCCGGACTGGATGAAGTCGGCCGCCGCGTGGTAGCTGCGTCCGCTGCGCCGCTGCGACCCGATCTGAACGATCTTTCCCGTCTCCTTGACGGCCTTCAGTGCGGCGCGGGCGTCCTCCATCGTCTCCGCCAGTGGCTTCTCGGTGTAGGCGTCCATCCCGGCCTTCACGGCCTCGACGGTGTGCAGCGCGTGCTGGAAGTCGGCCGTGCTGATGATGACGGCGTCGAGATCCTTCGCCGACGCGTAGAGTTCGTCGTTGTTCGGATAGACGTTGATGTCGTGGCCCATGGCCTCGGTCAGCGACTTCAACCCCTCGTCGCGGCGCCGGTTCCAGATGTCGGAAAGCGCCACGATGTCGAAGTTCATGTCCTTCATCGACACCTTGAACGACGGCAGCAGCGAGCCGCGGAAGCGGTCGGAGAAACCGACGACGCCGACGCGCACGCGATCGTTGGCGCCGGGCACCGCCGCGTAGCTGCGGGCCGACAGGCTCATCGCGCCGGCGTACCCGGCCGCAAACACGGAGGTCTTCAGAAAGGATCTGCGATTCACGTCATTCATGGTTCTCTCCCCTTCGCTCCGCCGGCGGTCAGGCCGACGCACACTGGTCCTTCATGGTCTTCAGCGCGCGGGGCAGGTCCTCTTCGAGGTTCTTGCCCCACTTGCCTTCCACCGACACGCCGCCCTGGTAGCCGATCGCCTTGAGGGCCTTGAAATACGGCCGGAAATCGTCGCCCTTCGTGCCGGGCGAGGTGCGCGACTCCTTCTCCGCGATGTGGCAGTGGCGCAGGCGGGCGCCGGCCTTGAGGATCGACTCGGGACCCTCGTTCTCGCGGAGCATATGGTAGATGTCGGCCAGCAGCTGGATGCTCGGATGCGCGATGTCGTCGACGAGCCCGACGCCCTCCGCGACGCTGTTGAAGAAGTTCGTCTCTCCCTTGTTCAGCGGCTCGAGAACCACGGTGACGCCGTGCGGCCCGGCCAGCGGCCCCATCTTCTTGCAGATGTCGACGAACTGCTCGCGCGCTTTCGCGGGGTCGAAGCCGTCCGGGATCTTGCGCGCTCCGCCGCTGCCGAGGACGATGAACGGCATGCCGACCTTCTTCGCGCGACGGAAGCAGGTGTCGGCGTGCTTGAGAATCGCCTCCTCCTTCACATCCGGTCCTACGAGCTTGAGGTCGGACGGGAAGAAGCCCGCCGCCGACCTGATGGGCAGCGACAGGTCGCCCATCTTCCCGACCTTGGCATCGAACTCCGCATCCGGGGCGGACGGCACGAGCAGGCTGCCGACGCCCAGTTCGATGAAGTCGTAGCCCGCGCCCTTCATCAGCGTGTGTTTGTCGGGCCCCTGGCAGGCACCGAAGAGAATCTTCGGCTCCGCGGCGTGGACGGAACGGCCCAGCGAGAGCGCTGCGGCGCCGGCTACGGTCTGCGTGAGGAACTCCCTGCGGGTCGAACAAGAACGATGCGTCATGGTTTGGTCTCCTGCAGTCACGGCCCGTGAGAATGCGACGCCCCCACCCCGCCGGTCAAGCCCCGCGACAGCCCCGCGTCACGGGGCGACGATCGGGCCGCCGGGGGGGTCGCGGATGACGCTGTCGGAGCCGGGCGTGCCCTCATCGACCGCCGGGTAATCCAGCGAGTAGTGCAGTCCGCGGCTCTCGGCACGCTGCATGGCGCTGCGGACGATCAACTCGGCGACAGCGGCGAGGTTGCGCAACTCGATCACGTCCGGGGTCACAAGGTACTGCTTGTAGTACTGCCGGATCTCGGCGCGAATATTCCGGATCCGGCGCAGGGCTCGCTCGAGGCGCTTGTTGGAGCGCACAATGCCGACGTAGTCCCACATGCAGGTGCGGACCTCGTTCCAGTTGTGCTCGACAACGACGGCCTCGTCGCTGGGCACCGCATCGCCGCTGACCCAGTCCGGAATGGCGACCGGCGCGGGCGTCCCCGAGGCCTTCCGCTCGCCGGCGATCGCCACGGCGGCGTTGTGCGAGCACACCAAGGCCTCCAGCAGCGAGTTGCTTGCCAGCCGGTTGGCGCCGTGGAGGCCGGTGCAGGCGACCTCGCCGACGGCGAAAAGGCCCGGCAGCGCGGTGCGGCCTGCGGTGTCGGCCTCCAAGCCGCCGCAGCAGTAGTGCGCGGCAGGGACGACGGGGATGCGGTCGCGGGCCATGTCGATGCCGAGTTTGAGGCACTTCGCGTAGATGTTCGGAAAGCGATTGACGAGGAAGTCGGCGCTCTTGTGCGTGATGTCGAGATAGACGCAGGGGTCGCCGCGCGTCTTCATCTCATGATCGATCGCGCGCGCGACGACGTCCCGCGGCGCCAGTTCGGCGCGCGAGTCGCGGCGCAGCATGAAGCGTTCGCCGGCCTCGTTGAACAGCATGGCCCCCTCGCCGCGGACGGCCTCGCTGATGAGAAACGACTTTGCCTGCGGGTGGTAGAGGCAGGTCGGATGGAACTGGACGAACTCCATGTTGCGGACCGGCAATCCGACGCGCCAGCCGAGGGCCACGCCGTCGCCCGTCGCCACATCCGGATTCGTCGTGTAGAGGTAGACCTTCCCGGCACCGCCGGTCGCCAGCACGGTCCAGCCGGCGCGCACGGCCACGATCTCGCCGCTGTCCCGGTCGATGAAGTAGGACCCGACGCAACGGTCCGCGCCCGGCTGCTTCAGCCATCCGGTTGTGACGAGGTCGATCGCCATCCAGTTCGGACGAAGCGTGATGCCGGGCCGGTTGGACACGACCTCCAGCAGCACGCGGATCATCTCCTGTCCGGTGATGTCGCCCGCATGCAGCACGCGACGGCGCGAATGGCCGCCCTCGTGGCCGAGGTCGTACTCCTCGCCCGACCCGTCGCGCCGCTCGAAGGAGATGCCCAGCGCCTCCAATTCGCGGATGCGGGCGGGGCCGGCGGAGAGAATCGCTCGCACCGCCGCCTCGTGGCTGAGCCCGCCGCCCGTGGCGAGGGTGTCCTGCACGTGCGACTCGATCGTGTCGCCCGGCGCGATCGCGCAGGCGATGCCGCCCTGGGCGTAGTTCGTGTTGCTCTCCGCAAGCCCGCGTTTCGACGCCACCACCACCCGCCCGTGCGCCGCCAGGTGGTGGGCCGTCAGCAGCCCCGCCAGCCCGCTGCCGATCACCAGAAAATCGCAATCCAACGTTCGCATGGCGGCAATGTACCCCGAAACGGACGCGGAATGAAGCCGGGGCGAGGAGAGTGATGAACGATGAGCGATGAGTGATGAGTTGCGAGCCCTTCGGCCCCCGGTTATCCATTCATCCACCCATCCGGCCCACCCGTGCCTCGTCGCGCCCCCGCGGATGCGCTTGCCGGGACGAGGGCCGGCTGCTTTAATGCCGCGGTTGTTCGTGCGTCGTGGATGCCGGCAGGCCGCGAGGGGCGCGGCGGAAGGGGATTCGCCATGATCGGATTTCTGGACATCATCGTTTTCGTGCTCTTCATCGTCGCGGTTGTCGCGGTCGGACTGATCAAGTCCCGGGGCGATGGCGACAGCGAATCCTACTTCCTCGCCGGCCGCGGCCTGAAGTGGTGGCTGATCGGCATCTCGCTGATCGCAGCCAACATCTCGGCCGAGCAGTTTGTCGGCATGTCCGGACAGGCCGCCGACTACCTCGGCATCGCGATCGCAAGCTACGAGTGGATGGCGGCGGTCACGCTGGTCGTGGTGGCGTTCGCATTCCTGCCCTTCTTCCTCCGCGCCGGCATCTTCACGATCCCCGAGTTCCTCGAGCACCGCTACAACCACTGGGCCCGCCTGACGATGGCCGTCTTCATGATGATCATCCTCGTGGGCGTCTCGCTCTCCGGCGTCATCTACGCCGGTTCGCTCGCCATGAGCGACCTGCTGACCCTCTTCGGCTACCCGATCTCGCTCGCCGCCTGCTGCTGGATCATGGGCCTGATGGCCGCGCTCTACGTCGCGACCGGCGGTCTGAAGGCATGTGCCTGGGCGGATCTCATCCAGGGCACCGCGCTCATCATCGGCGGTGCCGTCATCGCCTACTTCGCCTTCACGAAGCTCGGCGCGACCCCCGCCGCGGACCTCCTGGCCGCGGGCGGCGTCCCGGCGACCGGCGTGGCGGATGCCGCGAGCGGCATGTCGAAGATGTTCGCACTCAACGGCGACAAGCTGCACATGGTCCTGCCCAAGACCGATCTGAACATCCCGTGGACCGCGCTCGTGGTCGGCCTCTGGATCCCGAACTTCTACTACTGGGGCCTCAATCAGTACATTACACAGCGCGTCCTCGGCTCCGCCTCCCTGCGCGAAGGCCAGAAGGGCATCGTCTTCGCCGCCGCCCTGAAGCTCATCGTCCCGTTCATCATCGTCTTCCCGGGCCTGATCGCCTTCAACCTGTTCCACAAGGACATGGCCGACTTCGCCGCCAAGGACCCCAAGATGGTCCTCGTGAATACAAAGACCCTCGCCGCCTATGATGTGGAGAAGGCAAAGGCGGATTCGCTGGCGATCTTCACGTTCGACGCCGGATGGGCCTCGCTCAACGCGGCGAAGGCCGCGGAGCTGAAAACCTGGAACGAACAGGTCGTCACGCGCGCGACCGCCGCCGGCAAGCGTCCGCTCGAGAGCAAGCTGATCGGCTACAAGACCGACTCGGCGCTGGGCCTGCTCATCGGCAAACTGATCCCCGGCGGGGTCGGCCTCCTCGGGTTCGTGCTCGCAGCCATGCTCGGAGCCATCGTGAGTTCGCTGGCGGCCGTGCTGAACGCGGCGTCGACGATCTTCACGATGGACATCTACGGCAAGTATCTCAACAAGACGGCGAGCCAGAAGAGCCTCGTGGCCGTCGGCCGGATCTGCGTAGGCATCTTCGTCGTCATCGGCTGCATCGTCTCGCCGCAGCTGGCGAATCCGAAGTTCGGCGGCATCTTCAAGTACATCCAGGAATTCCAGGGCTACGTCTCGCCGGGCATCCTGGCCGTGTTCGTCTTCGGCCTGCTGAACCGCCGGGCGCACGGCAGCTCGGGCGTCGTCGCCCTCCTCCTGAATCCCGCCCTCTACTTCATCATCGGCAAGGTCGCCCCGCAGATCGCGTTCCTCGATCGCATGGCGATCTGCTTCTTCGCCATCCTCGCCGTCATGTGGGTCATCGGCATCGTGAAGCCGCTGCCGCAGCCGGTCGTCTTCACGACCAACACCCGCATCAACGTCGAGACATCGAAGCCGGCCCTGGGGTTCGGCATCCTCGTCATCATCGCGACCCTCATCCTCTACGCCATCTTCTGGTGATCCGATGCCGACGACGACCCGCATCCCGCAGAACGACCGCGAAGCGAGGGCCGCACTGGCCGCCCTCGCGGTCCGCTCGAAGCTCGATATCCGCGGCGGACGCATCCGCCGCTCGTCGTCGCGCTTCTGCCTCGGCGTCGAGCACGGCGACTACAACGGCACCGAACTCTTCGGCGTCGGTACCGACCGGTTCATCTGGATGGCCTACAAGCCGAACGAATCCGGCCGCATCCGCCTGTTTAGCGGGAACTTCCCGGGAGACGGCACCGTCGCGTTCACGCCCGGCGAGGTGCCGGCCCCGAAGAGCGTGCCGGATTCGTGGGCGCGGTTCCCGTTCGGGGTGGACTTCATCCTCCGCCGCGCCGGCTTCCCCACCGCCCGCGGATTCGACGCGGTCCTCGTCGGCAACATCCCCGGCGGCGGCATGTCGCGCTCGGCCTCGCTGGCGCTGAACCTCATCCTGACCGTGCTGGAAGTTAACGGCGCGAAACCGGCCGGCGACCTGCAGGTTGTCGACCTCGCCCAGGCCGTCGAGAACGACTACATCGGCTCGCCCTGCGGCCAGCTCGACCAGATCATGATCCTCTTCGCCCGCGCCGGCATGGGGACGCACTACAACCCCGCCATGCGGTCGGTGAAGCACGTGAAGCTCGGCCCCGGCGCACCGGACTTCCGGATCGTCAGCCTCGACACCGGCACCGTCCGCCCGGGCCTCGAGAAGTCCACCTACAAGCTGCGCCGGGCCGAGTGCGAGGAACTCGCATTCCTCGCCGGCCCCGAATTCGGCATCCGCGCCCTGGCCGGCGTGAAGACGGATGCGATGTACCGGGGGATTCTCGACCGGTTCGGCGCCACACACCCCGGCCACTGCGCGCGGCTGACCTACATTTTCAACGCCCAACGACGCTTCAACCGCATGCTTCAAGCATGGAAGGCCGGCGATGTCGAGACCGTCGGCGCCATCTTCCGGCAGGACGGCCTGGGCCTGCGCGACGACTACCGCATCTCCGGCCCCGAACTGGAGACCATGTGCGACATCGTCCGCACCGTGCCGGGCGTCCTCGGCGAGCGCATGCTCGGCGGCGGCGACAAGGGCGCCTCGGGCGCGCTCGCGAAGCCCTCGGCAGTCAAGGCCCTCCGCGCCGCCGTCGCCACGGCCTATCCCCGCGCCTACCCTGCCCTCAAGGACCGCTTCGCCGTCCACGAGTGCCGCATGGTCGACGGCATCGTCACGATGCCGTTCTGAGACGGCAGCCTGGTCAGTTCGTTTCCTGCATGGTGGAGGGCCGAGCTATGCGAGGCCGGAAAATGTGTCCGCGGGGTTCGACGTTCGGGCTCGCGGCAGCTCGCCCCTCCAGCGAACACGGAGACGTTGATCCATGATGCATCCTGTCTTGGGGATCGCTGCGTCGTCGATGCTCGTCGCAGCCGCGGCTTGGGCTGACGGCGCGGCGATCCACGTCGCGGACTTCGGCGCGGTGCCGGACGACGGCCGCTGCGACACGAAGGCGATTAGCGAGGCAGTCCGCGCCGCCATCCTCAGCAACCGCAGCCCCGTGGTGTTCGCCGCGGGAACCTATCTTCTGGCCGAACCCGCCGCCCCGGGGACGCGCGACGGCTTCTACCTCGGCATCCTGCAGGCCACCAACCTTGCGCTCGTCGGCCAGACGAATGCCAACGGCCGGCCGGCGACGCGGATCGAGCGCGCCATCCCGCCCGGCAACGACGTTGCGGTGCCCAGCCAGATCCGCATCGACCGATCGAGCGGTATCTCCGTCCGAAATCTCGTCCTCGCCAACAATCCGCCGCTCGGGACCACCGCACGGGTGATCTCGGTGGACAAGGATCGGGACGTGGTGGACGTCGAGGTGCTCGAAGGGCTGCCCGCCTACGACGGGATGCGCGCCGCCTCGGCCCACGTCTGGGACCTCGCCGACGGCAAGCTACGCCGCTTCGGCACCACGCCGACGGACGCGACGCTGACGATCGGCACCAAGGTCGAAGCCTATTGGAAGGCCGTCCCCGGCACCGGCGCTCGACGGCTGCGCATGACGGGCGCCGGATTCGCCGCCAAGGTCGGGGCCGGCGACGGCATCACGTGGCATCGCCGGGCGGACGGCGAGGGCCAGCATATCTCGGCGATGTACTCCCGCGACCTCGTGTTCGAGAACCTCGACATGCCCAACGCGTACAACATCGGGATGCTTGCCGGCTACAACCGCAACCTGACGCTGCGCAGCATCCGCTTCGAGCCGGAGGGCGGGAACCTCGCCGTCGGCGCGCGCGACGGGCTCCACCTGAGCAACACGTCCGGGGATCTGCTCGTCGAGGACTGCTATTTCAAGGGCCTTCGCATGGACCCTCTGGTGATCCGGCGGACGTTCGGACGCGTCACCGCCATCGATCCCGACGGCCGCGTCTTCATCGCACCCGGCTACACCATCCCGGCCGGCGACGCGCTCCGTTTCTGGGCCGGCCGCGAACCGGCCGACCTCGCCGCGCGGACGTGCACACCGGTCCGCGGACGCGGCATGGCCTACACCTTCTCCGGTCCCCTGCCCGATGGCGTGGTCACCGGCACGCCGGTCAGTTTCCTCACGCACAGCCTCCGCAAGGGCGTCATCCGCGCCTGCATTTTCGAGGACAACTTCGGCAGCGCCATCGTCAACTTCGAGGAGAATCTCACGGTCGAGCGCTGCACGTTCGACAACAACTCGTACCAGGTCAAGTACGGCCCGAACGCGGAGTCCGGCGGGTTCACCCGCAACAACGTCTTTCGCGACAACATTTGCAAGGACGTTCCCTGGATCGACATCGCCCGCCGAGGCCGGCCGGCGGCGCTGCTCATCCACTCGATCAGCCGCTATTTCAAGAATCCCACGTTCAACGGCCCG
>CAYRFK010000165.1:0-11151 GCA_964423465.1 uncultured Verrucomicrobiota bacterium | reverse complement strand
GCCCGTCCGCCGCGACGATCACCGCCGCCGCCTTCGTGGTTCCTATGTCGATGCCGAGGTGCATGGGCAAGCCGCGGATGGGTGGAGAAATGGATGGTTGGATGGCTGGATGGATGCCGGAGGCCGTCCGCCCACCGGCTTCATCCAATCATCCAGTCAGCCCCTCATCCATCCCCCGCCAGAATAGGCTTCCCGACGCAATCCGGCCGGAGGTCGCGATTGACTCGCCCGCATGGGCGGGGTTATCACCCACAGATGCCGAAGATGTTCGCAATAGGAGTGCGGTCGATTGGCGCTTGGATCTTGCTGTTTCCGGCTCTCACCGGATGTCAGACTCCGCAAAACCAGTTCTTCCATCTCAAACAGGAACGCGTCCACACTGCTTCTGGCGGAGATCGACGCGTACAATGCGTTCCGCGAAGGAGCGGATGTGCTCTATCCTCTCGTAATCAGGTGCCCCCCCATCGATGGCGTTGCCCTGTTGGCATTGCAGTCCTCCCTTGTCATTCATCGTGGGGGATCATCTGGAAGTGTATTCGGCGGGAGTCTGCCGCTGCAGATATATCTTGCAGATGACAAGAGGCCGGTCGTGTCGGTTTCGGTAGCCGTCGAGGGTGGTCTGGTAGCTGTAGACACGAGCGTGGAATGGCGCAACGGGACTCTGATGATGCGTCAACGAGATGGAGCGAGAGACCACTTGGCCAGCGGATACTGTGCTCCCTATGTGGGCGCAGTTCTCGATCTCGTCGAGGAGTTCTGTCCGGAATACATGGAAGAAATGGAGTCGAACTCCGTTCGATCCACCGGCCTTTCAATCCGCGCGAGAGCACTCAAGGCGGCCGGCAGGCCCCGGAGACGTAGGGGACGCTATAAGCAAGCATCGATGCTTCATGCAGACGGCGGGCCATCCAGACAACAGCGCGGAAGGGGCCGCCGATCAAGGGGCCGCGGTCAATAGACATGCCCGCCCCTAGTCTCGGTAGCGGATGCTTTTCGCCACAGTCCCGAACCGTCCGCCGCCGGAGCGTCCGAAGGTTGGAAGCCGGTGGCGGGTTGGTCTACCGGTCCGACAGTAGGGTGTTCAACCGGTCCATGATCTCCGGTTGGCCCTTCAGTTGCACCAACGGCGCCAGGTGATCCCGGATGATCTGCAGGTCAAGGCGCGCCCTGTGTCGCGCGAGCACCCCTTCGATGTCGCGCCAGTCCAGCGGCCGCGAGGCGAATGCCTTCAGTACGATCAGGTCCTCGGCGGAACACGTGACCAACCGGCACCCCTCTGCGAATTCGAACGGGGTGGCGCGTTCGACGAGATGGGCCTCGAATGGAAGCGCCCCGAGGCTGATATCGAGGGGTGTGCCGTCGGAGGACTCCAGAAGGAGGACGCGTCTCTCCAAGGCAAAGGTCCGGGCATCCGCGATCCGGCTTCGAAACTGACCGAGGAGGGGATCCACAAAGCGCTCCTCGTTGCCGAAGCCTGTCAGCAGGGTCAGGTCGGCATCCTGAGTCGTTCGCGGCTCACCCCATCGGATCACCGCAAGCCCCCCGATGAACGCAAACGGCCAGCGCCGGGAGGCGATGAAGTCCTGGATCTCCAACGCTGCGGCCAGCAGGGGGTTCATGGGTGGATCTTGGCCAGCAGGTCTTGCATCTCGACCAGCCCACTGGTCGGGCGCGGCGTGCGGAAGCGGCAGCCGAGGTCCAGCAGACTCGCAATCGCGCGGCGGTGGGCCTCGGGCGTCATGCGACGGAGTTCCTCCCGGCGGAGGCGATCCAGCGCCGGACCGGTCTCCGCCCAGCCGTCCACCCATCGCTTCATCTGGTCCCGTGCGTCCACGGGGACAGCATACCATCTTCCGTCACCCGCCCCCATTCTCGATCGCGACTTCGGGAGGGCCGGCGACCCCGCCGCCGTCAGAACTCCTTCATCATCAGTCCGAGCGCCTTCGCGAGTACGCGGAATTCCAGGATGTGGTCGCCGTAGACGACGACCGTGTGTTCGCGGGAGATGTCGGCGACGAAACCCTCGAGGTCGCGGAACCGGAGCAGGGCCGTGCGTTCGCAATGGGGCATACCCTTGTGGTCGGTGGTCTCGCAGACTTCGCCGTCGGCGACCAGCAGGGTCTTCCCGTCGAACTTGATCTCGACGACCGTGATCTTCTCCCCGGCGGCGAGGCGGCCGGCGTTGCCGCAGCCGCGGCCGTCGCGCTTGATCTCCCACGTGCCGCCCCAGTCCTTCAGCTCGACCTTTCCGTCGGGCGACATCTCGGGGGACACGACGCCGACGAAGCCGCAGTGGGCGAGGCGGGCGAGGTTCTTCCACTCCGCGCGCGGGTGCTTGCGGCCCGGGGACAGCGGATTGCCGCCGAAATGGTCGGTGAGGGCGCCGACGTAGCGGAGCGGATACATGTTCGACATCATGCAGGGCTTGTCGAGGAAGTAGGTGGTCAGCACCATGCTCATCATCGCGAGGAAATCGCCGTCGCACGAGGCGATGTAGCCATCCTCGCGCAGCAACGTCTGAGCCAGGCAGGGCACGTCGCGCCCGCCCTTCGGAATCAGGTCGCCGAAGCAGTTGAGGCCGAAGCCAAGCGCGCGCTCCTTCCGCAGGATGTCGCGGATGGCGAGCGTCGTGCGCACGGCGGTCGCAAGTTCCTCCGGCTTCACGCCGCATTCGATGTAGCGGGGCTTGCGCGCGGCCCAGTACGTCTGCACCGCGGCGTCGGACACTTTGGCGGCGCGGCGGCGGATGTCGTCGATCGTGCGGACGACGATCCGCGTGCCGAGGCCCTCCGTGACGAACCGTCCGGCCGCGTGGGCGTTCCATGGGAAATTCTGTCCGCCGAAGACGACGATCTTCGAGCCCTTCAGCATCCGCCGCATGCCCAGCGCGCGCAGCAGCGCGAGGCCGGCGCGGGTGTTCTCCACGAGGTGCGTCTCGACGCCGACGGTCTTGAGCATGTCCGTGGCGGACCAGCGCCAGAAGTCCGGCTCATCGTAGGCGATGATCGGCCAGAAGATGAACGGGAGGCCACGCTTCACCAGCGGCTCCGGGTGCGAGTTCCACCACTCGGTCGGGTAGGAGGTGATGCTGACGGGCAGGATCGCGTCGACGTCCTTGCCGAGCCCCAGCACGGTCTTCGTCCAGTGCGTCGCATTGCGGATCGCGATTGGCGGCAGGACGACCGCCACGCCCTCGACCTGCTTCGCCAGGGCGGCGAGGTCGATGTTCGGCGTGCCCTCGGTCGCGACCAGCGGTTGCAGCCGGACCACCGGCCGCATCAGCCACGGTTCCACAGGACCCGCCAGGTGCCGCTTCGTTTCCGCAAGTGCGCTCATGTCGTCCTCCGCCGTTTCGCCGGCCGGGCCAGAGTAAAGCCGTCGGGCCGTCCGATGCAATCCGCGGCCGGCCCGAAGGACAACACCAAGACGCAAAGGGCGCAAAGGACGCGAAGAAGGCACGGCGGATGCGACGGAGCCGCAGGTGGAGAGCGTCCGGTGCTTCAGGCCCGGAGGTCCGCAGTCCGCGCTTCTCTGCGACCTTTGCGTCTTCGTGTTGGTCCAACCGGGTGGGCCTGTCGGCCGCGGCTCGCCCGGGGGCGGCGGATGTGGTTCGATGGCGTCCTCGACGGGAGATGATCATGAATCGGACATGCAGGGTATTCCTTGTGGCGGCGGCTACGGCCGGATTTGCATTCGTTGCGGCGGCGGCCGAACCGATCGCAGCGGCCAGCCCCGACGGCAGGTTGTCCGTCGCCCTCGCAGCGGATGGCGCCGGCGCGTTTGCCTGGTCGCTGACGGCGCGCGGACAGGTGCTCGTCACCAACGCGGCGCTCGGCCTCGACTTCGGCGCGGCAGGGCGGATGCCCGGCGCGGGGTGGCGCGTGGCGAAGACGGCGAGTCGCAGCGTCGATGAGGTCTGGAAGCCGGTCTGGGGCAAGCGCGCGGTCGTGCCGGACCGCTACAACGAAACCACGGTCGATCTCGAAGGCCCCGGCGCGCCGTTCGGCGTCCTGCGGCTCGTGCTGCGGGCCTATGATGACGGCTTGGCGTTCCGCTACGAGGTGCCGGCCTCCGCGGGCGGCGGGGCGGCAAAGGCGGCGGGGGAGTTGACGACGTTCGCCTTCGCCGGTGACTACACGGCGTGGTTCTACAACGGCGAGAATCACAACCTCGGGCCGGACAAGCTCTCCGCGATCGACGGGAAGCGGCCGCCGGTCATGACCGTCAAGACGGGGGATCGTGCGTATCTCGCGGTCCATGAGGCCGACCTGCGCGCGGGCGACCCGATGGCGTTCGTGAAGAAGGGGTCGCTGGCCTTTGGCATCGCCGGCTCGCCGGTCGCGGTCGCCCCCGGCTTCGCGTCGCCGTGGCGCGTGATCTTCTTCGGTGAGACGCCGGGCGTGATGGTCGACTCGCACCTGATCGAACTGCTCAACCCGTCGCCCGCGGGCGATTTCTCCTGGGTGAAGCCGGGCGTCGCCGTCTGGGACTGGCGCATCAACGGCGCGAAGGTGCCTGGCTTCACCTATTCGATGTCGCTGCCTTCGTGGCTGCGGATGGTCGATTTCTCCGCGGCGAACGGCATCCGGCATCTCGTCCTCGATGCCGACTGGTACGGTCCCGAGTTCGCGCAGACCTCCGACCCGACCAAGGGCGACAAGGCGGCCGACGTGCGGAAGCTGATCGCCTACGGCAAGGGGAAGGGCGTCGGTATCTGGCTGTATCTCAACGACGTTGGCGGACGGAAGTACCCGATCGAGGACACGCTCAAGCAGTACGGCGAATGGGGCGCCGCGGGCGTGAAGTACGGCTTCATGAAGGGCACGCCGGCCGAGAAGAACGCGCGCACGCGGATGATCACGGAGCTGTGCGCGAAGAACCGGCTGCTCGTCGACTACCACGACGGCCCCGTGCACCCGTACGGCCAGATGCGCACGTGGCCGAACGCTGTCACGCGAGAGTTCTGCCACGCGCAACTCGACGCGAAACGCGTGTTCGTGCCGAAGACCTTCGTCACGACGGTCTTCGTCAACATGCTTGCCGGTCCGCTGGACATGATCAATGGCATGTTCGACTTGCGGCAGGGCAAGACCGACCGCGTGGACAATGCGCAGGAGGTGCCCTCGACCCTCGCCGCCGAGGCCGCGCGCACGCTGATCGTCTTCTCCGGCGTGACGATCATCCCCGATGTTCCCGAGTACTACCGCAAATACCCCGACCTCCTCGCATTCATCGCCGCGCAGCAGATGCCGTGGCGCGAGAGCCGCACGCTCTCCGGCGCGATCGGCGAGCACATCGTTATGGCGCGGCAGGCGGCGGACGGCGCATGGCTGGTCGGCGCGGCAACGGACGAGACCGCGCGCGACCTCGACATCCCGTGCTCGTTCCTCGGCGCCGGGTCGTGGACCGCCCGGATCGTCGAGGACGGCCCCGATGCGCACTACCAGACGAAGCGCGAGTCGCTAAAGGCTTCCGACCGCGCAGTCACCGCGACAGGCACCATCCGCGTCCACCTCGCCCCCGGCGGCGGCGCCTGCGTCCTCCTCCGGCCGAAGTAGGACAACACGAAGACGCAAAGGACGCAAAGAAGACGAGGAGAAGGCGCACGCGAGGATGATGAGGTCGGCGTCCCACCGGGCTTGGGCCGGTGGGGGCGCAAACTGAGCGCTCGGACACCGGAGCGGGAGGGGACAGAGAAGCGATTCTTCCGCCTCAAATGGCATTGGAAGTAATTTATGGGCAGTAGTTTAAAATCTCTATCGCGGATGGCCTGAAGATGACGGGTTTGTTTCTCTGTCCCCGTCGCCCCTTCAATCGTGCCAGATCTGCACCCGGAGCACTTCGACCTCGCCGTTGTAGGCATTGAGGATGAGGGACTTGCCGTTGGGGGCGGTACGGTTGAAGGTCCAGGTTTCCTCGACGACGTCCTTGCTCTTGAGGTAGACGCGCTTGCTGCCGTCGAGGGTCTGGCCTTCCCTGCCAAACCGGAGGTTGACGAACGTGTCGTCGCCGCCGGAGACGCGCTTCATCTGGACCTTGGCCTGGTAGTAGGACTTCTCGGGCAGGGTCTGGTTGAATTGTCCCCAGCGGCGGCCGCTCTTGCCGTCGCTGATGACTAGGTTGGGTTTGAATTGCTCCACCTTGTCCTTGCCTGCCAGCGCGGGCAGGGCGCAGGCGGCGAGGGGGAGGGCGAAAAGGAATGCGCGACGGCTGACTTGGTTCATGTTCATGGTCTCCTGCTTGCTCGATCCGGCATTCTACACCGTGAGCCGCTGTTTCTCATCTCTGTCCCCGTGCGGTGAGCGCTTGGCGAAGCGTGGCGACCGCGGGACGGGCGCGGCGGAGGACGTCGTCGGTGCGGCTGAAATCGAGGACCGGGATGTCGCGCAGCGCCACCCGGACGAGGATATCGGGCGGATCGCTCTGCACCTTGTGATGCAGGACCGCCGACTGGCAGATATCGAAGGCGCCGAGGACCGCCTCGGACATCGTCGGGGTGCGGGCACCCTTCGGCGGCTTTGCGGCGCCGGCGACATCGACGGCGATGACGAGATCGCAGCGCCCCTTCAACAGATCGTAGGGCACGAGGTTCACGACGCCGCCGTCGACCAGGGTCCGGCCGTCGCGCGCGACCGGCGGGAAGGCGCCCGGGATGGCCATGCTGGCCTGGATGGCGGGAATGAGCTCGCCGACTTCGATCGCAACCTGTCCGGCGGTCCAGAAGTCCGCTGCGACGACGATCAGGGGGATCGCCAGTTCCTCGAAGGTCTCACAGCCGATCTCGTCGGCCAGAAGCTGCAAGAAGCGGTCGGTCCGCAGGAGGCCCTGGCCGTGGAAGTCCGGCGTCATGGCGGCCAGCCACTTGAGGAGGGCCTCGCGCTTGCCGAGGATTCGCCGGAAAGTCTCCCCCTTGCGGATGGTGATGGATCGGACCAGCTTCCGGATGTCCCGGCCGGTCCGGCCGGAGGCGTACAGCGCCCCAACGATCGCCCCCATGCTGGTGCCGGCGATGACGGCGGGACGGATGCCCATCGCATCGAGCGTTTCCAGCACGGGGATATGCGCCAGCCCCCGCACGCCGCCGCCGCCGAGGGCCAGTCCGATCCTGCGAATAGCCATGTCCGGCATTGAACCCGATCGCCCCGCGAAAGGCAAAGCGGAGCGGTGTGTGCGGAGCCATCCCGATCCCCGCCGGATGGCGATCCCCTCTCTGCGCCGGAGTCGTAGCGCCGGTATCCGACCGGCGCCACCGTGCGTCCCGGGTCAACCGTTGCGCCCGACGGATTCGGGCGCCACGACGGAGATCCACGCTGAATGACGAAACCGTGAACCACGAAAGGTGCGACGGCCGCGGATCCCCATTTGTTTCCGGCGCCGGATTCGTGTAGGTTCCTTGGACAATGCGACGGATCGGAACGGTGGAGGGTGGCGGAATGAGCCGGATGTTGAAATTCGCTGGAGCAGGCGTAGCAGCGGCTGCGCTGGTTGCGCTGGCTGTCCCGGCCCATGCCCAGTACACGGAGTATACGTGGCGGGGGTCGAACACGACCGACTGGACCGACGTCAATAACTGGCAGGCGCCGAGCGGCATCCTTCCCTCCGGATCGCTATCCTCTTCGCGCCTCAGTGTCTACAATAACGGCGGGAGCCCCCTCTTCTATACGGCCGCCCAAGGGACGACGATCCTGGCTCCCAGCGGTGGCACCTCGCCCCGTGCCCTCGTTGCGGGAAGCAGCGGCACGGGGGTTCTCTACATCACCGGCGGCTCGCTGGAGTTGCGAGGGACCGCGTCCGACGTCATCGGTAACACCGCGCCGCCTGGGATCGTGGTCGTCGACGGAGGCACTCTGATCAAGACCAACGGGAATGAGTTCATTCTGGGCCTCGGGGGAACAGGATGGGGAGCGCTGCTGGTCAGCAATGGGACCGCAGTCATCCGTTCGCTCAGCAACAACGTGTCCGGCAGTTCTGTCACGCTGGCCGGGGGAACGCTGCAACTGGGGTTCTTTCGCAAAACCGGCACCGCCTTCACCAACTACTTCAACGGCGGGACGCTGAAGGCCTACCAGACGACGACGAGCTGGATTCAGTCCGATGCCGTCAACCTGGTTGGAGGAAGCGGCTTCACCATCGACACCCTGGCCTACGATGCGGATCTGCTCTCCTCCCTGAAGAGCAACAGTCCATCCGGCGGCATCACGAAGACCGGGACGGGCATTCTCACGCTGGCGGCCGCCAACACCTTTGCCGGCCCCTTGGTGATCAACGTGGGCCGGGTTGTTCTCCGGCATGACAACGCGCTTGCCGGGGCCTCGGGCGTGGTCGTGAGCAACGATACCTACCTCGGCATCGGCAACGGCGTTACGGCCGGGGCCGGCGTCACCGCGACCCTCCACGGCCGCTATCTCGGCGACAACAGCGGCTCCCTGCGCGTTCGCGACGGGTCCGCCACGTGGGCTGGAAATGTGTTGCTAGGCGCCTCGGGCGCGCGCATCGGCGCCTCGGGCGGCGCGCAGTCGCTGACCATCAGCGGGGTGATCGACGACGGTGCGAACACCTACGGCCCCGAGATCCGCACCGTGGACAACGCCAGCGAGGTCGTCTTCAGCGGCTCCAACACCTACGGCGGCACGACCTCCGTGATCGTGGGCGGGATGCGGATCGCCGGTGCCGACGACCGGCTTCCGGTCGGAACCCTCCTCGAGATCGGCAACGGATCCGACGTGGGAAGCGCCCGGTTCGATCTGGGCGGGTTCGACCAGACCGTCGGCGGGCTGGCGAGTCTCGGCACGTCGATGTCGGTTGCCATCACGAATTCCGGTGTGGCGGCCTCGACGCTCACGGTCAACCAGGTGGCGAACCGGGCGTACCGGGGGCCGATCAACGGCAATGTGAACCTCGTCAAGGGCGGGGCGGGAACGCTGACCCTGTCCGGCAACTTCAATTCCACCGGCGCCGTTCAGGTGTCGGGTGGCATTCTGGCCTTCACGGGAACCTCGGCCGTCGCCGCGTCCACGCTGCAGATCGACGCCGGCGCGAAGCTTGTGGCCACGAACCGGGCTGCGACCCTTCATCTCGGCGCGTTGCAGACGCTCAAGGGGACAGGGACCTTCGTCGGCGGGCTGATCGTCGATTCCGGCGCCACCGTGGCGCCCGGTGCCAGCCCGGGTACGCTGACCATGGCCGGCGATCTGACGATGAACGCGGGTGCCACGCTGTCGATCGAGATCAACGGCACGACAGCGGGGCAATTTGATGTGCTCGCCCTTTCCGGCAGCCTGCTGACGCTGAACGGCGCCTCGCTGGACGTGACGCTGGGCTTTTCTCCGACCCCTTACGCCGACTCCTTCACCATCGTGAGCGGTCTTGGCGCCCTGCCGACGGGCACCTTCGACGGCAAGCCTGACGGCGGGACGTTCACCGCGGGCGGCTCGACCTTCCTGATCGACTACACAGACTCCTCCATCGTCCTCAGCGTCATCCCGGAGCCGTCGACCCTCGGCGTGATGGCCCTGGCCGCCGGGCTTGCCTTCCTGCGCCGCCGCCGCTGAACGAGGCGGCGGGCGGAAGGCGCGAACCGTCTACAGCCATCGCAGGATGGCGGAGTGGACAGCCAAGGCCGTCAGGATCACGACTGCCGCCGGAGCCAGAAGGCCGCGCAGGTTGTGCCCGAGGCCCGTCTTGAAGTGCTCGTTGGTTACAACGAGGCAGACGTGCACGGGCGATAGCATCTGGCCCATGTGTCCGCAGGCGTAGGCCAGCACCGTGAAGGCGAGAACCGTGCGGAGGGACGGATCCACGCCCATCAGGCTCACGACGACCGGAAAACTCACGCCGACGAAACCGATCGCCACGCCGGTCGTCAGCCCGCCGATGAAGGGCAGGAGCATCACCATGGCGACGACGGGGATCCCCCAGCGCTCCATCTCCGCGTGCATCAGGATGACCGGGTTGCCGCCACCCGGGAGCGGCGCATCGATGAAGGCGCCGTAGACCTGCACGGTCGCGATGATCAGGACCATTCCAAGGGTCTTCTTCGACAGCATGATCCGCCGCCAGGCGCTCCGCGGCAGCGGCCGCCAGCGCTCGAGCACCAGCATGGCCAGCAGGATGCCGAACAGCATCGGCATGTAGCGGTTGATGCCCGGCAGATCCGGGCGCACCAGGCGTGCGGCGCCGAGCGCCAGCCGGAAGAGCAGGTACCCTCCGACAACCGTGAAGACCGGCGACAGCAGCCGCAGGGCCGAGGGGGCTCCGGCCGGGGCGGCTGCGGGGGCGCCGGGAATCTCCCGCGCGACGCCGCGAAGCACGAAGATGTAGCCGCCGGCGACGGCCGCTGCGGTCAGCGGAAGCCCGAGAAGCATGAACTGCCAGGCATCCACCCCGGTCAGGTGCATGGCCAGCAGCACGCCGGGATAGAGCGGCCACCAGAACTCCCAGACATGACGGAACCAGTAGTTGACGCGTGCCTTGTCGATGGCGGCCGTGGTGCCGGCGGTGTCGCAGCCCTCCACGAGCGGGGCCGAGAAAATCGCCCCGCCCGGCATCGGAAGGAAGCCGATCAGCGCCGGAAGCGCCGCCATAGCGTGCCGGCGGCCGAGGCGCCGGCGGACGACCTCCACAAGGTCGCGCATGACGCCCGCTTCGGCCATCTGGTTCGAGAGGCTGATCACCAGGAGAACGACGAGCATCAGGTACGCATGATCCTGCGAGAGCAGGCGGCCGGCCGCGATCTGTGCTGACGCCGCCACCGTCCGCCCCGAGAACACCGCCAGCGAGGCGGCCCCGAGAAGCACGCTGACCGCGAGGTTCCCGACCAGCCTGTTGCAGGCCAGGATCAGGCCCAGCGAAGCCAGGACCTTCACCATCATCGGAAGCGTTGTCAGCGTGTCGATCATGAGATGTCGGGAAACGCGCGATTGTAAGCTGTCGCCGACGAATGAAAAGCGCCGAAGCACCACCGCCATTCCGGCTCGTCCCCGTTCAACCTAGATTCGGCAATTCAGACAGGCAGGACGGGATAACAGGATCAACAGGATGGAGTTGCGCAGATCCTCGCTGCACTCGCCTGATGAAGTCCATGGTTTCTGTAATCGACTCCGCCGCAATCCTGAACATCCTGTTATCCTGTCCAACTGCTCTTCTTAGGTT
>CAYRFK010000164.1:2057-11295 GCA_964423465.1 uncultured Verrucomicrobiota bacterium | reverse complement strand
TCGAGTTCGACCTGGCGGCCAAGGTCATCGAGCAGCCCTGGAAGCGCTTCATCAACATGCAGGACGCGGCCATGTCCGAGCCGGGCGTCTATTGGAATTCCTCCTTCGCCTGGCTGGTCGGCAGTGCCGTCCATGAAACGATGGGACAAACCGGGACGAACACCTTCGCCACGGTGGTGCCCGGCGGCGCCCTGGATGTGGACCTGCGTCCGCTGACGGCCAGCTCCGGCCTGACCTTCCGTGTGACGGGTTCGACGAATGGCACGGCGGTGCTGTCCGCCGACGGTTATACCGTGCGCTTCATGCCGGCCGTCGGCTACAACGGCCCCGCGGAGTTCGGCTGGGAGGCGACGGGCGGTGGCGCATCGAATATGTTGCGCCATTACACGTTCGAGCCGCCCGACACGACCTCCGACGGTCAGGCCACCGATTCCGCGCGCGGCAGCAACGGCCTCCTGACGAGCGCGGGCACGGGATCCTACGCGTACCAGACCAACATTCCTGCCGCATTCGCCGGACGCCAGGTGCAGTCGCTCCGGCTGGTCGAGCCATCGGTCAACAACTACGCGAGACTGTCCACGATCGTCAGCGCAGCGGAGCACAATCTCTCGGGTTCGAGTTGGACGGCCGGCGCGTGGTTCAACCGGGCCGCCACGAGTTCACACGATTTTATTTTCCACGCGGGGGCGGGGGACGGCTTCGCCGGCGATGCCTACGAGATGTATCTGTACGGGGTGGCTGGCTCTGACACCGTGAAACTGACTGTCTACGGCAGCAACGGCAGCACGGTGGCCGTGAATATCACGAGCCCGGCGGGGAGCGCCCCCTCCACCACATGGCATCACGCCGCCGTCGTCTGGCAGGCCGCAGGCAACGGGAACGGAACGTTCACGTTCTATCTCGACGGCGCACCCGTCGGCACGTCGGCCAGCATCCCCTTCGTGCCGGATCAGGCATCCGCCTTCGTTTTCGGCGGCTCGCCCACGACGCAGTCCTTCATGGACCGCCAGTTCAACGGCTGGCTCGACGACTGCGCACTCTTTTCCAAGGCGCTGAGCGGATCGGAGGTCGCGGCGCTGGCCGCGGGGCCCCTGTCGGGCAGCGGAGCGCTCGCGACCGCCGGAACCGTCACCCTCAATGTGGACGACTCCAGCAACGGACTGCTGGCGCGCTGGCCTTTCGACGGCGTCATGGACGACGTGACGGGCCACGGATGGAACCTGACTCCCGTGGATCATGCCGCGCTGACTTCCGCGCCCGTGAAGCAGGGTACGCAAGGCCTGGCCCTGGATGGCGATGCCGATTCCGCCTACGCCGCGCCGATCCCCCTGAGCAACGCCTTCACCCTGTGCGCCTGGGTCTACATGCCTGCCAGCGCGACCGGCACGATGACGGTCGCGGCGAACTCCTTCGGGGATATCCAGGCGAACGGATTCCGCTTCTTTGCGAACGGCTCCTCCAGCAACGGCGGCGTGGGCTCGCTCGTGCTGGAAACCGGGAACGGCGTGGCAGGGCTCCAGGTATCCAGCGCGACCGGCATGGTGGCCAGGGGCCGGTGGCAGCACCTCGCCGCCGTCGTCGACCGCGCCGCCGGGACGGCCAGCCTGTACCGCAACGGGACCGTGATTGCGGCGGGCGCCGTTCGCGCCGATTTCACGAACAGCGCGGCGCTCTGGCTCGGGGGCATGAGTGGCACTGCGTTTCCGTTCCAGTCGCGCCTCGACGATGTGCGCCTCTACGGCCGCACGCTCACCTCCAACGAGATCGCGACCATCGTCAACGCCGTCAACGTGTGGCCCACCGTGGGTCCTGTGCCCAACCAGGCCGCCGCGGTCAACACGGGGATCGGTCCGTTCCCCGTTGTCGTATCCGACGAAGAAACCGCGCCGGAGCATGTCTCGTTCTCCGCGGCCTCTTCCGAGCCGGGGCTGATCCGGCCGGACTCGGTTGTGTTCGGCGGCAGCGGCACGCCGCGCACGGTCACGATCGTCCCCGAGAGCAACCGCCTCGGCAGCGCCGTCATCACGCTGATCGCCGGCGATGGAACTCGAACTGCGAGCAACGGCTTCACCGTCACGATCACGGGCACGCCTGCGGAGACCTGGCGCCATGACCGCTTCGGTACCACGGCGAACGAGGGGCCGGCCGCCGACGGCGCCAACCCGGACGGCGATGCGTGGAGCAACGCGCAGGAATACGTGCTCGGTACCGATCCGCAGTCCTTCAGCGACGGGCTGCGTCTCGAATCGGCGATCGCGACGGGTACGGGGTTGCGGCTGACGTTCCATGCCCGCGAGGCGGCCGGAACGGGGTACGAGGGGCGGGTCCGGCGGTACGATCTGGAGTCCGCGTCCGCCCTTTCGGGATTGTCCTGGTCGGGTGTGCCCGGGCTCACGGGTCTTCCGGGCAGCAATGGGGTCGTGACGGTGGTCGTGCCCGTCGAGGCCCTCCGGCCGTTCTATCGGATCAACACGCGGCTTGAGTGAGCCGGGAGGACGGTGGCGAACATGATGCGGGTCAAGTTCAACACCGGGAGGATCGGGGTCTGGCGGATGGCGTACGGGACGTGGCCGCTGCTGCCGGCGAAGCCGTCGGCGCAGGAGATCCACCGCCGACCGCACCATCGCCTCGAGCCCGGCATCACGACGATCGACACGGCCGAGATCTGACGGCTCCACAGGGTCGGGAAGGCCCCCGGCTCGGCGCTCGCGCTGGTTGCGCGGTCTGCGGCGGGCCTATGCGGGCGGCGCGGCGGCCAGGGCCTCGGCGAGGCGCAGGCCCGACGCTTCAAGGGCGGCGGGGAGCGCGGTCCAGGGCTCGGCGGCGCCCTCGGCCAGGAGGAAGGCGAGGTAGATCGCGCTGCAGCGGTCGCCCCACGCTTCCCGCATGGCAGCGATGCCCTTCGCGAGGGAGCCGGCGTCGGGCGCGGCGGGCTCGCCGTCCAGCATGCAGCCGGCATGCGGGATGCCCTGCACGTCCAGAAACCGTTCGATCATCGCCGCGTGATCCTGCACCAGCCAGGCGCGCAGGAATCCGTCGTGATAGGCGCGGAAGGCGGGGCCTCCGGCCCGCGCGGCCAGCCATTCCGCCTGCTTCGCCGCGGGCTGCGTCTTGAGGAACTTCTCGCGGAAACGCAGCGCCGTCGCCAGTGCCAGAAGCACGGCCGGCCGCGCCTGCCGCGAGATCTCGTCGTTCGCGCTCAGGAAGGCCGCGCACGCCTGTGTTCGCTCCGCCGCTGTCAGACTCCGCCAGATTTCGAGATACGTAAGCATGCCGGTTCTCCCGCGCGCGGCCGCCGGACCGTCCGGAAGACCGGCCACGCGCCTGATCGCCAGTCTACACCATGTTCGCCCGTCTGGCCCCGGATTCCGTCACCGCTTGTCCGTCCGTCCGCGCCGGCTGTAATCGCGGCGGGAGTTTGTAATCGCGCCCGAATCCCCGGCGGTCTACCCTTTTGGCCGATGAAATCGCATGAAGTCATCCGGGAGAGCATCCGGGGCGGCCGGGGCGTCAAGCAGGTCGCGTCCGAGTTGTCGGTGTCGGCATCGCTGGTCTACAAGTGGTGCGAGCCGGCCGGCGGCGCCGATGCGGCCGGGACGGCCAATCCGCTGGACCGGGTGGACGCGCTCTGCCGCGCCGCCGGCAGCAACGCGCCGCTGCATTGGCTATGCGAACGGTTCGACGGCTGCTTCGTCGAGAACCCGCCATCGGAGCGGCGCGTCGGCCCCGTGGGGCTGCTGCCGGTCACGCGGAACATCCTGCGCGAATTCTCGGATCTGCTCGAGGTCATCACGCGCAGCACGTCCGACGATGGCTGCGTGGACGCGGCGGAGGCCGAGCGCATCCGCCGGGAGTGGGAAAACCTGAAGCGGGTGGCGGAACAGTTCGTGCGGGCCTGCGAACGACGGGAATTCGAAGTCAGCGGGACAGGCGACGGAGATCCCGCCGCGGCACGCGGGCGGGCGCCGCGGAAACGGCAGAGCGGCAAATGAAGAGCCTGATCCGGGCGGACCAGCCAGTTCAGGGGGAGAACGAAGAATGAAGACATGTCCTACGATCGTGTGTGCGATGGCGGCCACGGCGGCGCTCGTTCTTGCGGCGGGCGAAGCGACAGCCGGACAGCGCAGGCAATCATCGGCGAGCTTTGAAACGAGCGTTGTCGTAAAGGTGTCGGGCAATGCCAGCACCAACATCACGGTCAACACGAAGGACGGCGGCGTGCGCGTGGATGTGAAAGCCTCCGCGTCCGGCAGTGCCTCGTCCAGCGGCCACGCATCCGGATCCGCGTCGGGATCCTCTTCGGGTTCATCGTCGAAGAATGGCGGCGGTGGCCAGCAGGTGCAGCCGGGTCAGGGCGTGATTCTCCTCCCGGGCGACGCCGGCACGCGCCGCGGCCATTGATCCTGACAGGAAGTCGCTTTCGGCGCGTCGGCATCGTCTAGTCTGCGCCATGTCGGATCGCGTATCCGACCGGCAGAAAGGCAAAGCAACATGGATTCGTTCACGGAAGTCACCCGTCGCTCCTGGGGCGGCCGGATCGGAAGCGCCTTCAAAGGGGTCGTCTTCGGCTTGCTGCTGGTGGTCGTCTCCTTCCCGCTTCTGTTCATCAACGAGGGCCGCGCGGTGAAGACGCGAAAGGCGCTCGACGAGGGGGCGCGGGTCGTCGTGTCCGTCGCGGCCGACCGTGTCGATCCGGCGAACGAGGGACGGCTGGTCCACGTGAGCGGCCCGGCGACGGGCGGCGCCCTGACCGATCCGGATTTCGGTGTCGCCACGACGGCCCTCGCGCTGCGCCGGCACGTCGAGATGTTCCAGTGGAAGGAGGGGAAGAGCACGCGCACCGTCGAGAAGGTGGGCGGTGGCGAGGAGACGCGCACCACCTACACCTATACACAGACATGGTCGGACCGCGTCGAGACGTCCGACCGCTTCAAGGATCCGGCGGGTCACGGGAACCCCGCGCAGATGCCCGTCGCGGCGGTCACCCGCCACGCCCCGGACGCGAAACTCGGCGCGTTCGCGCTGCCGGACACCGTGATCGGGCGCCTCGACGGCTTCGAGCCGCTCGCGACAGCCGCCGGGCTCAGGGCCCTGCCGAACGGAGCGCGGCCGCATGCGGACGGCTTCTACCTCGGCGCCGATCCCGCCCATCCGCGGGTGGGCGACGCCCGCATCACGTTCCGCCGTCTGCCCGAGGGGCCGGTCAGCGTCGTGGCCCGGCAGGCGGGCAACACGTTTGCCGCCTACATCACGAAGAGCGGCCGCGACCTCCTGCTTGTCGACAGCGGGGTCAAGAGCGCGGCCATGCTGTTCGCCGACGCCCATGCGAACAACCGCCTCTGGACCTGGCTATTGCGCCTCGGCGGATTCGTGCTGATGATGCTGGGCACGCTCCTCATGCTCAATCCGCTCAAGGTGTTCGGCTCCGTCGTGCCAATCATCGGCACACTGATCGGCCTCGGCAGCGGTTTCGCGGCCCTCATCACATCGCTCGTCGGATCCTCGATCGTGATCGCAGCGGCCTGGATCTTCTACCGCCCCGTCTTCGCCGTCGCGTCGCTGGCCGCCGTCGCGGCACTGGTCTTCGTCGCCGTGCGTCGGCGGCGGACACGCGCTGCGTAGACGGTCCGACGGGATCGTTCCATGGATGGGACGGCACCTGTTGGACTCTTTCCAATCGTTGGAAATCCTGCGCGGCGCATGAGGTTCGTCATCACGCAGCCCCGGAGAACCGGTTGACCGCGGCGCGGGCACCGGGTTCAATCGGGGCATTGCGGAAGGCGGTGCCGATTGTGAAACGGATCAGACTCAACACCGGCGGGATCGAGGTCTCGCGGATGGCGTACGGGACGTGGCGGATGCTGTCGACGAAGCCGTCGGCGCAGGAGATCAACCGCCGGCTCCACCTCTGCCTCGAGCTCGGTATCACGACGATCGATACGGCGGAGATCTACGGCCTCTACGAGGTTGAGAAGGCTCTCGGCGCGGCGATCGCGCTGTCGCCGGGGCTTCGCGACAAGCTGGAGATCGTCACGAAGGCCGGCATCTACGTGCCCTGCGCCTATCACCCGGAGCGCCGCACGGCGCACTACAACGCGACGGGCGACCGGCTGGTGAAGAGCCTCGAGAAGTCGCTGCGCTGGATCGGCACGGACCGGATCGACCTCTTCCTCGTCCACCGCCCCGACTGGCTGACGCGCGCGGACGACACGGCGGACGGCCTGAACCGGCTGCTGGCCGACGGCAAGATCCGCGCGGCGGGGGTCTCGAACTACAGCGCCGCGCAGTTTGAGACGCTGAACGCCCGCATGCGGCAGCCGCTGGCGACGAACCAGATCGAGTTCCATCTGCTGCGCATGGATCCGATGACCGACGGCACGTTCGCCCAGTGCGAGCGGATCGGCATCCCGCCGATGGCGTGGAGCCCGCTCGCAGGCGGGCGTCTCTTCGATCCGGCCAACCCGGCGGCGCAGCGGCTCGCGGCCGCAACGGCGGCGATGTCCGCGCGCACCGGCGGGGCGACACTCGAGCAGCTGGCCTACGCGTGGATCCTTGCGCACCCGAGCCGGCCGGTCACGGTGATCGGCACGAACCGGGAGGAGCGCATTCGCAGCGCGGCGGCGGCGGAAGCGGTCACACTGGAGCGCGAGGACTGGTACGCCCTCTGGGAGGCGGCGCAGGGTCGGAAGATCCCGTGAGCGCGATCCACACCGCCGTTGCCGTCGCGATGCTCGCTGCCGGGGCGGCGGCCGCCGCCGTCGTCGATCTGCGCCCCGACTGGGACGAATCGCTGCCGCTGGCGAATCCGGACAAGGGTTGGTACCACCACCACTTCGACAACACCGTCGAGAAGTACCTCGTCGAGCGAGACGAGGAACTGACGGCGTTCCCCGGCATGGACCACCTGTATCTGCGCCTCGCGTGGGCCTATCTCGAGCCGCAGGAGGGCCGCTTCGACTGGAAGGTGATCGACGATCCGATCGCGAAGTGGACCGCGAAGGGGATGGGCATCGCCTTCCGCATCAGCTGCAAGGAGACCGGAACGAACCGCATCGAGCAGCAGTTCGCCACGCCGGGGTGGGTGCGCGACGCCGGGGCGAAGGGCGGACACTTCGTGCGCGGCAAGCCGGCGGGGCCGGAGGCGCCGTGGGAGCCGGTCTACGATGACCCCGTCTTCCTCGCGAAGCTCGACGCTTTCCTGGCCGCCTTCGCCGCGCGCTACGACGGCAAGCCGTGGCTGCGCTATGTCGACATCGGCAGCTTCGGCGACTGGGGCGAGGGGCACACGTCGTCCGGCAGCGGGCTCAAATACCCGGTCGAGGCGTTCGAGCGGCACATCGACATCCACCAGCGGCACTTCAAGAAGTCTCCGCTTGTCATCTCCGATGACTACGTCACCAGCCTAGTCAGCACCAACGACCGCCGGCGGCTGCACGAGAAGATCGCCGCCGCAGGCATCGGCTACCGCGACGACAGCATCCTGGTCGACTGGTACGTGAAGACGTTCAGCCCGGCATTCACCGTGCGCAGCCCGGAGCTGTTCGAGGACATCTGGCGGCGGACCCCGACGGTCTTCGAACTTGAGCACTACGGAACGGTGAAGGAGAAGGGAAACTGGGTGCCCCGGCCGGGGTCGTCGCTCTCGACGCACGGCGGCGGCCGGACCGGGGCCGACTACTTCCGCGGCGCGCTGGAGCGTCTCCACGCAACATGGATTGGCTTCCACGGCTACGCGCGCGACTGGCTGGCGGATAACCCGCAGCTCACCGTCGAGATGCTGAATCGCTGCGGCTACTGGTTTTTCCCCCACGCCGTGGAGTTCCCCGATGTACTGAAGGCGGGCGCGTCGAATGCGGTGTCCATCGCCTGGCAGAACCGCGGCGTGGCACCGGCCTACAAGCCCTACACGCTGGTCCTCCGGCTGGAGGGTCCGGAGTCGTTCGAATGCGCGCAGCCGTCGGGCAACACCGGCTGGATGCCGGAGCCGCCGGACAGGACCTGGCGGGAATCGTATGCGCTGGCGATTCCGGCGTCGCTCAAGCCCGGGAACTACACGCTCGCGTTCAAGCTCCGCTCCGACGCGGCTGCGCGTGACGTGAAGCTGCCCCTCAAGGCCGCGCGGGGGAGGGCCGACGGCTTCCACGCGGCCGGTCGTGTCAGGGTCGAGTGATACGGATCATCGTTCATCGAAGGCCGGCTTGAATCGACGCGGGAGGACGGCTAGCGTCCCGGCGCTGCGGGGACGCGGCGATCGGGCCGGTTGGAGGGAATGTAATGAGGATCATGAGGCGTGGTGCGCTTCTGGCAGCCCTGCTGCCGAGCATGGTCGTCCGGGCCGCGGATGCCGATGTGGCCGCCTTGCGTGCCGAGGTGCAGGGCAGGGGATGGATCGCCTTTGCGGCGCGGACGGAGGCGGGCGATCTCGACCTCTTCGTCTGCCGGCCGGACGGAACGGCGAAGCGGAACCTCACGCGGACACCGGAGTGGAACGAGGGGCTGCCGCGGTTCTCGCCGGACGGCGCGAGGCTGCTGTACCGACGGATCCCGCGCACGGAGTCCTTCAATAACAACCACCACGGCGCGCAGGGCGTGCTGTTCCTTGCGCAGAGCGACGGGTCGGATGCGAAGCCTCTCGGCGGCGACGGCGAGTTCCCGTGGGCCAGCTGGAGCCCCGATGCGCGCCGGCTCCTCTGCCTCTCGCCGAAGGGATTCAGCCTGGTTGACATCGGGACCCGCGCGACGATCCGTTCGTTCCCGCGCAAGGGCTTCTTTCAGCAACCGATGTGGTCGCCCGACGGCCGGGCGATCATCGGCGTTGCGAACTCGTTTGGCGAGAGTTGGAGCATTGGCCGGATGGACATCGAAAGCGGCGAGGCGGCAGCGGTGAACAAGATCGACTGCTGCACGCCCGACTGGTTTCCGGACTCGAATGGCGCGATCTTCTCGTGGCGGCCGCCGGGACAGAAGGGGTACGGCTGGACGCAGCTCTGGCGCAATTCGGTCGATGGCAAGTCGCCGCAATTGGTTTATGGCGAGGAGGGCCGCCACGTCTACGGCGGCCACGTGTCGACCGATTCGAAGTACGTGATCTTCACCGGCAACGGTGTCGAGGACGGCGACCCGGCGAACGGCGGTGCGCCGATGGGGCTGATGCGTCTCGCCGATGCGCCGATCATCGGCGGAGACAGCCCGGTGCTGCGCGCCTTTCATCCCAAGGCCGGGCGCGGTCCCGTGCTGG
>CAYRFK010000164.1:0-1957 GCA_964423465.1 uncultured Verrucomicrobiota bacterium | reverse complement strand
GCTCGCTTGGCACGGTCGAGGTGACGGCGAGGCTGGTCGAGGTGCCGGAGGGTGCGGTCTTCCAGCGCGACCTGTACGACTATGCGACCATCCTGAAGTACGAGGTCGTGGCCGTGCATCGCGGCCCGGTCGCGGTGGGCGCGACGATCTTCGTCGGGCACTACGACCCGTGGAAGCCGCGCGCGGAGGCGGCGGACAAGCGGGTGCAGGGGATCGGCGGCACGGTGCGTCGGTTCCGCGCCGGGGATCTGCACCGCATGGCGCTGGAGACGCCGATGGACGATGTCTTCATGGGCGGGATCGTCGACAAGTACTTCGGGAAGCGCGAGGGCCCGGCATACTGGGCCGTGTGGACAAACGAAGCGAAGTAGAGTCTCGGAGGCCCGCGTGCAAATCGTTGCGATCGGCGGCGGCGAGATCAAGCGGCGCGAGACGCTGCCACTTGATGAACTGGTCGTTGAGCTGACGGGTCGGTGTCATCCACGCGCCCTGTTCATTCCTACAGCGAGCCGCGATGCGGAGGGATACTGCGACACGTTTGACCGGATCTACGGCGGACTTCTGGGCTGCCGGACCGAACACCTCCTGCTGCATGGCCGAGACCGCTCACCGCGCGTGGCCGCGGAGAAGATTGCGGCGGCCGATCTGATCTACGTCGGCGGGGGGAACACGCTGATGATGATGACGCTCTGGCGCCGTCTCGGCGTGGATCGCGCCCTGAGGTCGGCGGGCCGGCGGGGCGCGGTGCTCGCCGGGCTCAGCGCCGGCGCCATTTGCTGGCATGAGTGGGGACACTCGGACTCCCGTTCGTTTACGAGGGAACGGGGCTGGTCGTACATCCGCGTGAAAGGACTCGGGTTCGTGCGCGGCACGTTCTGTCCTCATCTCGACGCGGAGAGGCGTCGGGCGCCGTTCTCCCGCATGATGCTGCGGCGCGGGGGATGCGGCATCGGTTGCGACAACCGGGCCGCGATCTGGTACAGCCATGGCCAAGCCGTCGCGAAGACCGCGTCGTCGGCCGCAAGGGTCTGCCTGTTTGTTCGACGCGCAGGGCGAATCGATGTGAGTACGATGCGAGACGGAGATCTTCTTCCCCTCTAGGCTTCCACGAGATGGTCTTCACGTCCCACATCTTCATCTTCTACTTCCTGCCGCTGACACTGGCGGTCTACTACCTGCTTCCCGACCGGACCGGCCCGCGCAACGCGTGGCTGCTCGTCGCGAGTTACATCTTCTACGGCTGGTGGAATCCGTGGTTCACGGCGCTGATGCTGGGTGTCACCGCCGTCAACCACGGCTGCGGCATCGTCATCGCGCGCCCCGGGGCCGCGGAGCGTTCGCGGAAGACGGCGTTGACGGTTGCGGTCGCCGCCAGCCTGGGCTTGCTCGTCTTCTTCAAGTACTTCGGCTTCCTGCAGACGAACTGGAACCACCTCCTCGCCGTCTTTGGGGCGGACGGCGTGCGCGTGTTGCGGATCGTCCTGCCGGTCGGCATCTCGTTCTACGTCTTCCAGGCGCTGAGCTACACGGTCGACGTCTATCGCCGCGAGGCGCCGCCGGCGCGGACATTCGCAGACTTCGCGTGTTACATCGCGCTGTTCCCCCAGATGATCGCGGGGCCGATCGTCCGCTACGGATCCGTCGCCCTCGCGCTTCGCGAGCGCCGGCACGACGCATCGTGCTTCGCGTCGGGTACGGTGCTCTTCATGCTGGGCTTCGCGAAGAAGATCCTGCTCGCGAACCCGGTCGGCGGCGCGGCGGATGCCGCCTTCGGGGCGATCTCTCCGGATGCGCCGGTCGCCTGGGCCGGCGTCGTTGCCTACGCGTTGCAGATCTACTTCGATTTCTCCGGCTACTCCGACATGGCCGTCGGCCTGGGCCGCATGTTCGGCTTCGAGTTCATGAAGAACTTCGACGCGCCCTATCACGCCGACAGCATCACCGATTTCTGGCGGCG
>CAYRFK010000163.1:10970-11321 GCA_964423465.1 uncultured Verrucomicrobiota bacterium | reverse complement strand
GCCCCCGCCGCTTCGCTTCCGGGAACGCACCGAACGCCGGCCGTGGTCCAGCCCGGGCCCAATCTTACTCGTACGGCAGCACCACCGGCCGGTCGTCCTGGAAGCCGATCCGCGCCCAGGAGAGGAACCAGGTCTTGCCGCGGTCCTTGTTGGCTTGGAAGAACAGGTAGACCTTGCCGTCGGCGTCCTCGAAGACGCCGGGGTGGCCGGTCTCGGATGCATTCCACTCGCCGGGCGCGCCGTTGGGGATCAGGGGGCGGTCGGACAGCCGCGTCCACTTCACCCCGTCGTCACTGACAGCGACCCCGACCTGCTGCGGCGCGTTGTTGTAGGCGCCCGCGTAGAACATGA
>CAYRFK010000163.1:3972-10960 GCA_964423465.1 uncultured Verrucomicrobiota bacterium | reverse complement strand
GGCTCCCGCGGCGGAGGATCGTCGGGGCCTCGATGCACTTCTGCTCCCACGGCAGTTCCGGCGCAAGGATTGGACCGTCCGCAAGCTGCTTCCACGATGCCGGCCCGAGGTCGGAGGCGAGATCCGCCGCCGCAACGCCGACCATCTGGGTGGTCATCGTCGGATCACGCGTGGCGAAGTAGAGCAGCAGGCGGCCGTCGTGCGGGAAGATCTCCGCGTCGATGGCGCGCCCCGAGGTCCACGAGCCGGACGGCCGGAACACGGGATTGGCCTCGTGCCGCTTGAACGTCACGCCGTCGCCCGATACCGCATGGCAGATCGCGTCGCGCGGACCGTTGCCGTAGGTCTGGTAGACGAGGTGCACACGTCCGTCGATCACCCGTGCGCCGGGCGCGCAAAGGCCGTTGCGATCGCACTCCTGCTCGGGGCGCATCTCGCCGACTTTGGTCCAGCGGACGAGGTCCCGGCTCTCGGCGATGCCGATCGACCACCCCTTCGGCGCATTCGCCGGCGCCGGCGCCAGATTCGTCGCGAACGGCGGGAGGGAGAAGTACATGAGATAGCGGTCGCCGAACCGGATCACGCTGGGATCCTTCGAGAACGGCCTCCCGATCCTCGACTCGTCGGCATAGCGCATCGGCGCATTCAGCACGGGATTTGACGCCGGCTCGGCGGCGAACGCCGCCCCCGCAAGCCAGACCATGACCGGCACCCCGCCGAATCGCACCCACCAAAATATGGCCGCCTTCATGTGTAGCTCCTCCGGTGCGTCCGTCGCACCGGCGGCATTTTCCACATTTCGCCCGCGCACGCGAGCCGTCGCCACATCGGCGGCACCTCAGCCGCCCAGCAACCCTTCTCTCAGCGCGGCGTGCGGCGAACGCGGATGAAGCCAGATGCCGAAGTAGGCGCGGGCGAAATCGGCCCCATCGACGCGCCCGACCGGTTCGCCGTTGCGAAGAAGGTCGGTGCCGCGACCGGGGCGGTAGACCAACTCGTAGACATCCCCGGGGCCGACGTCGCGATAGAGTGATGCGATGCGCTGGATCCGCTCACGCAGAGGGACGAGGGCGGCCTCCGGCAGCGTCGCGGCCAACGCGCGGTCCGCCGCCCGGTTCAGCAGCGCGGCGGAGATCGACCGCCGGTACCGGATCTCCAGCCGCTTGGGGACATCATCGAGGACCCGCCCTGCATCGGCCGGATCCGCAAGGTACAGCACCGCATCAAAGAGCGGGAGCAGCCCGGCCACGCGCACCGTGGCCGATCCGGCCCGGACCAGCGGACGGCCCGCCACGACGGCCGTGGGCGGCTCTGCCGATGCATGTGCAGCGATCGCCCAGCCCGCCGCGAGCAAGACTGTCCATGTTTTGTCCATATTTCAACCTACACGCACGCGCGAGGTTTCTCAAGTCCGACCCGGGGAGGGAGGGGTGTCGGTGTTTATTAACTCCGACACCATGCCGAGGTGCCCGCTCGAGGCCCCGGACGGGTCGACGGGGCGCGATCAGGGCGCCGCGGTGCGGGTGCGGACCGCCTCCTCGAGCAGCGCCAGCGTCTCCGCGGCAGCGTGGTCCCAGGTGAAGCGGGCGGCCCATTCGAGGGCGGCTGCGCGGAGGGATGCGTGGAGGGTGTCGTTGGCGAGGACGCGTCCGATGCGTTCGGCCAGCGCGTCAACATCGCCGTGGGGGACCAGAAAGCCGGTCCGCCCGTCCACCACCGCCTCGCGCAGGCCGGGCGAGTCGCTGGCGACGACGACCGTGCCGCACGCGTTGGCCTCAAGGACGGAGAGCCCCCACCCTTCCTTGGGCGAGGTGTAGACGAGCACGTCCGCCGCCTGCATCCGCGCGACCTTCTCCTCCATCGACACGCGGCCGGCGAACGTGACCGCGTCCGCGATGCCGAGTTCCACCGCGCGGCGCTGTAGGGCATCCCGGTGGTCGCCGACGCCGACGATGTCGAACCGCAGGTCCGCGAAGCGCCCGCGCAGCCGCGCGACGGCCTCCAGCACGAGCTCGATGCCCTTGTAGCGCTTCAGCCGGCCCACGTAGAGCAGGGTCGGCCGCACGCGCGCCGGCTTCGCCGCGGGCGCCGTGTGCGCGGCCAGGTCGAGACCCGGATGGATCACGCGGATCCGCGCCGGATCGACCCCGCGACCCGCGACATCGTCGCGCGTCGTCTCCGACAGCACCGAGAAGAGACTGTGGCAGTACACCGCGGGGATCGGCCGCTCCATGAGCCACACGTAGGAGGCGACAGGAAGCGAGGCCTCGCGGAAGATCGCCTCGCCGAACAGGTGCGGCACGATGCAGGCCACCGGCACCCGCCGCTCGACCAAGGGCAGGAAAAAGGGGATCTTGTCGATGCCCTCGACGATGACGTCGTAGCGGTTGCGGCGCAGTTCGCGCGCGTAGACGAGCGGCACGGCGTAGTTGAACACCGCCTGCGGGCCGCGGCGGAGAAATCGGATCCCGCGCACCGTCGCCTCCGCCGGGAAGCCGGGGGGGCGGCAGCAGAGGTAGTCGACGGAATGCCCGGCGGCGACGATGCGGCTAAAGACCTCGACGAGCACCGCCTCCGCGCCGCCCGCCTGCGGGTGAGCCGGATCGCGGAACTCGACGACGAGGATCTTCACGCGTCAGGCCCCCTGCGGCGAAGACCCCGCGCTCGTGGCGTCGTGGGTAGGGCCGGGTCGCTGGCCCGGCCGCTCAACCGACTCTCGGAGCATTCCAGCATCCGACGACGCGTCCTCCGGCGGCGACGGCGGGGCGGGCCGCCCCGCCCTACCCTCCGTCCCAGCGGAATCGTGGGCAGGGCCGGGCGGCCCGCCCGGCCGTTCGGCTGATTCCCAGGGGATCCCGCCCTCCGCGGCCACCTCCGCCGGCGCGGATGCGCCGGTGCGGTCGCGAAAGAGCTCCAGCACCGCGGCGGCAGCCTGACCCGGGGTCATGTCGGAGGAGTCGACGCGGTCGGGGATGGCATCGTAGAGCGGCTGGCGCTTCGCGAGCAGTTCGCGCACGCGCGCCTCGCGGTCCGGCGCCTGCAGGAGCGGCCGGTTCGTATCATGCGCGACGCGCCGCAGGATGACCTCCGGCGCCGCCGAGAGGCAGATGACCACGCCGGTGCGGGCGAAGTCCGCGATGTTGTCCGGATTAAGCACGATGCCGCCGCCGCAGGAGATCACCAGGTTGCGCCGCGCGGCGAGTTCGCCGACCAAAGCGCGCTCCAGCGCGCGAAAGTGCGGCTCGCCGCTGTCGCGAAAGATCTCGGGGATCGGGCGTCCCTCGCGCGACTCAATCAGGGAGTCCATGTCCACCAGCTCGCGCCCGAGCGTGCGCGCCGCCCGACGGCCGATCGCCGACTTGCCGGTGCCCATGAAGCCGACGAGTACCAGGTTGGTGTCCGGCCCGTTCATGCGCCGAACCCCGCGTCGTGCATGCCGGTCATGAAGCCGATGTAGAGGTCCCAGAGATGATTCCCGCCCAGCATCCAGATCACCGCGCCCAGCGCGAGATACGGACCGAACGGAATCGCGCTCTGCAACTCCTTCCGCCGCAACGCAATCATCGTGAGACCCGCGCCGGCGCCGGCGAAGGCCGACACGAAGAATGTGAAGACCACGCCCGGCCATCCGAGGAACGCGCCGATGGCGCCCATGAGCTTCACATCGCCCATGCCCATCGCCTCCTTGCCGAACATCTTCGTCCCGATCCATGCGAGCGCCGCCAGGCTTCCGGACCCCGCCAGCGCGCCGATCGCCGCCTCGCGGAAGCCGGCAAGCGCCGTGTCGACGCCGTGCAGGCCGGGGAGCAGCGGGCTGAGCACGAGGCCGGCCGCGATGCCGCCGAGCGAGACGCGGTCCGGGATGTACATCTCGTCAAGGTCGATGAATGTCGCAAGCACCAGGCCGGTCACGGCCATGCAGTAGAGCGGCGTGCGGACATCCCATCCGTAACGCCAGGCGACCCACGCGAACAGCACCGCCACCAGCGCCTCGACGAGCACATAGCGCGCCGAGATCGGCGCGCCGCAGGCGCGGCAGCGCGCACGGAGAGCCAGCCAGCTCACGAGCGGGATGTTGTCGAACCACGCGATCGGCCTGTCGCATTTCGGACAGTGCGAGCCGGGGTGGACGATCGACTCCTCACGCGGGAGCCGCCAGATGCAGACGTTGAGAAAGCTTCCGATGCACGCGCCGAAGGCGAACGCGACGATCGTGAGGAACTCCTTCGGCAGCGCCTCCCACATCATCCGTACACCGCCTTCTCCAACACCGCCCGCATGACGTCCACCGGCGGCGTGACGCCGGTCCAGATCTCGAACGACCGCGCACCCTGGTGCAGCAGCATGCCGAGGCCGTTCGCGGCCTTCGCCCCGCCCTCGCGTGCAGCGCGCATGAAGGGGGTCTCCGGCACGCCGTACACGAGATCAAAGGCCAGCGCGCCCGGACCGAAGGCCGCCGGCGGCAGCGGCGACATGTCGCCGGCCTTCATGCCGACCGGGGTGGCCTGGACGACAAGTCCGCATGCGGCCGCGGCGGATGCGGCCTCCGCGGCGGCCACGGCGGACGCGCGGACGCCGGGCGCCGCAGCACCGATCTCCGCCGCCAGGCGCTCCGCGCGCGCAGCGTCGACATCGCTGACGGTCACCGACGCCGCGCCCGTGCGGGCGCACTCGAGGGCGACTGTTCGGCCCGCCCCGCCGGCGCCGAGCACGAATACCGGAAGGCCCGCCGGACCGCGCCCGAAGGCCTCCTGCGTCGCCCGCAGGAACCCCTCGGCGTCCGTGCTGTGCCCCACGAGCCCCCCGGGCGTGAACTGCACGGTGTTCACCGCGCCCACACGGCGGGCGCTGTCGTCAAGCCGGTCGAGACCGCGAAAGACGGTCTCCTTGTGCGGCACCGTCACGTTGACGCCGCCGAACCCCATCGCCGCCATCGCGCGGAGGCACTCGAGGACGCGGTCCGGCTCGATGTCGAGCGCGAGGTAGACCGCGTTCCGGCCAAGGGCCCGGAACGCGGCGTTGTGCATTGCGGGCGACAGCGTGTGCCCGATCGGATGGCCGATCACGGCGTAGGGACGGGTCTTTCCGTCGGGCACAAACGACGCGACGCCCGCACCGCTCACGGCGTGCTCCGCTTCTCCGCGCGACCCGCGCCACGCGCCGGACGGCGCCGCCGGACGTCGGCCGTGAAGAAGTGCCGGTTGACGGCGTTCAGGTAGGCCCGCGCGCTGGCCTCGACGATGTCGGTGCTCGACCCGCGGCCGGACACCAGCTCGTCGCTGCCGAAGTTGACCTTCAGCGCCACCTCGCCGAGGGCGTCCTTGCCCTGCGACACGGCGCGCAGCGTGTAGTCCGCCAGCTCGCCGGTCAGGCCGGTGATGCGGTCGATCGCGCGCAGCGCAGCGTGCACCGGCCCGTCGCCCGTGCTCGCCTCCTGCGTGACCGTCGCCTCCATCTTCCCGCTGCCGGAGCGGGCGAGGCGGACCGTGGCCGTCGGGATCGTCGTGTTGCCGCTCGTGACGCCCAGGTAGTCCAGCGTCCACGTCTGCGGCACCTCGGCAATCTGCCCCTCGACCAGCGCGGCCAGGTCGTCGTCGTAGACGAACTTCTTCTTGTCGCCGATTTCCTTGAACCGGGCGAAGATCGCGACGATGTCCTCCTCCGTCAGCCGGTAGCCCAGGTGCTTGAGACGCGCGGCGACCGCGTGGCGGCCGCTGTGCTTCGTCAGCGGCAGCTCGGTGGCGCCCCAGCCCACGTCGTGCGGATCCATGATCTCGTAGGTCTCGCGCTTCTTCAGGATGCCGTCCTGGTGGATGCCGCTCGAGTGCGCGAAAGCGTTCTCGCCGACGATCGCCTTGTTGCGCTGGACCAGCAGTCCGCTCAGCCGGGAGACCAGGCGCGACGCCTTGACGATCTCCTTCGCGTCGATGGTCGTGTGCAGCCCGCCGAAGGATCCGGCGCGCGTGCGCAGCGTCATGACGACCTCCTCGAGCGACGCGTTGCCCGCGCGCTCGCCGATGCCGTTGACCGTGCACTCCACCTGCCGCGCGCCGTTGCGGACCGCCGCCAGCGAATTGGCGACCGCCAGGCCCAGGTCGTTGTGGCAGTGGACGCTGATCACGGCGCGGCCGTCCGCGAACTCCGGTACGCCCTCGCGCAACTGCTTGATCAGCGCGCCGAACTCGTCGGGGATCGCGTAGCCGACGGTGTCCGGGATGTTGATCGTCGTCGCGCCGGCAGCCACGACCGCGCGGCAGACGTCGATCAGGAAGTCCGGCTCCGTGCGCGAGGCGTCCTCGGGCGAGAACTCGACATCCTCGACTTGCGACCGCGCGCGGCGGACGCCTTCGACGGCCAGGCGGATGATCTCGTCCTTCGCCTTGCCCAGCTTGAACTCACGGTGGATCTTCGAGGTCGCCAGGAAGACATGCACGCGCCCGCGCTTGCCGGCGGGTTTCACGGCGGCCGCGGCAGCGTCGATGTCCTTCGACACGCACCGCGCCAGCCCGGCGATGATCGGCCCCTTCACCTCGCGGGCGATCTCCTGCACCGCGGCGAAATCGCCGGCACTGATGACCGGGAAGCCGGCCTCGATCACGTCGACGCGGAGGCGCGCGAGCTGGCGGGCGATCTCGATCTTCTCCCGTGCGTTCATCGACGCGCCGGGGCATTGCTCCCCGTCGCGCAGGGTCGTGTCGAATATGATGACCCGGTCCGTGTTCTTGCCTTTCATCGCGCTCTCCCGTCCTTCCGTTCGCCGGCCAACCGGCGACTTTTGCCCAACCGCCCCTTCCGTACAACAAAAAACCCACCGCTTCCTGCGGTGGGTTCCTTCACGCGATCCGGCCGTCCGGGGCTCTACACCCCTTCGACCGGCCCCACCGCGAACGGCGCAAGGCCGAGAAGCCGCAGAAGCAGCCCCCGAAGCGTCACGCTGGTCGCGATGGAATTCATTACATAGAAACCGTACCCCCACCCGCCCAACGTG
>CAYRFK010000163.1:0-3962 GCA_964423465.1 uncultured Verrucomicrobiota bacterium | reverse complement strand
GGATGCTTGAGTCCGCCCCAGTCCGCCCACCCGCGATGGAAGCGTCCTGTCATGCCCAGGAACGGCATGCCCAGCGTTCGGGCGAAACGCGACCAGAGAGGATAGAAACCGTACCCCCACCCGCCCAACGTGTCAAGGAGGCGGCGGGGAGGCGGCGGGGCGAGCAGTTCGCGGATCGTCTCCCGCACCTCGGGATCGAAATCGTCCTTGAGTTCCGCCGACAGGATTTTAACTTGCTCCCTGCCGGCTCCGCGCAACATGCATTCGAATCGTTCTAGGAACGTTTCCTGCGCACAAAGCGCTTGCCGATCCACCCGATGCCTTGGCCCACTGCGAAGTACAGCCCCGTGGACACCACCAACAGAACAGAAACCACCAGCGTCTCGCCGTGCGGCAATCGTCCGACGTTTCGCATCAGGGGGTGAAGAACCTGGAAAAGGAAAACATCCGCGGGAAGGCTTGTGAAATGCAAGATCATCCCGGGAATGCTGTACTCGTGGCTGTGCATGAGGTAGACCGCCGCGCACGGAACGGAAACTACGAGGTAGATTCCGGCGAACCAGAGGCCCCACTTCCAACGCCGGAAGAAGGTACTATCTCCACTCCGGCTGGGCTGCATTGGCGGCGGTGAGGATTCGCATCGGGACGATGCTCCACATCCAACGACGTTCTCACCGGGTGGCTGGGCCACGCGTTTCTTGGCCGCCGGGTTCGTTCGACCGGCGATCGCGCGGTATCCGCCGCCAATCACAGCGGCCAAAGTGATCCACTGCAAAGTCCCGACCAGGAGCACCGCCACGATCCCGGGGGCAAACCCCATCCAGCGAAGCAGCCAGACCGAAGGGAAGTTCAGGTAATGAAACAGGAGGGCCACGGCGAAACTGGCATCCTGGTCGTTGATCCCGTGGGTGGCCTCCATCACCAGGAGCGCTCCGCCCAGAAGCAGATGCGCGCCGACGAGCCAGCCAGCCAGCTTCAGTATGGTTTTCATGGCGGGGCTCTTTGCCAGGCTTTGCCGAGTTTGCCGATCATCATTCCCAGCGTGCCAATGGTCAGCAGCACCAGTGGGCCATTCACCCGGCCGAGCCCCAGCAGCACCAGGCAGCCGCCCAGCACGACCGCGTTGGTGAGAAGCATGGCCAAACCCAGCCGGCTGAATTGAAATGTGTGCTTCATGGCTGCCCAAGAACCCGTGACCCATCGTCGCTGCGGTCGTGATGGACGAATTCCAACCTCGTCCGGACAGCAGCGCGCAGGGTGCCCATCGGGACTTTGAACTCAGCCTCGTTGCTGGAACTGAAGCGCATGACGAAGGATGAGCGTTGTATCTCATCCGGCTGAAGCCGGCAATCCTCATGCGCCTCTCCCTCGCGGAAGATCATCCTGCCACCAGCCTCGAAGAGCGTGAGGTTCACGTGGATTTGTCGCCGGGGGTCTTGCTTGCCCAGGAAGTTGAACCGCACTTCCACCTCGCCGCTGCTGCTCGTGTTGGTGAAGGCCAGGGAGAGCGGCTCCACAAAACCGCCGCCCGACGAGAGCTTCTTGAAACAGCCCATCGTCGTGTCCGGGATTTCAAGCACCAGGACTTCCCGAGGCTTGGCCGGAGCGTCCACGCGCTGGAAGACTTCGAACTCGCGATCCCCGCCGACCTTTCCGTTCCAGATCTGTGCCGGAAGGAAGCCATGCGGCTGCAGCCACTCTTCGACGGCCGAGAATTCCGCCGCGTGCTTCGTAATGCGTTGAGCCGACCCCGCGAAACCGACTGGCCCGGAAGGGAACCGGGGCGCGGCGTTCGTCGGCGCGGGCCGGCCCCGGATCAACGCCTCCGGCTCATCCAACTTCCCGGCAGCCGCGGCTGGAATGGATTACGAGTCCGGCCCGGCCGTCGCCGCATTCGTGGGCTCGGGCGCGAAGAGCGTCCGCAACGATTCCCGTTCCGCCGTCTTCTTGCGCGCCTGCATGGCGGCCAGCGTCCGGACCAGCTCCGCCGACACCATCTCCACGAACGGCTTGAACGGGGAGGACGATTCCGCCCCATCGGTACGGATCCACGTCCCGCCGAGGGCCCCCGGCTCATGCCGCCAGGACGCCGCGCCGCCGTTGGACCCGCGGATCGCCGCGTACTCGTCGACGGTCAGGTTCACATCGTTGGAGCCGTTGTAGCGTTTCGAGTAGTGGACCCGCTGAACCTCGCCGTCGAGCAGCCCGATGTGGAACCGCCAGCCGTCCGCCTCGAAGATGACGTTCGTGCCGCCGAGCCCGGGCAGCGGGTCGTTCCCGATCGGCATCGGCCCGTCTGCCGGCGCGCCGTACAGCGGACGGCAGTCAGGCCAGCGATCCCCCAGCCGCGGCGCGCGCCATTGACCCCGGTCCTTCAGGGGGACGTTACGCAGGACCTCGCGATGGGGCACGCCGGCCGCCGCGGGGCCGTCGACAGGCAGCAGCGGGACGCTCGGGAATGTGGCCTCCGAGATCGGCCGCATCCGGCAGCGGAACGACTTCACATCGCCGATCTTCACGGGGAACTCGAACGTTTCGGTCATCGTGCCGTGGAAGCCGGACACGCTCGTCCCGGAGGGCTCCAGCCGGCGGCCGTCGCGCAGGTGCGCGAGGAATCGATACTGCCTCCGCGGCATCTCCGCCCCGTCGCGCGTGATGCTGATGAAGGCGTCGCCCGCCGCGTTCTGGCCGATGGCGCCGAGTGAGACGCTGCCGCTCATCGCCATCGAGCCGCGGTAGTCCGCCGCCACCTCGCTGCCATCGGTCCACGGACCGAGCGCGTACTCAAGGTGGACGTCGGTCCTCGCCGGCATGCCGCGGGCGCTGCCCGGGCTGATCGCGGCCACAATCCAGCCCTGCCCCTCGTTCCAAGCCTCCGGGGAGGAGGCAGAACCGGACTTCGCCGCCACCGGCGGGCCGCCGGTCGGACCGGGCAGGGTCACCCGGTGGTACGACGTGCGATCGAGCGCCGGATGCGAAAACCACAGGTAGAGAAATCGGGGATCCAGCCGCCCTTCCGCGGTTGCGCTCACGTCGACCCGCGTCGGCCGCAGCGAGGTGAGCAGCCGCAGCGCGGCCGGCTCCGTCACCGGCGTCCCGTCGGGATGCCACGCCGGCTTCCGGATCGTCTCCACAATGTTCGTCCCCTCGTCCTGCCATGCGATAAATCGCAGCCGGGGCGGTTCGCGAAGCGAAGCGGCAGCCACCGGCGGGGGGTCGGACGTTTCGATCGCCGGCGACAGCTCCGACGCAGGCGAACGCTCGACATGCAGCGTGACGGGCTCGGCCACGACGCCGTCGGGCGTGAATTCGCCGACGACGGCGGCGGCCTCGGCCGCCGCATGGACCTCGCCGTCGCGAATCACAAGCCGGCCGGGACCGGCACCGACGGAATTGCCGCTCAGCGTCAGCAACGAAACGCCGCGGTCATCGCTCACCCGTACGTCCAGCCCATCCCCGCGGCGCGACGGATGCAGCAGCGCCGTGAAGGGGGCATCGTTGACGAAGCCGCAGTGCCAGACTTCCCGTCCGCCGATGCGGAACACGAGCCGCAGGCCGGGCGCGCCGTCGCCGCGGACCACCGCCCGGCCGCCGCCGACGGAGACGCGCGGGCCCGCAGCGGCGCCCCGCCAGAGGACCGAGACAATGCGGCCGCGGATCGCGTCGCGGGCGACTGCGAAATCCGGCACGCCGTTCCGGTTGACCCGCACGCCCTCCGGCGTCGACGCGCTGACGCGGCCGGCGAAGTAGCGGTCCCCGTCGCGGTAGACAACCAGGTCGCCCGGCCGGAACTCCCGCGCGGGAAGCCACGCGAGCACGAAGCTGCCCGCGGGGGTCTCCGGCGAGAGCGCGTCGTTCCGGATCGTGAAGGACCGGATCACCCACGTCCGGAGCACCAGCGCGATCGCGACGGCCAGCAGGATCTGCTTCGTGATGCGGTGCCATCGGCCGCGCGGGCCGTG
>CAYRFK010000162.1:0-11375 GCA_964423465.1 uncultured Verrucomicrobiota bacterium | reverse complement strand
TGGTAACACCGAACATCGAACACCGAACATCGAACGAAAACCAACATCCAACAACCAACGCCCAACATCCAACAACCAACAGACTGGATGAATGGATGGATGGATGGGATCGTGGAATCGGTCGGAGAACGGCCGGACTGTCCGGGTTGCGGCCCGGAATCCACCCATCCACCCATCCCATCATCCGTTTCATCCTTGTCAGGCTCCGTTCGACTTCGCGGCCGCCAGTCGTGTCACCACGGTGTCGATCGTGGTGAGGTAGTCTTTCGCTTCGGGCGAGCCGCCGGCGCTGATCGGGGCGATCACGACCGGCAGGCCCGTCTTTTCGGCGATCCGGAGCGCGGCCCTGGCGCTGTAGAAGGGCTCCTGCAGGATCAGCGCGACGCCGCCGGATCTCGCCTTCGCGACGAGTCCGTCGAGGTGGGCGCCGGAGGGCGGAATGCCGGGTTTCGGCTCGATCTCTCCCGCGATCTCCAGTCCGAACCGCCGCGCGAAATAGCTCCAGCTGCGGTGATATGTGAAGATCCGCGCACCGCGCAGCGGACGCATCGCGGCGTCCCAGCCGCCGGCGGCGACGCCCTCGCGTTTCAGCCGGTCGTCGAGCGTGCCGGCGGCGCGGAGCGCCCACAGTTCGTCCCCGGGGATCTTCGCGGCCGCCCCGGCGCCGAACATGCGCTCGTCGACGAGCCGCCGGAATCGCGCCGCACCGTCCGCGTACGCCGCCGCGCCCGCGGGGTCGATGTCCGACAGCCGCTTCGCGATCGCCCCCGCAACGATGCGGGCATTCCACGGGTCCGCCCAGTAGTGCGGGTTGCCCGAGGGATGCACGTCGCCCATCTCGCGGGTGACCGGGCCGGACGGGATGTCGAGGGGTTCGACCAACGCCCCCGCGTCCAGGTGGCCCGGCTGCCCAACCTGGATGCGCGGGTTGCGCGAGCCCTCCAGTACGACCGGCTCCCAGCCGATCTCGAGTTCGAGGCCGACGCGGATCCAGAGGTCCGCGTTGCGCGCCGCGAGGATGAACGACGGCTTGCCCTGCATCATGTGGGGGTCGTCCGCGCCGGTGCAGATCGACCGGACCGCGGCGCGGTCGCCCGCGACGGCGCGGGCGATGTCGGCCAGGTCGGACGTCGTTGCGACGATCCGCAGCGGATCTGCCGCGGTCGCCGCGACGGTCGCCGCAAAGAGCGCGGCGGCCGTCCATGCGGGTCCCCGCGCCGGCCGCGACGCCGGAGATCCGCGATTCAAACCGGCGCTCCGCAGTGCAGGCCAGCCGGGGTCGGCGCCCCTGGCTACAGGGGTCACGAACAGTTGATTGGGCATGGATGTTCTCCCCTTCAGAACTTGTGGGCGCCATGGGCGCCGATGGAGAAGATCGCCTGGAGGTAGATCTCGGTCGCCTCCTCGGTGCCCTCTTCCGTCTCGTAGCCGCCGCGGCTGAGTTGCACGCGGAATCGCGAGAACTCGGAGGGTGTGAAATCGACCATCGCCGAGGCCTTCCAGGTCGGATCGAATGATTCCGAAGAGCCGTCGGGCTGATCGGTTTCGTTGGTCAGCCCGACCTGTTCCCAGCGCACGCCGGCGCGCCAGCGGGGGAGGAAGCCGTAGACGGTCTGCAGGTAGTAGCCGTCCTGCCGGTCCTCCCGCTCGTTGCCGACGAACTGCGGCGCGAGATCGTGTGCGACGAGATCGAGGCTCTTCGTGCGGTTCGCATATTCGCCCTGCACGATGAAGTCGCCCTCGGCATCGGGTTTCGGCGCATCGTACTTATAGACGAAGTCCGCGCCCCAGATCGTGGAATCGCCATCGAGCCAGTGGTCCGCCGCGCCGTCCTCGTCGCCGTCATTCTCCTCCTGATGAATGCCGGTCATGCCGAACAGGCCGAACTGCAGGCCGTGGCGGCCGGGAAGGTTCGGGCCGAACTTGAGCCAGCCGACGCCGACGCGCGGGCCGTCGTGTTCAGGCAGCGGTTCCTCGCCGTGGTAGGCATAGGAGAACTCGTTGTCGCCCTGGAATCCCTCGACGCCGGCGACGAGGTAGAACGGCGTGGGAGCGAGCCACGAGAGCTGCGCGCCCTTGTCGTTCAGCCCGTGATCGCCGAGCAGGAGGCGGTAGATCAGCGGCTGGTCGGTGAAATCCCACTTGTGGGCGTGCTGCGCGTTCAGATAGCCGAAATCACTGTAGAACTTGCCCGCCTTCAGCTTCAGCCCGCCCGGGAGCGCGATCGTCTCGAACCAGGCCTCCTCGAGTTCGGCGCCGTCCTCGTCGACCGCGGCGTTGACGAGCGCGCGGAAGTACGGGTCGACCGCGGCCGACACGATCAGCTCGATGTGCCGCAGGTTGAACCCGTTGTCGATCCCATGGTCATGCGCGTGGGCGTCCCCGCCGCCGCCGTGGGCGTGGCCGAAGCCGGACAACTCTTCCATCACGTGGCCCAGCCCCTCGGCGGAGTCCTCGTGGTAGTAGAAGCCGTCGAGCACGGCGGAGATATCGGGATTGAACGTCTGGACGACCTTCTTCAGCGAGAGGGCCGGCGTCGCGGCAACGGGCGCGGGCGACTGGGCGGACGCGGCGCCGGCGAGTACTGCGGCGGCGACGGAAAGGGCCGAGATACGAACGATCGATGACATGGTGGTTCCTGAGTTCAAAATGATTCACACGACGGTCGGGTACGCAGGACATGGGTGCGTGAAGCCCGCCGCGGGCGACACCCGTCGCCGCGGCCGTGCGGTTCGAACTCAGGCCCGGGGCGGGCCGCAGGAGGGCGGGAGCAGAATGCAGTGTGGCGCCGCGGAACGCTGCGGGGGACAAATCACGGGTTCGGCTTCGAGTGCCGTCGGCACGGTGTCGAACGATCCGGCCGTTGCAATGGCTGCGGTTGTTGCGAACTGGCAGGCGGGGCAGTCGTCGTGCGACGGGCCGTCCGCCGGCGCCGGCGCATGTTCGTGCGAGCCGCACGAACCGTGGCACTCCGCCGCGCCGCCGTGCGTGTGCAGGGCCGGCGCAAGCAGCAGCGCCAGCGCGAACCACGCCGCCAGTAGCAGACTGGAAACCCTGCGCATGGGAAGATCCTACCGCACGAGCGCCGGCTTGCAACGACGATCAGGCGGAAGCGTCGCCGGCCATCATCCCAGCCTCCATGTGACGAGTCCCGGGTCCCGGCGGCAATCCAGAATGGCTCGCACGCGTGCCACGCCTTCGTCGACTCGGTAATACACGGCAAAAGGAAAGCGCTTTGAAAGCAGTCGGTGATAACCGTGGTGGACGGAATGAAGGCCTCCAAACAGACGAAGTGAGTTGATATCTGACCACAGCGCATCGAGGAAGTACTCGCCCAGACCGTCTGACTGGCTTTCATAGAAACGAAAACCATCCGCCAAGTCGGCGGTCGCATCGTCGAGGACCAGAACCTTCACGTGAGTCGCTCGCGCACCGCCCGCTTGGCTTCCGCCATATCCATGAAGCGCGACGTGCCGTCGGCAATCCGCTGTTCGCGAGCGAGAAGCACGTCGGCATGCCACGCGGGCGAGGGAACATCTCCGGATGAGCGGGAGAGGTCGGCCCAGATCTCCTCCATCGCCTGGAGTTTGTCCATGGTTGTCATCTGCCCGAGCGGAATGGCAATGTGCATGACCGTTCTCCCGATGGCTGTTGAGCATACATGAACGCGCGGGCGTAGGCCATCCGCTCCGTTCAAGAAACGGTCGGGCTGGCATTCCGGGGTTCCGGTCGGCGGTTGATGGCGCGGCGCGGGGGTGATAGCGTCCGTGCGCGCCGGAGTCCGGCGCGAACCCGAGATGGCATCCAACCGGCCCATTCGAGAGTACGTGTTTCCGTTCGGCCCCGGCACCGGGGCGGGCGAGGCGGATGCCTTGCCGACAGCGCTTCTTGGCACGACCGGCGCGGCGATGGCGGACCTTTCACGCGACCGGTTCCCCGTGCCGCCCGGCTTCACGCTCTCGGCGGAGGTCTGCGCCTGCTACGCGCGGCACGGGGCGCAGTACCCGGCCGGCGTCTGGGACCAGATCCGCGCGCAGATCCGCCGGCTCGAGGGACTGGCGATGAGCGAGGCGGACGAGGGGCGCCGCCCGCTGGTGCTGACCGTGCGCGCCGATGCGTCGGCGGCAATGCCGGATGCGGCGCGCCGGCCCATCACGCTGGGGTTCAGCGACCGTGCGGTGACCGCCTTTGCCCGCGCAACCGGGGCGCCGTCCGCGGCCGGGCGCGGGTACGCGGCGCTGATTCGCGACTTCGGGATCCTGGTCGAGGGCATTGCGCCGGGAGCCTTCGATGAGGTCCTCGGTGCCTGGCGCGAGCGGCATCCGGCCGCCGACGAGGCCGGGCCGGATGTCCATGCGTGGCGGGAACTCTGCGACGCGAGCAAGCGCGTCTACCTTGAGCGGACGCGCCGGCCGTTTCCCCAGGAGATGACCGAGCAGATGCGCGGCGTGCTGGGGGCGCTGTTCGACGCATGGTCGATCGCCCGGCAGGTTCCGGCCCCAATCGCGCGAACGACGGGCATGGTCGGCGTCGCCATCACCGTGTCGATTGCCGTATTTGGCGACCTCGACGGCGGTTCGGCACGCGGTGTCGCATGCTCCCGGGATCCTGCGGACGGATCCGCCGCACCGTCGGGCAGACTGGAGGTTCCGGGGGGTGCGGACCGGCCGCTCGCCGCCATGGCGGCGGTCCGCGATACGCAGGTGCGCGCCGCCCATTCCGCATTGCGCCAGGCGCTGGTGCGCGCCGAACGCCGCGCCGGCCAGCCGCAGGAGGTCGAGTTTGTCGTGGAGAAGGGGCGGCTGTGGATCGTCCATGCCCGCGCGCCCCGCCGTTCCGCGGCGGCCGCCCTGCGGTGGGCGGCGGAGATGGCGGGAGGACGCGATCTGGAGACGGGGCGCAGTCTGCCCCGTGCGCTGACGCCCGACGCGGCGCTGCTGATGCTCACGCCGTCGGATCTCGATCCCGTACCGGTCGGAACGTCGCGCGGCGTACGGGATCCGGCGCGCCGCGCCTTCGACCAGGTTATGGCGTGGGCCGGTACGCGCGCCACGGCGGAGATCCTGTGCCACGCGGCCGGCGTGGAGGATGCCCGGGCCGCGCGCGATCTGGGTGCCGCGGGGATCGGGCTCCTTGACCCCGCCCCGCTCCTGGCGGGAACGGAGGCGGCGTCCGCCGTTCGCTCGCTGTCCGGCGACGCGGGTGATGTCGGTGTCCGTACCGCGCTCGGCGACCTGTTCGAGCAGATCCTCTCGATCCTGTCCGGCCACCCTGTGTCCCTCGCCGTCCCGCGGCCGGGCGACGGGGAATTCGCCGCCGCCGTGGCGGCGGCCGCCGGAACCGGTGCCGCATCCGCGGAGGCCGCGAGGATCTCCGTCGTCCGGGCGTTTCTGGAGGCCGCGTTCCGCCTCGGGCGGCGGCGCGTCCGCCCCCACGTTTCGCTGGCGATCGAGGCGGACTCGGCGGAGTCGTTCGAAGAGGACGCGGAGTCGGCCCGCGGCATCCTCGACGCCCTGCAGCGTTCCTCCCGGACGCGGTTGCGCTGCCCGATCGGCGCCATGCTGTCCGTTCCGCGTGCGGTGCTCACCGCCGATGCCGTCGCCGAGCATGCGGAGTTCCTCGTGCTGCCGGTCCGCCCGCTCGATGCCTGGCTGCGCGGTCGTGCACCCCGGTCGTCCGCGGAGGCCGCTGCGGAAGCCGGCGAATCCAGCCACCGGTTCGATGTGGACGGTTTGGGCGCGCTGATTGAGGCTGGACTCAAACGGGCTCGCACCGCCCGGCCCGGGCTGCCGTGTGCTGTGTCGGTCGAGGACATTCCCGACGCCCACCTGCTCCGCCTGTGCCAGCGCGCCGGGGTTCATCAGATCATCTGTCCGCCCGCCCGCGTCCCCGCCGCCCGCCTCGCCGCCGCCCAGGCCGCCATCCGTTCCGGAGCGCGGCAATTCTGACCCCCGGCGTCGTGAGGGTCCCTCAGGTCTCCCGCAGTCGCATCGGGCAGAACTTCGGTCCGCACATCCGTCGTTCAGAGACGAGGCACACGCCGTGCGGGAGCGTCTACCACGCGGTGGGGTCCTCGCCGAGGACCTCGGCGACCTTGCGGTCGATGATCTGGTCGCGATGTCCGCGGCGTTCCTCGATCTCGCCCTTCAGCCGGACGAGTTCCTCCTCCATCTTGCGGATGCGGGCGGCACGATCGCGTTCGCGAAGCTCGTAGGTCTGGGCGATCTGTTCGCGGATGCGGCGCCGGACCTGCTCCTTCGGCTCGCCCCTGGCGCGGTGATACTCATCCGTCATTTCCTTGACCCGCTCCATCGACTCGGCGACCACGGGCTCGGCAGGACCGTGCTTCCCCGCACTCTTCGGCGCGGCGCGCTCGGTCTTCTCCCCCGCCGCGTTCCATCGCTTCTCGCCCTCGGGGCGGTCCGGTTGAACCGCAGGACGCCGGCCTTCCATGCCCTCGGACGCGGGCGGACGGACCGTTTCCCCGCCCTCGGACCGCCGCCACGCATTGGTCCGGCGCGGATCGCCGCCCGGTTCGCGGAAGCGCGTGGAGGCTTCTTCAAACCGTCGGCGAAGCGACTGCTGGAACGCCTCGGGATTCTCCCGCCGCAGCGTGATCAGGCGCTCGTATTCGTCGGGATGGTTCTTCCGGACGTACTCGAGGAGCCGGTCGACCGGGCGTGTGCCATCCGGCGCGAGACCGGGACCCCGGCCGTCCCGCTCACCCTTTTCCCGGTCGGCGTTGGGCTTCGGACGGGCGCCCTCCGCGTCGTCGCCCGCGGTTCGGACGACGATCTTTGCGCCGCCTTCATCCTTCTCCCCGGCGGCCTTGTCCGCGGCTGCAGCGAGGAGGGCACCGGCCAGAAGGGCGGTGGCGACCGTGACGGCGAGTGCGGGAAGGGACGGCTTCATGATCAGGCCTCCGACTGGATAATCCGCGTGGCGATTTCGTCGAGTGTCTCTCCGGGGATCGACAGATCGGACAGCAATCCGATGCGCAGTTCCTCGGCTGCCATCGTCAGGTCGTCGCTCAGAAGGTCCATCCGGACATCGACCCACTCGTCCATCGCCCAGGCACCCGCCGGTGCGGCCGTGCGGGCGACGGCCGGCGCCTGCGGGTGCGAAGCCATGAGAACGATGCCGAAGCCGATCGAGAACGCGACGAGCGCGGCGGCGGCGAAGGCCATGACAGGGCGCGGCCCGAGGCCGAACCATGCCCGGCGGCGGGCTTCCTCATGGGCCTCCCGCCGTTGGGCCTCCACGAGGAGGGAGGTGACCGAGAATCGCGTGGGCGGCGGCACGACCGCATCGGCCCGCGTCTCGTCGCCCAGATGGAGCAGGGCGGAGCGGTACGACCGGCACGACGGGCAACCGGCCAGGTGCGCGTCAAGGCGCGCCCGGTCGGCGGGCGTCAACTCCCCGCTCGACTCGAGCAGGAGATACTGCGTGGAATGACTGCATTTCATGACGGCTACCCTCCGATGTCCCTGTACTCGTCCTTCAGGGCCTCCCTCAGCTTCAACACCGCATAGTGCATCCGCGCCAGGGCCGTGTTGATGCTCACGCCCTGGATCACGGCGATTTCCTTGAACGGAACCTCGCCGTCCGTGCGCAACAGGAACACTTCCCGCTGTTCCGGCGGGAGCTTGGCCAGTTCCTGCCGGATACGCCGGCCGAGATCGCGCCCCGCGCTCTCGGAGGCCGGCCCGATGCCGACCGCCGGGACCCGGTCCATCCAGTTACTGTGCGTCTGGGTCCCCGTCGAACTCGGCTGCACAAAGGGCTTCCGACGCCGCGCAAGGTCGATGATCAGGTTGTGGGCGATCCGGAACAGCCACCCCAGGAGGTTCTCCTCCCGGAACGTGTCCATTTTCCGGATCGCACGGATCCAGACTTCCTGAAAGACCTCGTCGGCGTCCGTGCGCCCCTCGGTCATCTTAAGAATGAACGAATAGAGCGGTCGGCGGTACTGCTCGACAAGCTTCCCAAGGGCCTCCCGGCTGCCCTTCCGGTACTCGTCCAGCCATGCGCGTTCCTGAGCGTCCATCGATGTCCGTTCATTGGACCGCTCCATTTCCGACCATTAAACGGAGTGGGTCCCTGATTATTGCCCTGTGTTCAGCCCGCAGATTGAACACGAAACCCACCCGCAAGGGAAGCAACTTGAGCCTTGAAACCCGCGCACCGAACGCCAAAGCTGTGGGGATGGAAGAAGGAGACCGTCCATGAGCGCCATCACCCGCCGCAAGTTCCTCGCCTCCTCCGCCGTTGCGACCGCCGTCGCCGCCACGCCGGGGTGTGTTACCGCCGCCGTCCGCGCCCGCTCGATCGGCGCGAACGACCGCCTCCGCATCGGCCTGATCGGCTCCGGGAGCCGCGGGGTGGGGGCGCACATGACGACGGTGAGGAAGTACGCGAAGGAGATGAATGTCGAGTTCTCCGCCGTGTGCGATCCGTGGCGGCTGGCGCGGGAGAATGCCGCGGCGAAGGGGAAGGAGTGGTTCGGGCGCGACCCGAAGCAGTTTGTTTCGTACCGCGACCTGCTGGCCTTCGAGGACGTCGACGCCGTCATGATCGCCTCGTGCGACCACCTTCACACGACGCACCTGGAGGCGGCGGCGAAGGCGGGCAAGCACATCTATGTCGAGAAGCCGATGGCCACGGAGTTCGACCGGCTCGTGAAGGCCGTGGATGCCGTCAAGGCGGCGGGCGTCGTCTGCCAGGTCGGCACGCAGATCCGCAGCCTGCCGACGATGACCGGCGCGCGCGACCTCGTGCAGTCGGGCATTTTCGGCAAGATCACGCGCGTCGAGGAAGTCCGCAACGCCGAGCGGCCCTATTGGTACTCGTACCTCAAGGACGCGAAGGCGGAGGATGTCGACTGGAAGGAATTTCTCGGCGACCGCGCCGGCCGTCCGTTCCGTGCCGACGTCTTCACCGGCTGGTATGGCTATTACGACTTCTCGCAGGGTCCCGTCCCGGGCCTCGGCAGCCACTACATCGACCTCGTCCACTACATGACCGGGGCGACGACGCCCGAGAGCTGCGTCTGCCTTGGCGGCACCTTCTACTGGAAGGACGAGCACAAGTTCACCGCACCCGACCAGTGCCAGGCCCTGTGGACCTATCCCGAGGGCTTCCTCGTCAGCTACGTGACCAACTTCGGCAGCAGTGGCGGCAACCTGAAGCGCCTCTACGGCGACAAGGGGACGCTGAAGTTCGACAACTGGTCCGCCCCGACCTACAGCGCCGAGGGCGGTCCGAAGCGCGACGGCTCGATCCGCGGCGAAAACGAGGTCAAGCCGACCGAGCGCCCCGACCACTGGCTCGACTGGCTCCAGTGCATCCGCACCGGCGGCACGCCGAACGCGCCGATCGAGGCCGGCTTCCAGCACGCCGTCGCCGTCTTGATGGCCATGAAGTCCTACGAAACCGGACGCAAGGTCGTCTACGACGCGAAGACGCGGACGATGAAGACCGTGTAGGGTCGGGGCGTCCGGGGCAAGGCGGATGCCCGTCTGCGTTCCGGGGCGGACGCGGCGGTCGTGCTGTGCGATCCCGTCCCGGCGGTCGCTCCTGCCCATGACACATGGAGCGTCCTCCGTGGCGCCCGAATCCGTCGGGCGCAGCGCCGGGCCTTGGACGCAAGGTGGCGCCGGTCGGATACCGGCGCTACGACCGCCCGTCGAGCAGACGGAGTCGCGACCGAGAGCCCCGCATGAAGAGACGATCCATGCTGTGGCAGTTCGGAAGATGCTTCCGCCCCGGGCGGGTCGCGCCCCGGGGTTGACGCCGGGCGGCGGCCGCCGCAGCATGGCCGCCTCACGGGAGTTGCGATCATGAAGCGGATTCTTGCGGTTGTGGCGGTGGCGACGGCGTGCGGTACAGGGGCGGCGGAACTGCCCGATGCCACATGGCAGAAACTGCCGCAGTGGCGGGGATTCAACCTGCTGGAGAAATTCAACGCCGGGCACAACGAGCCGTTCCGGGAGGATGACTTCCGGATGATCTCGGATCTCGGCTTCAACTTCGTTCGGTTGCCGATGGACTACCGCTGCTGGATCGTCGACGGGGACTGGCGGAAGTTCAATGAGGCGACGCTGAAGGAGATCGACCAGGCGGTCGCGTATGGGAAGAAGTACGGCGTCCATGTGCTGCTGAACTTCCACCGTGCGCCGGGCTACACGGTGGCGAGCCCGAAGGAGGCGAAGTCGCTGTGGACCGATCCCGAGGCGCAGGAGGTCTGCGCGCTGCACTGGGGCGCGTTCGCCCGCCGCTACAAGGGCATCCCAAACCGCAATCTCAGCTTCAACCTTCTCAATGAGCCATCCGGCGTCGAGGCGGAGGCTCATGCGGCGGCGATCGGAAAGCTGGTTGCGGCGATCCGCGCGGAGGATCCCGACCGCCTCATCATCTGCGACTTGCGCCAGTGGGGCAATGCGCCGAGTGACGAACTGATTCCGCTCAAGGTCGCGCAGGCGACGCGGGGCTACCAGCCGATGGAGGTGACGCACTACAAGGCGTCCTGGGTCGGCGTGAAGGAATGGACGAAGCCCTCATGGCCGATGCTCGACGCCTCGGGCTGGATGGCGGGGCCGGCCAAGAAGAAGGAGGGCGGGCCGCTGCGTATCGAGGGGCTGTTCGACGGCGTCACCGCGCTGCGCATCCGCGTCGGCGAGGTCTCCACCCACTCGAAGCTCGTGGCGCAGGCCGACGGGAAGCCGGTCTTCGAGCATGTGTTCCGGTGCGGCCCCGGCACGGGCGAGTGGTCGAAGGCCGTCTACCGGCCGCAATGGAAGGACTACCAGAACGTCTATAACCGCGACTACGAGGTGCCGGTGCCGGCCGGGACCAAGGCGCTCGTGCTGGACAACGTCGAGGGCGACTGGATGACCCTCACCGAGGTCGCCCTGCGCCGCGCCGGCGGTGCGGAGGATGTGGCGGTGCTGCGGCCGTCCTACGGGCAGAAGCCGGCGGTCCTGACCTACCGCCCGGGTGCGACTCCGGCCCTGCAGGCGCCGGGGCCGTCAGGCCGCGAGTGGCTGGCGGAACGCTGCGTGGCTCCGTTCCGCGAACTGCAGGCGAAGGGCGTCGGCGTGATGGTCGGCGAGTTCGGCGCCTTCCACCACACGCCGCACCCCGTCGTGATGCGCTGGATGACCGACTGCCTTGCCAACTGGAAGGACGCCGGCTGGGGCTGGGCGATGTGGAACTTCCGCGGCCCCTTCGGCGTGCTCGACAGCGAGCGAACCGACGTCGTCTACGAGGACTTCCAGGGCCACAAGCTCGACCGCGCGATGCTCGACCTGCTGTTGGCCAACTGAGCCGGAACGATTCAGTTGGATCCCAAGTTAAGGACGCTACGCGGGCGAATC
>CAYRFK010000161.1:0-11419 GCA_964423465.1 uncultured Verrucomicrobiota bacterium | reverse complement strand
TGCACTTTCAACTTCCTTGGAGTTTGGAGTTTCCCTACTTCCTCATCGGTGCCATGGACTCCCTGCAGTTCACGGTCAACTGAGTTGTTCCGGCTGAGTCGTCCAAGGCTTGGAACCCTGTCCGATGCGTTCTTCCAAGGGTTGGAAGATCGGGCTTCCACGCGGGCGGAGGAACGCTATCATTCCCGGCCATGAAACCGGCATGGGCGATCGTGGCGTGGGCGTGCGCGGGTGCGGCGCTGGCGAGGGCGGACGGGGCGGTCGCCGTCACGGCATCTTCGGTTCACGAGGGCGGCTTCGAGGCGGCCCTGGCGTTCGACGGGCGCGGCGATACCCGCTGGGCCAGCGCCAGGATGGCGCAGAAGCCGGAATGGCTCGCGATCGATCTCGGCGCCGTGATGCCGATCGACTCCGTCGCGATCCGCTGGGAGGCTGCGCACGCCTCGGACGTTGCCATCGAGGTCTCCGACGACGGCAAGGCCTGGCGCGAGGTCGCGCGAAAGACCGACGGCAAGGGCGGACGCGACGCCTTCCCCAAACTCGGCGCCAAGGGCCGCCATCTGCGAATCGTCTGCCACAAGAACGGCGCCCACGGCCTGTACTCGATCTGGGAGGTCGAATTCGATGGGGCCGTGAAGCAGGCGCTTGCGGTGGCCACCGAGACGCGCGCCGCGGAAGGCTGGGCCGGCGGCCGCGCCGCGGTGCGGGCGAAGGGCGTGCGCGAGATCGTCTTCGCGGCGCGCGAAAACGGACAGGACGGCCACTGGTACGCGAATTTCGCCTACTACGCGCAGGATGCGGAGCGCAAGTGCTACAAGAAGCACGGGCGGCTGGTGAAGCTCGACCTTGAGACGGGTGCGACGACGAACCTGATCGACGACCCCGAAGGTTCGGTCCGCGATCCGGCCGTCCACTACGACGGCCGCACGATCGTCTTCTCGTGGCGCAAGGCCGGCACGGAGTCGTTCCACCTCTACGAGATCCAGTCCGACGGCAGCGGTCTGCGGCAGTTGACCGACGGCGCGGGCCACTACGACGACATCGAGCCCTGCTGGCTGCCCGACGGCGGCATCGTCTTCGTCTCCAGCCGCTGCAAGCGCTGGGTCAACTGCTGGCTCACGCAGGTCGGCATCCTCTACCGCTGCGATCGCGACGGCCGCAATGTCGAGGCCGTATCGGCCAACATCGAGCACGACAACACGCCGTGGGTCCTGCCCGACGGCCGCATCGCCTACATGCGCTGGGAATACGTCGACCGCTCGCAGGTGCACTACCACCACCTCTGGGCGATGAACCCCGACGGCACAGGTCAGCAGATCCTCTTCGGCAACATGGCCCCCGGGGGCGTGTTCATCGACGCCAAGCCGGTGCCGGGGTCGGACCGGATCGTGCTCATCAACTCCCCCGGCCACGGCCAGCGCGAGCACATGGGGCACGTCGCACTGCTCGGCGTGAAGCACGGGCCGGACGAGGTCGCGCAGATGCGGAACCTGACCGACGCCTCCTTCCGCGACCCGTACGCGCTCGACGAGGGCACGATCCTTGCGGCCCGCCGGAACGCCCTCATGCTCGTCACCGGCCCCGGCGCCGCGACGGAGATCTTCACGCTCGGCTCCGAGTTCGGTCCCGCCGAACTCCATGAGCCGCGACCGATCCTGCCGCATCCGCGCGAGGCGGTGATTGCGCTGCGGACGAAACCCGCGTCGCCCGTGGGCGAGTTCGTGCTGAGCGACGTCTACGCCGGCCGCAGCATGGAGGGCGTCCCGCGCGGCGAGGTCAAATCCCTGCTGGTGCTCGAAAGCCTGCCCAAGCCGATCAACTACACCGGCGGCATGGATCCGCTCAGCTACGGCGGAACGTTCACGCTCGAGCGGATCATCGGCACGGTGCCCGTCGAGGCCGACGGGTCGGCCCGATTCGAACTTCCGGCCAACCGTGCCTACTTCTTCGTTGCGCAGGACGCGGCCGGCAAGTCGGTCAAGCGCATGCAGAGCTTCACCACCGCGATGCCCGGCGAGGTCGTGGGCTGCGTCGGCTGCCACGAGCCGCGCACGCGCGCGCCGGAGAACTACGGCCGCCGCCGCCAGCCGCTCGCGATGGCCCGCGCGCCCTCCGTGCCCGCGCCGGTGCCGGGCGTGCCGGACGTCATGGAGTTCCCGCGCGACGTGCAGCCGGTCCTCGACGCGCTGTGCGTGAAGTGTCACGGCTACGAGAAGACGGACGCCGGCGGCCCGCGCGCGGCGCGGCTGATCCTCGCCGGCGACCGCGGCCCGATGTTCAGCCACAGCTACTACATGATGACCGTGGCAGGGCTCTTCTCCGACGGCCGCAACAATCCGAAGAGCAACTACACGCCGCGCTCGCTGGGGTCGGCGGCGAGCCGGATCTTCGCGAAGATGGACGGCACGCACCACGGCGTGAAGGCCACGCCGGAGCAGGAGCGGACACTGCGGTACTGGATTGACTCCGGCGCGGCCTATCCCGGCACCTACGCGGCTCTCGGCGAGGGCGTCATCGGAGCCTACGCGGAGAACCGCCCCGTCAATACCGATGAGGCGTGGGGGCCGACAAAGGAGGGGGCGGAGGTCATGAAGCGCCGCTGCGTCGAGTGCCACAAGGATCCGGCGCGGGTGCTGCCGTTGAGCCTGTCCGACGAGCGCGGCCTTTCGTTCTGGCGGCCGGACTGGAAGGACCCGCGCCTCAACACCAGCCGCCACATCATGTTCAACCTGTCGCGTCCCGAGAAGTCGATCCTGCTGCTCGGTCCGCTCGCCCCTGCCGCGGGCGGCTGGGGCCTCTGCAAGAATCCGACGAACGGCGCGCCGGTGACCGTCTTCGCCGACACGAAGGACCCCGACTACGCGAAGCTCCTCGCCATGTGCGCCGCCGGCCGCGAGGGTCTGGAGAAGATCGGGCGCTTCGACATGCCCGGCTTCCGCCCGCCGATGCCCTACGTGCGCGAGATGAAGCGCTACGGCGTGCTGCCCGCGGATCTCCCCGACGGCGCGCCGGTCAATCCCTACGAGACCGACCGCCGCTACTGGGAGTCGCTCTGGTACCGGCCCGCCAGCATCCCGCATGCCGCGCGGATGTCGGCCCCGCCGCTGTAGCGTCGGGCCACGGGCGCGCCGACGTGGAGGCGCAGGGCGTCGCGGAAGGCGTCGAGGCCGGCGCGGTCCGGCGGACGGAACCGGCCGGAGGGATCGTTGATATCGATCAGATCGATCTTCACGGGCAGTCCGCGCACCAGTTCGCCGAGCCGCCGCGCATCGTCCGCGGAGACGTTCTCGCCCTCGATCATCGTCCACCCCAGCGTCACGCGCCGGCCCGTCGCGGCGTGGTAGTCGCGCAGCGCCTCCATGAGTTCCGCCGTTGGATGCGCCGCCTCGACCGGCATGAGCGCGCGCCGCCGCTCCGGGTCCGCGTGGTTGAGCGACACGACCAGGCGGTAGGGCGGATGCTCCGCGGCCAGCCGGCGGATGCCCGGCACGATGCCCGCGGTGCAGATCGTGATGGACTTGCCCGCGATGGCGAGTCCGCAGGGCTCCGAGAGGATCCGCGCGGCGCGCAGCACGGCGTCGGGGTTCAGCATCGGCTCGCCCATGCCCATGAAAACCACCCCGCCGATCCGGTGCGGCGAGTCGGCGGTGACGTGGACCACCTGGTCGACGATCTCCCATGCGTCGAGATCGCGCAGAAAGCCCATCCGTCCGGTCGCGCAGAACGCGCAGCCCAGCCCGCAACCGGCCTGCGAACTGACGCAGACGATGTACTTCGGATCGCCCGGCCGGTGGAGCAGGGGGATGCGGACCGCCTCGAAGACCTCCGGCCCCGCGCCGCGGAAGGCATACTTCGCGAAGCCGTCGGCCGGCGAGACCTCGATCGCGACTCGGTCAAGCCGGGGGATTGCCGTCGACGCGCACACCCGGGCCATCGTACGCGGCGAGATGTCCGGCGCCGGCTCCGGCAGCGTGCCGCGCCGCACCGCGGACATCTGGATCCGCCGCGCCAGCCCCGGCTTGACGCCCAGCGGCGCCAGCAGCGCGATCAGTTCCTCCGTCGTATGGCCGTTCAGCGCCGGGGGCATGGTCCGAAACGGCAGGCATTCTCCGGATGGACTCACATCAGTCACGGGGCACCGGTGGCCCGGTTAGCGCCGTACGGTGCCGCCGATTGGGGCGTCATGGTCATATCGAGCGGCATAAACGTCCAAAAGTCGCCGAATCATCTTCTGGTAGGCGGTATGATTTCGGCGTGCCTCCCGCTTGAAGAAATCCACGCTTGTGCGACTCAATCCAATGGTCACTTTGACGGTGTCTTCCTCATAAACAAGCTCATGGGGAGGGGGAAGAAAATCCCTGACGACCTTCAAATCACCCATCGGTTCATCCGTGTATTTGATTCTGTTGTTCATAGAGTTGCTTTCCTTTTCGCCAATATCCGGCTCCGATAATTCGGACGGCATCTACGCGGTACGTGAAGCGTACCGTCAGTATGCCGTCCCCGGCTCGGCCAATACAAAAGAACCGCTCTTCGTCGGTACTGTGGGCCACATCTTCCGCTATGACACGTTGCGGGTCTGCAAAGGCGTATCGAGCCAGGCGAAACCCGACACCATGCTTCTCCTGATTCCGCAGGTCTTTCCCGGCATCCCACTCAAACCGTGTCATGGCGGGAATCTACCTTCGCTCAGGCAAGGCTGCAATATAAAGGTATGGGCAAGTATCTGTATGTCCCACGCACGGCTTCTCGTTCGGCGCGGCAGCGACGTGCCGAGCAAGGTGCGCAACATCTGTCCGCTTGCCGAGGATCGGGACGAAGGGGGAAATCGGTGCCAATCAGTGTTCCATAGTGGCTTGCTGCCGGGCCGGAGCGACAGGATGGATTCCCGGTGTTGGAGGGGCGAGCTACCGCGAGCCCGAACCTTGCGCTCCCGCATGGCCGTCCCCGCGGCCTCGCATAGCTCGGCCCTCCACCCCTTCGTGGTTTCGCAGGCTCAACACGTGCCGGCGAGGAAGGTGAGGTACGGCCACCGGACGAACGGCAGCAATGAGGCTGAGCCGGAACGATTCAGTTGACCGTGAACTGCAGGGAGTCCATGGCACCGATAAGGAAGTAGGGAAACTCCAAACTCCAAGGAAGTTGAAAGTGCAAAGGGGAAAGGAAGGAAGTCGGAGGGGTTTCAGTTGCTGACGCAGGGTCGTCCTGAAAGGTACCCGTCTTTCACGGGCAGCTTGGGCACTGAGGCCGTCCGGCCTTTCCCCCTTCGCCCCCGTTGGCCTTTCCACTTCCTTGGAGTTTGGAGTTTTTCACTTTCCTCTTCCGGAACGATTCGCCCGCGTAGCGTCCTTAACTTGGGATCCAACTGAATCGTTCCGGCTGAGGCGGCCCCGAGTCGCCGATATCCTCCATGGCCAAGTCGTTCGGCCGCCGGGGCCGGCGGCCCTGCCGGACCGCCTTCTCACTCATCGCTCATCACTCATCACTCATCACTCATCGCTCATCACTCATCACTCATCACTCATCGTTCATCCCTTTCCTCGCCCCTCTTCCCCGTCGGGCCGCGAACCCGTATGCTGGGGGGCATGCCGACGATCGCCAGAGTTGTGGTCCGCCTTGCGCTGGACCGCGTGTTCGACTACCTCGTGCCGCCCGAGTTGGCGGCGGGGGCGGTGCCGGGCACGCCGGTGACGGTGCCCTTCGGGAAGAGCGAGCGGCAGGGCTATATCGTTGAAATACTCGGCCACTCGGACCGGAAGGATCTCAAGTCGATCCTTGCCGTCGCCGGCAAACAGGCGCTGATCCGCAGCCGCGTGATGGACCTGGCGCGGTGGATCTCGGACTACTACGTCGCGCCCATCGAGACGGCGGTCCATGCCGTCCTTCCCGCCGCCGTACGCAAGCGCGGGGCCGCGCACCTGGATCGGCTGCGGGTGGTGCGGACGGAGATGCCCGACGCCGAGGCGGATATTCTCGTCCGCCGCGCCGCGAAGCAGGTCGCGGTGCTGGTCGCGCTCAGGGCCACGGGCGGCGAGCAGTGGCTGGCGCGGCTGGAGGCGGGGGTGCCCGGGGCGTCCGCGGCGGTGCACGGGATGGCGAAGAAGGGCGTTGTGCGGCTCGAGTCCGGCGAACTCCGTCGCGATCCCGAGGCCGGCCGGGAGCTGGTCCATACGGAGCCGCTGGTGCTGATGCCGCAGCAGGCGGAGGCGCTGGCGACGATCTGCGCGGCGGTCGACAACGGGACGCCGCCGGTGATCCTGCTGTTCGGCGTCACCGGAAGCGGCAAGACGGAGGTCTACCTGCAGGCGATCGGACACGCGATGGCGAAGGGGAAGGGGGCCATCGTGCTGGTGCCGGAGATCTCGCTGACGCCGCAGACGGTGGACCGTTTCCGTGCGCGGTTCGGCGACACGATCGCGGTGCTGCACAGCCATCTCTCCGACGGCGAGCGGCACGACGAATGGCACCGCGTGCATTCGGGGCGGGCGCGGATCGTGGTGGGTGCGCGGTCGGCGCTGTTTGCGCCGGTCGCGGATCTCGGCCTGATCGTCGTCGACGAGGAGCACGAGCCGACCTACAAGCAGGAGGAGATGCCGCGCTACCATGCGCGCGATGCGGCGGTCATGCGTGGCCGCCTCGAGGGCTGTACGGTCGTGCTCGGCTCGGCCACACCGTCGCTCGAGTCGTGGCACAATGCGAAGACCGGCAAGTATGCGATGGTCCGCATGCCGCACCGCGTGGATCACCGCGACATGCCGCTGATGCGGATCGTCGACATGCGCGCGGAGGCCTCGCGGGAGGGCCGCGCGAACGTGTTCTCGCACGAACTGGTGCAGGAGCTGCGGGAGCGGATCGCCCGCGGGGAGCAGTCGATCCTCTTCCTGAACCGCCGCGGCTTCGCGGCGAGCCTCGTCTGCCCGTCCTGCGGACTCGTCGTCCGGTGCGAGCACTGCAGCGTGGCGATGGTCTTTCACAAGCAGATGAACCGGCTGGTCTGCCATCTCTGCGGCGCGACGCGCGACGTGCCCGCGATGTGTCCGGCGCCGGGCTGCCGCGACCCCGACATCCGCCATGCCGGCGTCGGGACCGAGCGCGTCGAGGAGATCCTGCGGAAGCTGTTCCCCAAGGCCCGCGTGGCGCGGATGGACTCCGACACGATGACGCGGAAGGACGACTACCGCCGCGTGCTCGGCGAGTTTCGCACCGGCCGGCTCGACATCCTTCTCGGGACGCAGATGATCGCCAAGGGCCTCGATTTCCCGAACGTCACGCTCGTGGGCGTTGTGCAGGCGGACCATGCGTTGCACCTGTCCGACTTCCGCGCCGGCGAGCGGACCTTTCAGCTCCTGACGCAGGTCGCCGGCCGCGCCGGCCGCGGCGACGTGTCGGGCGAGGTGCTCGTACAGACGCGCACGCCGTTCCACCCGTCGATCCAAGCCGCGCGCCGTCTCGACGCGGAGGCGTTTTACGACCAGGAACTCGAGTTCCGCGGCGCCTCCGGCTATCCGCCCTTCACGCACTTCATCGCGTGCACCGTGCGATCGCCCGACGAGGCCGCCGCGGTTCGCACGGCGGCGGCGCTGGGCGAGGCGCTCAAGGGGCGGCTGGGGGCGCTTGCCGAAGTCGGCGCGCCGGCCCCGGCCACGATCGCCCGTATCCGCGGCCAGTACCGCCACCAGGTGATGCTGCGCGCGCCGCGTATGAAGCCGGTCCTGCCGATCCTCCGCGACCTCTGGCACACGTTCCCTTGGCCCCGCGACACCGCCGGCACGCTCGACGTCGACGCGGTGTCGCTCTTGTAGAGGGACGAAGGGCGAGGGACGAGGGGCGAGGGGAGGTCTTCCTTGCGGAATCCATGCTTTCCCCGCCGCCGTCCGCGGGGTACAAGTCCGCGGGAAACAGGTGAACGTTGGAGATGCGACATGGCGCGACGATACAAGGTTGAAGGCACGAGCGATTTTCTGATTGCGGCGGTGGTGCTGGCGGGGCTCGGGGTTTGGGCGATCAAGGACGGCTGGTTTCCGTCGCCGAAGGTGCTCGAGAAGCACCCGCGTGAGATCGTCGTTGTCGCGCCTTTCGACGGCGTGCTGGCGGAGGTGCCGGTGGTGGGCGGCCAGGATGTGACCACCAACAGCGTGGTGGCCCGCATGCGTCCCGAGCGTACGGAGGGCGCCGCCGAGCCCGTCGATCTCCGCCCGTCGGCTGATGGCGCGGTCATGGAGGTCCGCCGCACGCGGCACGACGCCGTGAAGGCCGGCGATCCGATCGTGCGCATCGCGCCGGACGATAGTTTCTACCCCTTCAACAAGAGCCTCGCCTTCCTGTCCCTCATCGGGGCGGTCATCTGCGGCATTGTTCACCGGGCGGTGAAGTAGAGCAAAGGCCGAAGCAACAGGCTTGACCCGGGGGGCGCGTCCCGGCAAACATCCCGCCCCGTACGAGCAGGGTGCATCACCCGGGGAGAGGTTTCATGAGCGAAGGTAGCCGTCCGCCGCCCGTCATTGCGAAGGAGATCCTCCTTCCGTTCATCCTCGTCACGTCGCTCTTCGCCCTCTGGGGGTTCGCGAACGACATCACCAACCCGATGGTGGCGGCGTTCAAGAACATCCTTCTGATCAGCAACTTTGAAAGCTCGCTGGTGCAGTTCGCCTTCTACGGCGGCTACTGCGTCATGGCGATCCCCGCGGCGATCTTCATCAAGCGCTTCACCTACAAGGCCGGCATCCTCACGGGGCTGGTGCTGTATGCGGTGGGGTGCCTGCTCTTCATTCCGTCCGGCTGGATGATGGAGTTCTGGGCGTTCCTGCTGGCCTACTTCGTCATGACCTGCGGCCTCTCGTTCCTCGAGACGAGCGCCAACCCCTACGTTCTCTCGATGGGCGCCGAGGAGAATTCGACCCGCCGGCTGAACTTCGCGCAGGCGTTCAATCCCATCGGCTCGCTGACGGGCATGCTGATCGCCAAGAACTTCATCCTCCAGAAGCTCGACCCGATGACCGAGGAGGCGCGCCGGGCGCTCAAGGCCGCCGATCCTGCGGCGTTCACCAAGCTCGCCGACCACGACCTCGGCGTAATCATCGGTCCCTACGCGATCCTCGGCCTCGTCGTCCTGGCCGTCATGGTCGTCTTCGCCATCGCGAAGCTGCCGCGCAGCCACCACGAGGATCACAAGGATCTCGACATCCTCGGCACGCTGAAGCGGCTCGGGGGGAACGCCAAGTACATCGAGGGCGTCATCGCCCAGGCCTTCTACGTCGGCGCGCAGATCATGTGCTGGACGTTCATCATCCAGTACGCCGAACTCGAGCTGGGCATGTCGAAGGCCCAGGGCCAGATGTACAACATGGTCGCGATGACGATCTTCGTCACCAGCCGGTTCATCTGCACCTATCTCCTCAAGTACTTCAGTCCGGGCGGACTGCTGCTGGTACTGGCGATCGGCGGGTTCGCACTGTGCGGCGGAACGATCCTCATCCAGGGCATGACCGGCCTCTACTGCCTCGTCGGCGTCTCGGCCTGCATGTCGCTGATGTTCCCGACGATCTACGGCATCGCGCTTAAGGGTATCGGCGACGATGCGAAGCTGGGCGCCGCGGGGCTCATCATGGCGATCGGCGGCGGCTGCCTGATGCCGCCGATGCAGGGCTGGATCATGGATCAGCCGGCGTTCAACCTCGGCTTCATGACGCTCTCCAGCGTGCGCACCTCCTTTGTGCTTCCGCTGCTCTGCTTCGTCGTGATCGCGATCTACGGCTACCGCACGTCGAACGTCCACAAGCACACGAACTAATCCGTCGCGGTCGGCAAACCAAGCGCTTCGAGGCGCAAGTCCCGCCGGGCTCAACGCGTCCGGCAGAAGACTCCTGCAGCCGGGGGCGGCTTGTCCCGGCGTAGCCAGGCGAAGCCGGACGACCCCGGCCATCCTGCGTATCGAAGCGCGGGACCGCCAAACCCGTGCGAATGGGCCTTTTCCGGTTTCCAGCGGACGGGATCGAAGCCGCAGAACTGCCATGCGCCGGCAGCTGTAGCTTGGCCATTTGCGAATTGACTCCGCACGGCGTCTGCGGCACGTTCGCAGTTCCGATTGGAAAGAACGTTTTGGGGAGTCTGAGTGTGACGTCATTTTGCCGTGTGCATCGGTCTTGGGTTGGTTCGTCTGTGGAGGGTTCTGTTATGAAGCGTATTCCCGTGTCTATCCTCGCCGCCGCGTGGGCGTTCGCCTCGCTGCTCGCCATTGCGCCCTCGTCGCCGGCGCAGACGAATTTCCTATGGACCAACGCGGTGGCCGCCAACGGGTACAACTGGGCCACCCCGGCGAACTGGTCGCCCAACACCGGACCCGTCTCGGGCGGATCGAACGATTACATTCTCCGGTTCCTCACGAATGCGACGTACAGCGTGACGAACAACCTGGCGGCGGCCGACTTCCACCTCAACGAACTCAACTTCTCCGCCGCCGGCGGGACCGTGACGATTTCCGGCCCCGCCACGAAGAGTCTCGTGTTCACGAATAACACCGCGGGACAGGGGCCGCGCATGTTCGTCAACAGCGCGGCGACGATCGACCACAACATCACCCTGGGCAACACGCTGACGATCACGAATGTCAGCGGGAAGTTGCTCACCCTGAGCTCCGTCGCCACCAACGTGATCCGCGGGGCCGGGGGCCTGGTCTTCGACGCGGGCGGAGCGGGTACCGCCTACGACACGATCATGCGCGGTACGAACAGTTACAGCGGCGGCACGACGATCAACCGCGGCCGTGTCCGCACCGACAATGGCAACCCGTTCATCTTCGGAACCGGCAACGTCACGATCAACGACGGCGGCCAGTTCCTGTTCGCCGGCGGCACGGGCGCGACGGCAATGACGAACGCCTTTACGATCGCCGGCCGCGGCGTGCTGGACGCATGGGGCTACGGAGGCGCGCTCCGCATCGAGGGCAGCAACACGATCTCGGGACCGATCGCGCTGTCGGCCGACAGCCGTATCGGCATCGGCAACTCGAACAACGTGGGCAAGGTCAGCGGCGTCATCAGCGGCGCTTTCGCACTGGAGGTCTTTGGCGCGCCCGGTTTCGCCGGCAAGCAGATGCAGTTGAATGCAGCCAACACCCACAGTGGCGGTACGATCGTGGAAGGCATCACGTTGTGGCTCGGAAACCCCCGCGCGCTGGGACTGCCTTCGCCGGGCAGGCCCCTTGCCCGGGTTCTGATGGGCGGACAACTGGACGTCAACAGCAACACCGTGTTTGGCGCCAATCAGATCGAGCTTTCCGGTTTCGGCGTCTCTCCGACGAGCGGCGCCCTGATCAACGGCGCCATTTCCAATGCGATCGTGACGAACATCACCTTCATCGGATCGGCGTCCGTCAGCCAGACCGGTGGCGCTCGCATGGACATATGGGGCATGGTCAACG
>CAYRFK010000160.1:2410-11435 GCA_964423465.1 uncultured Verrucomicrobiota bacterium | reverse complement strand
AGGGCTATTACGCGAGTGTACTTTATGCCTTCTTTGCCAGCCTCAACGCCACCCTCATCGCGGAAGACATTACTAATTATGGCCAGATGGACCTAAGCGTACAATTGGCCGGCTATACCTATGTGATGGAAATTAAACTGGATAGAACTATAGATCAAACAACAAAGCAATCCACCGCCAACGCCGCGTTAAAACAGATCATAGAGTGGCGCTACAGCGAAAAATATCGCCAGCAGGCCGGCAAAGGTTTGTATGAGGTTGGTTTGGTCTTTGGCGCACAAGCGCGAAATTTGGTGCAGGCGGATTGGCGGCGCGTGGCCTAAAAAATCAAATGTCACCGATTAAGCCCTGGGCTGCATTCGGTTTTTCTGCTCTGGCGCAGTAACGGATGCTGGTCTATTGCATCGTTCAATAGCGTAAGCGCGTGGTCAAGATCAAACTGCTCCATCGCTTCATTGAAGGCAGACGCTTGTTTACCAAGTAGAGTATTAAGTAGCTCACGGTATTTAGAGTTGTCGGGCTCCCCCTAGCGTAGTCAGCAGCATTAAGCTGGCTTGCAGGACAGCATCAATTTTCCGGAAGTCGGCGCTAATTTGATCGGCGACCAAGTTAGAAACGTTTTGGGTAACGGTGACAGACCGCTCTTTATAGCGCTGAGCGTGTGCATCGCCCCATTATTGTCTAATTCGTGCGTTGAAGTTATCCCTCTTTAGCGGAATTTTCGATTGTTGCGCTCGGTTGCAACTTTCGATGCGCTTTGTCGTGGTACATGTGTTTGTCGGCTATTTTTAGCATTTCATCCAACTCGGCCGGGTGGTTAGGATAAACCGCGATGCCGATAGAAGTGCCCACCCTTAATAGATGTCCTTCATGTTCGATCGGTAATTCAATTTTTTTGCGTAGTCTTTCTACCAGATGATCAAGGGTTTCTTGGCTAATTTCTTCCAGCAGAATGACGAATTCGTCGCCGCCCCAGCGGGCGATGGTGTCGTTGGCGCGCGTGATGGCGCGCATGCGTTGGGCGACTTCGCGCAGGACGGCATCGCCGGCTTTGTGGCTGTAGTCATCATTGATCTTTTTGAAGCCGTCCAAATCAAGAAACAGGAGGACGCATAAGTGTTCCGGGGCGCGTTGATGACGCGCCATGGCCATCGTGTGACGGTCATTCAACAGGCGACGATTGGGTAAGCCGGTCAGCGTGTCGAACATGACTAAGTGCGCTAATTCGGCGCGATTTCGCGTCAGCACATACAGCAGCCACGCAATAATGACGCCCATGAAAATACTGGTGATGCGCAAAATATGTGCGATGGTAAATAAGTAGTCTATTGGTTTAGCTTGCACGGCAATGACCCAGTGCCCACCGGGAACTTCAATTTCTTGTTGCACGCTGTCTGCGCGTTGAAACAGGGTTTGATCACCAAGAATGGCCTTATCTTCCAGGCCCATAACGCCTTTGCTGCGTAAGGCAAAGGTGAATTTATTCTGGCTGGTTTGTTCAAAAATGGATTCGAATAACGTGTCTGCGTTGATAACTGTGGACAGTAGCCCCCAATATTGGCCATTAATGAATAGCGGTACGCGATAGATAAGCCCTTTGCCGCCTTGCACCAGATCAACCGGCCCTGCCAAAGCCGGTGTGCCGTTGGCAATAATCTTCTGGATAATCGGCCATTGTTTGGGGTGGTCTGGGTAGTACAGTCCAATGGCACTTTCGTTACCTTTTATGGGATGAACGTAGGTAAGACGATAGCCAATGGCGACGCCGAAGTTGCGTACATGCTGGCTACTACGGTAAAGCACACCAAGGATATCGTTGACTTCTTTGTCCAACATGCTGTCGTTGCGCACGACCAAATAACTGCCCAGCCCGCTGCTGAGAAAGAGCAGCGCGTTCAGTTCGCGTTCAACGCGAGCGCGTAAGGTGGAGGCGTAGGACACCGTTTCGACGTTGCGTGTTGTTTCGGCTTCGCGCTGCTGGATGGAGATAAAGACTTCACCTAATCCGACAATAAGCAGGAAGGCAAAAACAGCGAGCAGGACGGCAAATAATGGGCTGGCCAGCAGATGATGAATTCGGATGGGCATGCGTGGATGACTTTTTAGGGCAAATAGTTTTTGTTTGACAGGGTCTGACGAGGTCTGGCAGGGTCTGATATTTGAGGTTGTAATAGGGGAATACGGCAAGCTTTAAATCGTCGCACAGAACCGTTGCTTAGAACCGTTACTTAAGCGGAGAATCTCTTTTTTTGTTGGCCTCTAGTTATTTGATAAAAAATGGTAATACGCCTTTCCGGGAACAACAATTTTAAACCTCGTCTATTGCTGGTGGACGATGTGCCGGCGAATTTACATGCGCTGGTTGAACTATTGCAAGACCGTTTTGTGTTGCAGTTTGCCCGCACGGGTAAGGATGCTTTGCTGTTGCTTGAAAAGTTTCCGCTCCCTGATTTGATTTTGCTGGACGTGATGATGCCGGATATGAATGGCTATTCGGTGTGCCGCGAAGTCAAAAGAAATGTCGCGACGCAGCACATTCCGATCATTTTTATCACTGCTTTGGATGATGTGCCCAACGAATTGCTCGGTTTTGAAGTAGGTGCAGCTGATTACATTATTAAGCCGTTTGAGGCTCATGTTGCCCTAGCCCGCATTACTAATCAGTTACGTAATAAGTTGGGCGGTAAAGCGGCAGAGGGCAGCTTGCCGGGGCCGCTTTTACAGCCGTCACTCGCTGAGTCGGATAATATTTTTCATTATTATCAGGGCACTTGGCACCTGGCCTTTCAGGGTGAGCCTATCTTTCAGTTGAAATACATTCTTGGTCTTGTTTATCTGCATCAGTTGATTCGCCATGTTAATACGGAGTTTTCGGTGGAAAAACTGGTGTTTATGACTTCGAAGCGGGAGAGGGAAAAGTTTTTTCAACGGGTGATGTTGGCCGGCTGGGTGGCGGATGTCGAGGTGTTGCGTGTGCGTACTGAGTATGTGTTGGAACGCTCGGTCGCCTCTCCTGAATGCATTGGCAATGCTGAAGTCGATTTACTGTTGGACGAGGTTGAACAGCGTGGTGTTTTAACCTGCGGCGGTGAGATGGCCATGCTAGATCGCGAGCGCTATCGAAAGTCCGTTGGCAACGCTGTGCGCCGCGCCATGGGCGAAATTGCGCTGCATTCACCGGCCTTAGCTCAGCATTTGCAATATCCCAATTTGCGTATGGGTTATGAATTGATTTACGCACCGAGAGAACATGTCGTCTGGAAATCTTGATTGCTGTGGCTGGCGTTTAGTTGTTGTTTTAGTTGTTGTTTTAGTTGTTGTTTTAGCGTGGCGAGGGCGGCGGCTGCGCAGTCAAAATCGAATTGATTCAATGCGCTTTCTATCTTTTCCATAGATATCTTTAACGCGGGCTCGCCTAGGCTGGCGGACAGTTGCGCCAATTGCTCGGCGGAAACGAGTAAGTGCTCGTCGATTTGTTCGGTTAGGCGTTGCAGGCTGGTGGCTAGTTCATCTGCCGATAAAATGCTAGGTGCTTTCACCGTCGTTTCGGGTAGATTGCGGGTCAATAACTCGATGGTTTGTTGCAGGTTGTGCAGGTCGCTATGGATGACGTGGATAACTTTGTTCAGGCTGTCGCTGTGGGTCGGTGTGTGCGCGAGATCGCGTTCCAGGCGCTGTGCGTGGCGGTATAAAGTCAATGCGCCGAGGTTGGCGGCGGCCCCTTTGATGACGTGGGCTTGGCGGCCCATGGCGGCTAGATCATTTTGCTGTAAGGCGGTGTAAAGTGCTTCTTTGGCTTGCTCCATGTCAGCCAGGAAAAATCGCAGTAAGCGCGGGAGGCGGCTAAGGTTTCCATTGCATAGTTGTTGGCAGGCGCTGCGGTCAAGGCCGGCAAGCTCGGGCCAGTCGTGCTGAACTTCTGGGGTATTTGTTTGAAGGGTCTCGCTGCTTACCTCAGATAGTTCAGAAGCTCCAGGGGTTATCCAGCGTATTAACATGGCGTATAGCGTGGCGGGGATGATGGGCTTGTTCAGATGATCATTCATGCCTGCGGCAAGGCTTTTCAAACGATCTGTACGCATGTCATGTGCGGTTAACGCAATGATGGGTAAGTAGGCCAGTTGAGGGTGAGTGCGCAGGCTGCGGGCGGCGCTGAGGCCGTCCATTTTGGGCATTTGAATGTCCATCAGGATCGCGTCGTAGCCATGGCTGAATGGATGGGCCAGCACTTTTTCCATGACTTCATGGCCGTTGACTGCATAGTCCACCGTCATGTTTGCTTGCGTGAGCATTTCGCTGGCCACTTGCCGATTGAAGGCGTTGTCTTCCGCCATCAAGATGTGTTTGCCGGCCAGTGCCGCCGGAATTTTCGCGGGTTGAAACTGCGTCGATAAAGTAGGGGGGAGCTTTGCACCTGTTGACGTGCTTGCATCGGCGGGGTCAGTGGCGGCGGGTTTCGCAAGAACAAGCGAAAATTGAAAATTGCTGCCGTGGCCGAGCGTGCTTTCCACCCAAATTTGGCCATCCATCAAGTTAACCAGTTTGTGGCAAATCGCCAAGCCTAGGCCCGTGCCGCCAAAGCGCCGGCTGATTGAGCTATCCGCCTGGGCAAAAGGTTTAAATAGATCGGCTAGGTTCTCGTTAGCAATGCCGATGCCGGTATCTTTGACGGAGCAATACAGCTCGACTTTGTTATCAGTCAGCGGCATGCATTGCGTGGTAACTCGAATCTCGCCGCGTTCAGTAAACTTGACTGCGTTGCTGGTCAGGTTGATGAGAATTTGTTCTAGCCGCAGGCCATCACCGATCAGAATATTGGGAATCTCTTCTGCGGTGGAAAAGCTGAGGTTGATGCCCTTATCGTGTGTGCTAACGGCGGCAATGTTGGCCACGTTGGCGAGCACTTCCGCAAGCTGGAAGGGGCCCTGTTCAATCTCTAGTTTGTTAGCCTCAATTTTGGCGTAATCCAGCACGTCATTGATGATGTGTAGGAGAAATTGTGCGGAATGGTTTATTTTTTGGAGGTAATCCTGCTGTTTTGCGGTGAGTTCGGTGTTTAACGCCAGCGTGCAGAAACCAATAATGGCGCTCATCGGCGTGCGAATTTCGTGGTTGACTGACGAGACGAAGTTTTTCTTGGCCTGTTCGGCTTCAAGACGGGCGGTAATGTCCTGGTGAATGCCGACCATGCGGGTAATGCGGCCGCTGGCGTCGCGATCAACGCCGAGCCCGCCGGAATGAATCCAGCGCCAATGACCCTCCTTGGCACGTAAGCGAAAGTCTGCGCTATAGAAGGCGGTTCGGCCGGCGAGATGGTCATCGACTTCTTTTTCTAGCCGCGGGACGTCATCGGGATGCACTAAACTTAATAGGCTTTCATAGTTTTCTGGTAAGTCACCGCGTTGATAACCCAGCATTTCCAGCCAAGCATCATCAATGAGATTTTCGTGCGTGTCGATGCGCCAATCCCAGGTGGCGAGTTGACCGGCTTTCAAGCTGAGCGCGAGGCGGCGGTGCGCCCATTCAAGATCTTGTGTGCTTGAAATGATTTCAGCTTTTAGCTGGTCTTGTTGCTGTTTTAGCGCGGCATAATGCTCGCTTAGGCGTTGGTAGGCTGCATTCAGGCTGGTGGCCAAGTCGTCGAGTTCGGTTTTTTGCTGGCTACGGTGTTGTAGTGTAATTGGTTGGAATGGTGCGTCTGGCTGGAAAGAACACGCGTATTGCGTAAGCCGTGCAAGGTGCCGGGTAATGAGTAGATGCACTAGCCAGATCAGGCTGAGCGAGACGATGAGCATCTTGAAAAACTGCGTGGTTATTACCACGCTGAGACGATCCCAACTGCGTTGATAAACTTCGCTGAAGTTGGGTTGAATATAGAGGTTGCCGACGGGGAGGCGGCGGAGTCCTTCTTTCTTTTGCAGTGGAAAATTGACCGTATCGGGGTGCTGTTCTGCCAGTTGGCCAAACTGATGTGTGTTGCTGTTATCGGTGCCATACCGGACGCTAACCCCCTTTATCCAAGGCGAGCCTGCGATACCTTTCACCAGTAAAGTGAGTTGGTTATGGTCGTAATTCCAGGCGGCTTCGCTGATGCTGGGGAGCAGGTGCTGTTGCACAAAATTCAGTTTGCTGGTGAGGTCGTTGAGGTCGCGCCGGTAGTCCAGATAAATCTGAATGGAGGTGGCAATCAGTGCGTTGATGCCGCTGATCAGCAGCAACCAGAACAATAGGCGGCGACTCAGTTTTCCCGGTAATTGTCGCGGGACTAATGGTAACAACGTTGATAACAACGATGATAACACCGACATCAATGACCTCAACGCCCTCAAGAACCCGAGGAAAGCGCTGGCGGTGATTTTTGCAAATTTTCCAGCAAAGTGGCGGAGGCATGGCCATCGACCGGTAAACCACTTTCCTTTTGGTAGGCACGTATGGCTAACCGGGTTTTTGAACCCGGCATCCCATCGACGTTGCCGGCATCAAAACCCATCTGATTGAGTGTCTGTTGAATCTGCATGAATTGTTCGCGTGTTAAGCGGCGGTTATCCGCATTGCGTCCGAGTAGAAGTGGCGATTGGCCATTAAGCCGATCTGCCATGTGGCCGACGGTAAGCGCGTAATTAATGGAACGGTTCCATTGCATGATGACATCGAAATTACGGTAAACCAGAAAGGCGGGGCCGGCATGGCCTTGCGGTAAGAGAATAGCGCCGGACATTTCGCCCACTTTCGGCAGCGGTAAAGGCTGGTTATTGGCTTGGCGTACACCGAGATTATTCCAGTATTTGAGCGGCTTTTTCAGGTCCAGGCGCGCTTGGTCATAGTCAAAGTCTTCGGGCAGACGCACTTCGCGCCCCCACAGTTCACCGGGCCGCCAGCCGCTTTGGCGCAAATAATTGGCTGCGGAATAGAGCGCATCCGGTAGCGATTGCCAGATGTCTTTGCGGCCATCGCCATCGGCATCGACGGCATAGCCGAGAAAAGTTGACGGCATGAATTGCATCTGGCCCATGGCACCCGCCCACGACCCTTTCATGTCCTGAGCGGCAAGGTGTTTCTGCTCCAGTATGGTCAACGCATGCAGCAATTCAGCACGAAAAAAAGCACTGCGCCGATTGTCATACGCCAGCGTGGCCAAGGCGGCGGGTATTGGGAAACTGCCGGTGATGCGGCCAAAATGCGTTTCCAAGCCCCAGAACGACAACAGAATCTGCGCGGGAATGCCATATTTGGCTTGCACTTGCCGTAGCAACTTCTTGTTTTCGTTGAATTTTTCTCGCCCCAACGCCAAGCGTTTTTCATCTATGCCGCGTTCCAGGTAATTCCAGAAGGTGTTGACGAATTCCGGTTGGCGCTGATCCAGTTCGAGGATGCGCGCAATCGGTTGTAAATCGTTCGGCAGTGCGGCATCTAGCGTTGTTTGACTGATGCCGCGGGCGAGCGCGTCTTGCTTGAAAGCGCTTAACCAGAGGGTAAAGCCGGGGTCAACCTGCACTATTGATGAGGTGGATACTGGTATTGAGGGGATGGCCTGGGCGAGCGCGTAAGGCGTGGTGAGGGTGAGCAACAGGGTGCAGGCTGCTAGAGGTTTGAATAAAAAAGGGAAATGCACTATGAACCTTTGTGATCAATTTCGTAAAGAGAGGGCGTAACGTGCGCGGAAGCCAGATATTGGCGTAGGTTTTTCACGTCATGCCGCGGTAATACATTGCTATGGTGTGGATGGTGTAGAAAGCCTTCAACCCCATTCAAAACGACGCGAAAACGTGCGCCGTGAACGGGTTCGACACTCGCGCCGAGATGATGCAGCAAGGATTCGATTTCGCGCCAATGGAGGTTGCAGTTGATGGGATCTTGAAAAATGCTGTGCAGCAAATGTTCGTATTTGTGACTCATGATGGCGGCCTAGCGAGAAAGGGTGTTGAATAATTTTGGCGAAAATTTCGCACATGATATGAGCATCAAACGACAGACCATGACATTATTTCATGCCTTTGTTTTTTTGCAGGCCCTGAAAACAGGGTGTTCATCGAATTTCCTGGAGTTTTAATTTTCATGTCGCATAGCGCTAAGCAAGCAGGATTGTCGCTCAGTCGTCTTGAGCACTTGGTTTCTATTGGAATTGAACTATCCAGTCAGCGTGATTTGGGCGAGCTGCTCAATCGCATATTAGAAGCTGCGCAATTATTGACTAACGCGGATGGCGGCACGATTTATCTGATTCGCCAGAAGCAGCTTGAGTTCGCGGTTATCCGCAACAAAACACTCGGCATTCATCAGGGCGGGCGCGGCGGCGATGCGTTGGCGCATAACCCCATTCCCATGTATTTGCCCGATGGACAACCCAATCGTTCCACGGTTTCTGCCTGTGCCGCAATCTCAGGCAATACCATTAATATTGCTGATGCCTATAGCGCTACTGATTACGATTTTTCGGGTACGCGCCGTTTTGACGCAATCAACGGCTATCAATCCCGCTCATTTCTGACCGTGCCGATGAAGGATCACGAGCAGCATGTGATTGGCGTTTTGCAATTGATCAACGCGGAAGATACGGTGAATGGGGCGATTATTCCGTTTGATCTGGATGATCAATACCTGGTGGAGTCGTTGGCTTCACAGGCAGCGGTGGTGTTGACTAATCGGCAGTTGATTGATCGGCTGGAAGAGCTGTTCGTTGCCTTCACCAAAGTGATCTCGAATGCGCTGGATGAGAAATCTCCTTACACACATGGCCATTGTCTGCGAGTGCCAGAAATTACCATGTTATTGGCAGATGCCGCTAGTAATACGCAAGAAGGGCCATTAAAGTCGTTTCTTCTGAATGATAAAGATCGGCGCGAACTGGAAATTGCCGCTTTGATGCATGACTGCGGAAAAATTACCACGCCTGTACATGTAGTGGATAAATCGACCAAGCTAGAGCGGATTTTTGATCGCATTCACCTGGTCGATGCGCGCTTTGAGGTGCTGAAGCGCGATGCCCGTATTGCCATGTTGGAGGCGCAATTGGGTGCTCGATTGG
>CAYRFK010000160.1:0-2310 GCA_964423465.1 uncultured Verrucomicrobiota bacterium | reverse complement strand
CGGCAAGCCAATGTTGGCGGTGAATTTATGTCGCCGGAGAAGCAGGCGCGGGTGCGCCACATTGGCACCGCTTATCGCTGGCTTAATTCGGCTAGCGGTGCGACGGAATCGGAGCCGTTGTTGAGCGAAGAAGAAATCGCCATGTTGTGCATCGCCAAAGGTACGCTGTCCAATGAAGAGCGTGACATCATTAATTACCATATTGTATCAACCATAAAAATGCTGGAGGCTTTGCCTTGGCCGAACCACTTGCGGCATGTGCCTGAATTTGCCGGGGGCCATCATGAGCGTATGGATGGCAAAGGTTATCCGAAAGGTTTGAAGCGCGATCAAATGTCGGTACAGGCACGCATCATGGGTATTGCCGATATTTTTGAGGCATTAACCGCGTGCGACCGACCTTACAAACCAGGTATGACCTTGTCGCATTCGTTGGCGATATTAGGGCGCATGAAGCTAGAGCATCACATTGACCCGGATTTGTTTGATGTTTTTGTGCGCGAGAAGGTTTATCTCGCTTATGCGCGCACCCACCTTAAGCCTGAGCAGATTGATGTGGTGGATGAAAATGCCATTCCCGGTTACCGCGTCGATGTGGTCATCCCTTAATAATAGTTAATACGGAGTTTAAACCACCATGAACTTGCGTTCGCGTCGCTTTGTAGGTCAATTTTCGCTGAGTACTTTGCTGGTGGTTTTATTGATTTTGCACCTGGTGGGTTATATACGGCTGGGTTTTGTTGAGAATCTCGACAATGCCATGTATGACCTGAAAGTGCGTTTGACCGCATCGCAGCAGATTGATGATCGCGTCATTATTGTGGATATTGACGATAAGAGTTTGCAAGCTGAAGGCCGTTGGCCGTGGCCGCGCGAAAAATTGGCGCGCATGCAGACCAATCTGTTCGAGCAATATGGCGCGGCGGCAGTGGGCTATGACGTGGTGTTTTCTGAGCCGGATGCCAGCTCGGGTTTGCCTGTGCTGGAAGCCCTTGCCGCGAAGGAATTAAAGCATCAGCCGGCATTTATTGGTATTCTCGATCAACTTCGCCCGCGTTTGGATTACGATAAATTAATGGCGGAATCGTTTGCCAAAGGCATGTCGGTGCTCGGTTATTACTTCAATGTTAATGAGGGGGCTGAACGCATTGCATCCTTGCCGCCGCCGCTGTTCACCCAAGAGGATTTGGGGGCGCATTTGGGCGGCGTAGGAAGCGAATTTATGCGCGCGCAGGGGTTTGGCGGCGCGTTGCCGATGTTTTTGGAAACCGCTACTGCAGCAGGCTACTTTAATTCTTTACCGGATAATGATGGTGTTATTCGGCGCATGCCGGTGCTGATACATTACAAGGATGGCTTTTACACCTCTTTGCCGATTCAACTAACGCGTGCAGCGATGGGGGTAGAGAAGATTAACCTGCTTAATCCGGGCGGTGATGGCGTCAATCAGATTTTGCCGTTTGCCTTGGATGTGGGCGATTTAAAAGTCCCGTTTGATACGCAAGGTGGTGTCTTGGTGCCGTACCGTACTTTTGGTGCTTATCGTTATGTTTCGGCCACCGACGTCATTAATGGAACCGCACCGGCCAGTGAGCTGGAAGGCCGGATTGTGTTGATCGGCACGACAGCGCCTGGTTTAGCCGATATTCGGGTGACGCCGATGAGTGAGGTGTTCCCCGGCGTAGAAATTCATGCATCCTTGATTTCCGGCATTCTGGATCAGAATTTGAAATGGAAGCCGCGTCAGGTAGCCGGGTTGAACGTGGCTGCCATCGTGTTATTAGGGGTGTTGTTGGGTTCTTTATTGCCGATGGCGACGCCCTTAATCGCTGCAATGATTACCTTCGCTATTCTTACTTTGATTGTCGGGTTGGACCTATGGGCTTGGAATTCGCTGAATATGGATTTTGCCATCGGCGCACCGTTGATCACCGTGGTGGGCATGTTCGTCGGCAATATGTCGTATGGTTTCTTCGTCGAGTCGCGTGCCAAAGGACAGATCACCAAATTGTTTGGCCAATATGTGCCCAAGGAATTGGTTGAGGAAATGAGCCGTGATCCGGATCGTTACAATTTGAAAGGCGAATCGCGCGAAATGAGTGTGTTGTTCTCGGATATTCGCGATTTCACCAGTATTTCGGAAGGTTTGCCGGCGGCATCGCTGGCCGAAATGCTGAATTTCTACCTGTCATCTATGACGCATATCGTGCAACAACGGCGCGGCACTATCGACAAATATATCGGCGATGCGATTATGGCGTTCTGGGGCGCACCGGTGCCGGATGCTAACCACGCGCGCGATGCGATTCA
>CAYRFK010000159.1:8078-11472 GCA_964423465.1 uncultured Verrucomicrobiota bacterium | reverse complement strand
CGCCGGACGAGGTCAAGGGCTCGTTCGATATCTTCATCCAGGCCGGCGCGATCCTGGCGGTCATCCTGGCCTATCCGCACCGGTTTGCGGGCTTCTTCCAACGCGGCGACGGCTCCACCTTCCGCGGTTGGCGGGGCCTGATGCTGCTGGCGCTGACCACGATTCCGGCGGCCCTCGCGGGCCTGCTGTTCCATTCGTGGATCGAGGAGCATCTCTTCACGTCGCGCACCGTGGCGGTGGGGCTCGCGGTGGGCGCGGTCTGGATGCTGCTGGCCGAGCGCCGGGGCCATCCGGACCCGCACAAGGCGAGCGTGGATGCCCTGACGTGGAAGGATGCGCTTTGGATCGGTTGCTTCCAGTGCATCGCCCTGTGGCCCGGCATGTCGCGGTCGGCCTCGACGATCCTCGGCGGCATGGCGCTGGGCCTCGACCGGAAGACGGCCACGGAGTACTCCTTCTTCGCCGCCGTGCCGCTGCTCGGCCTGGCCTCGGTGTACGCGCTGCTGAAGGGCATGTCGACACTGTCCGCGCAGTGGATCCCGTTCTTTGCCGCGGGATTCATCATGTCGTTCATTTTTGGCTGGATCTCGATCCGTCTGCTCGTCCGGTTCCTCGGTCATCACAAGCTCGACGCCTTTGCCTGGTATCGCATCGGGCTGGCCGCGCTGGTCCTCTGGTTGGCGCGTTGACCGGCGGGCGAAGCGTCGTGACGGGTCCGACATGCTTCGATAGGCTCGATCCGGCCTCGCAATCGCGGGGAACCGGCAGGATGGTGCCGGCGCCGAAAGGCGGGGAGGCGTGCATGAAGACAGGGACTGCAATCCGGATGGCGGCGCTTCTGGCGGCCGGCCTGGTGGCGGCGGACGTGGCGTGCGGCGCGCCGGTGCGGGCGCCGAATTTCGTGCTGATCTTCATGGACGACATGGGCTATGCGGATCCCGGCCCGTTCGGACCCCCGGCGGGCCCGACGCCGAACCTGGACCGGCTCGCGAAGGACGGGATGCGTTTCACGAGTTTCTACGCGGCGCAGGCCGTCTGCAGTGCATCCCGCGCGGCGATCATGAGCGGGTGCTATCCGAACCGCGTCGGCGTGCTCGGGGCGCTGGGGCCGAACGCACCGGCGGGGCTCGATCCGGAGGAGGACACGATCGCCGACGTCCTCAAGCGCCGCGGCTACACGTGCGGCATCGTCGGGAAGTGGCATCTCGGCGACCGCGATCCCTACCTGCCGTTGAAGCAGGGGTTCGACGACTACCTCGGTTTGCCGTACTCCAACGACATGTGGCCAGTCGACTTCGATGGTGCGCCGATCCCGCCGGGGCAGAAGCGCGCGCAACCGGACGACGGAAAGCCCCACCGCGGCTACTACGTTCCGTTGCACCTCATCGACGGCAACCGGCGGGTCCGCGAGATCAAGACGCACCGCGACCAGGACGACCTGACCACGCTCTACACGGAACGTGCCGTGAAGTTCATCGATGCGAACAAGGACCGGCCGTTCTTTCTCTACATGCCGCATTCCATGGTCCACGTACCGCTCGGCGTGTCGGACAGGTTCCGCGGGAAGAGCGGCAAGGGGCTTTTCGGCGACGTGATGATGGAGATCGACTGGTCCGTCGGCGAGGTGCTCGAGGCGCTGAAGCGGAACGGCGTCGCGGAGAACACGCTGGTCGTGTTCACGTCCGACAACGGCCCGTGGCTGAACTACGGATCCCACGCCGGCAGCGCCGGGCCTCTGCGCGAGGGCAAGGGGTCGATGTGGGAGGGCGGATGCCGCGTGCCCTGCATCGTCCGCTGGCCCGGCCGCGTGCCGGCAGGGACGGCCTGCGACCGCATCGCGGCGACGGTCGACCTCCTGCCCACGTTCGCCGGCCTCGCAGGCGCCGCGCTGCCGCAGCGGAGGATCGACGGTGTCGACATCGCCCCGCTGATGCGCGGCGACGCGGCGGCGAATCCGCGCCCGCGCTACTGGTACTATTACGGGCAGACGCTGTGCGCGGTGCGCGAGGGGAAATGGAAACTCCAAGTGCCGCACACGACACGGACCTATGAGGGTTTCGAACCGGGCCGCGACGGATTCCCGGGGCCGGTCGGCAACCGGAAGGTCGGACCGGCGCTGTACGACCTCGATGCCGACATCGGCGAGACGACCGACGTCTCCGCGAAGCACGCGGACGTCGTCGCACGCATGGAGGCCGTTGCGGCGGAGGCCCGTGCCGACCTCGGCGACACCGGAAAACCCGGTCCCGGCGTCCGGCCACCGCGCAAACTTTGACGGCAGTCCGGTCCGGGCGCTCACAGATTCCGAAGCGCGCCGTAACGATGGTCTAACCGAACCCGCACAATCTCCCCTTGCGCGCGTCGCCGGTCCGGCGGCGCGGCGCATACCCAGGGGAGTTAACGATGAAGACCTCGATGATGGTGGGAATGGTGGCCGCCGGTCTGCTGGCGGTCGGTGCGGGATCCGGGTGCGCGACGGTGCAGGAGCGGATGTCCGGCACGCGCTACAAGGAAGTGACCCACGAGGGGCGCGTCTACGTGATGGGAAAGGTGGACACCATCACGAAGTTCAGCGGCAAGCCCGAGTTTCCGTACGCGACCACGAAGATCGGCGCCGGCGTCGGAGGGGCCACCGTTGTGCTGGAAGCCGATCCGAAGGACGACATGTTCGCGAAGAAACTGTGGCAGCTCTACACCCAGCGCCACAACCTCCGTCGCTGACCGGGCGGCGCGAGTTCCACCCCGCGGGGCGCCCGGTTCCCCACGCCGGGCGCCCCGTTTCTTTTCCTGTTGTTGGATGTTGGGTGTGGACGCCTTCCGGGGCGGATCGGGTGCATCCGCACATTTCCGCCGCCACGTGATATAAACCTCCCGCCTCCGGACCGGGGATTACCGGGGGCGACGAGGAATGAACGGGTGGCGGATCCAGAGGATCGTGATGCTGGTGGCGGGCGTGGTCCTGGCCGCACCCGCGGCGCTTGCGCTGGATCTTCTGGGCGCGGCGTGCGTGGCGTCGGTTTCGCAGTCGGATGACGCAACGGCGACCAACGGCGCGGCTCGGGCAAGGGACGGCGTCACCGGCACCTTCAGCCTGACCCGGGACCATGAGGGAAGCTGGTGGCGCGCCGAGCTGATCCGGCCCTACGCGATTTCCCGGATCGAGATCGTGAACCGCGCCGCGCCGTATGCCGCCGAGATGGCGGGGCTCACGCTGCGCCTGATGGATCTGGACGATCAGGTGGTCCACGAGGCGACGCTCTCCAATCCGGGTGCCGCGGGCACGTGGTCCACCACGTTCGGCACGCCGCGCACGGCACGGACCGTGTGGATCGGCCTCGACGGCGCCTCGACCAATGGCGGCGGCACGCGGCGCGTGGGCCTCGCCGAGGTGCGG
>CAYRFK010000159.1:0-7978 GCA_964423465.1 uncultured Verrucomicrobiota bacterium | reverse complement strand
TGGACCTACTACGCCCCGGCCAACACGACCGGCCGCTACGTGCGGGTCGGTCTCGAGGGCGGCGTGACGAACGGCGACGGGAACTTCTACGTCACGCTCGCCGAGGCCCGGTTCTTCTCGGGCACGAACCAACTGCCCGCCCTCGGCTATGCGGTGCCGTCGACCGGCGTCGTGAACTACGCGGTTGGCGCGACGTCGTGGATGGTGCGCCTGACGTCCACCCTCGCGCCCGCGTCCAACGCGAACGACGGTGTCTACGCGACAGAGGCAAAGACGACGATGGCGACCGTGGACGGCTACTGGGAGGTCGACCTCGGGGCGACCTACGCCCTGTACGGCGTCCGCACCATCGCCGCCTCCGGCATCGGCAGCCGCATGACGAACACGACACTTCGGCTCTACGACGCGGAGCACAAATCGGTCTTCTCGAAGATGCTCGCCGGGACGCCCGATGCGTTCGATACCGACGTCGGCGGCCCCGTCTTCGCCCGCTACGTGCGCGTCGGGCTGGAGGACAAGCGCCGGACGAGTCCGACCGGCGCCACCGAGTGGTACATCGGCATGCGCGAGGTCGAGGTCTTCGGCCGCGCGACGAACGAGGTCGGGATCCTTGGGTTCACCGCCTCCGCGACGAATGTCGCCCCCGGCGGATCCGTGGCGTTGTCGTGGAACGTGGAGGACGTGCGCCGCGTCGAGATCCATCCCTGCGTCGGCTCCGTCGGTGCGCAAACCGACACGGCGGGACAGGGGAGCCTCGTGATGGCGCCGACGTCCTCCGTGGAGTACGTGATGATCGCCTCGAATGCGGCCGGCGTATTCTCCCGATCCGTCGGCGTGACGGTGGGCGGGGCGCCGCTGCCGCTCCGCATCAGCGAATTCGTGGCGGACAACAAGTTCTCGCTGGAGGACGGCCATGGCGAGGCGCCGGACTGGATCGAGCTGCGCAATCCCGGCAACGCCCCGGTCGACCTCGCCGGCTGGGGGCTGAGCGACGATCCCGCGTTGCCGTTCCGCTTCGTTCTCCCGGCCACGAACCTTGCGCCGCACGAGACGCTGATCGTCTTCGCCTCCGGCCGCGCCACGCCGGTCGATCCGGCGGGCCATCTGCACGCTCCGTTCCGCCTCGACAGCGCGGGCGGATCGCTCGTGCTGACCGCGCCCGGCGGCGCGACTGCGGACGCGATCACGAACTACCCGGCGCAGGAGACCGACCTTGCCTACGGCCGCGACCTCGAGGGCCGGATCTGCTTCCTGGAGCCGACGCCGCGCCGCGTCAACGCCGCGACCACCTACGAGGGCTGGCTGAGCCCGGTCGAGTTCAGCCACAAGCGCGGTTTCTATGACGAGCCGTTCACGCTGGTCATCAGCAACAACAATCCCGGCGCGGAGGTGTGGCTGGCCTACGACGGTTCGCCGCCGACGAATCCGTGCCCGGCGTCGATCGCGGTCTCCCGCACGCGCACGATCCGCGCGCTCGTCGCGAAGCCCGGCCACCGGTCGCCGCGGATCAAGACGCACACCTACGTCTTCGTCGACAGCGTCATCACCTCGGCGACGATGTCCACCAACGTGACCCAGGACGCCCGGTACGCACCGCGCATGCGGCAGGGACTCCTCGCCCTGCCGTCGGTCTGCGTGTCGCTGACCGGCGTGCCGACCTACGACGAGGCGGAGGGTTCGATCGAGATTCTCTGGCCTGGCGGCGGGACGGAACCGGTGCAGGCCAACTGCGGGATCTCGCGCTTCGGCAGCTCGTACCAATCGTTCACAAAACAGAGTTTCCGCGCGAAGTTCCGGCCGGACTATGGAACCCGCAAGCTGGAGGCGCCGCTGTTCGGCGGGTTCGACCGCGGGATCCTGGCGAAGACGTCGTTCGACGAGATCGACCTGCGCGCCGGCAACCAGGACATGAATGCCCGCGGGTTCTACATGGCCGGCCGGTTCGTCGAGGACAGCATGCTCGACATGGGCAGCCTCAATCCCCACGGCCGATTCGTCCATGTCTACCTGAACGGCGCCTACTGGGGGCAGTACGACATGCGCGAACTGCTCGTCGACCGCATGCTGGCCGACTACCTCGGCGGCGCGGCCGAGGACTACGTCACCGTGCGCGGCAACGACAACGTCGTCGGCGCGTTCGTTCTGGGCGCGCCCGAGCCGCCGAACGTCGCGCCGTGGGAGACGGCGCGGTCGCTGCGCGGAAACTACGCGGCGCTGAAGGACCGCGTCGACGTGCCGAACCTCGTCGATTTCATGCTGCTGTGGTTCTACGGGAACTGCGAATCCGAGTACCGCTCGGCCGGGCCGCTGGCGCCCGGATCCGGCTTCAAGTTCTGGATGGCCGATGCCGACGGGTTCCTGCGGACGAATGCCCTGACGGTCAATACGACGGCCAGCACGGGCCCCGGCGACCTCTTCGGAGGGCTGAACACCGAGAGCAATGCCGAGTTCCGGACGCTGCTGGCGGACCGCATCCACCGGCACCTGTTCAACGACGGGGCGATGACGCCTGCGAGCAATGAGGCGCGGCTGACCGCACGCATGGACGAGATCCGCGACAGCCTGCTCGCCGAATGCGCGCGATGGGGCAATCAGACGCCGACCAGCTGGGACGCTGCGGCGGCGTTGATCAAGTCGCTGCTCTTCCCGGTGCGCACGACCCAGCTTGTCGCACAGGTCCGGGCCCGCGGCTACTACCCGGCGCTCGACGCCCCCGCGTTCGGCCTCTACGGCGGGCTGGCGACGAACGGCTACCTGCCGGTGATGAACGCGCCGTCGGGGACGATCTACTTCACGACCGACGGCAGCGATCCGCGTCTCGCCGGCGGCGGCACCTCGCTCTCCGCCCGCGTCTGGACACCGGGCGGCCTCGTCGTGTCGCAGGATGTCACCGTCTCCGCTCGCGTGCTGGCGCCGGACGGAACGTGGTCCGCGCTCGCGGCCCCACGATTCCTGCTCGCCGGCCGCGCGCAGCCCGGTCCGCGCGACCTCCTCGTCACCGAGATCCATTACAACCCCGTCGGCGACGACAGCACGGAGTTCGTGGAACTCCACAATTCCGGGACCAACCTGCTCGACCTCTCGGGCGTTGCGCTGACGAACGGCGTGCGGTTCGTCTTTCCGCCGGACAGTGCGCTGGCGCCGGGGCTGTTCGCGATCGTTGCTGAGGACACCAACGCCTTTCGCGCCCGCTACCAGGATCCCTCCTCGCCCTGGTACCGCGCGGACCTCGTCGTGGCGGGCGTATGGGCCGGCTCGCTCGCCAACGAGGGCGAGACCGTCGCGGTGGCGGCGTCGAACGGGACCGTTCTCGTTTCGATCCCGTACGGCACCGGCGGCGACTGGCCGGAGCGCGCCGACGGGGATGGAAGTTCGCTCGAGCTTCGCGTCCTCCCGCCGGCCATGAACGACGGGGCCTCGGTGGCCGCGTACATGGCGCAGGGGCGCAACTGGACCTCCAGCTCGCGCTACCACGGCTCGCCGGGCCGGTTCGACGACTACGCGAGGTCCGTTCGCATCGCCGAGGCGCTTACTCATACCGACGCGGAGACGGACTGGCTGGAGATCGAGAACCGCGGGGCGACCGGGGCCGACCTTTCCGGCCTCTGGCTCACGGACGATGCCGACCTGCCGCAACGCTTCCGGATCCCGGACGGTACGGTCGTGCCTCCCGGTGCCCGTGTCTCGTTCGGCGCCGCGCAGCTCGGATTCGCCTTCAGCGAACTGGGCGGTGCGGCCATGCTGCTGGAGACGGCGGGGACCAACGTCCTTCGGTTCCTGGACACGGTCGACTTCCCCGCCGCGGCGCGCGAGGAGCCGTTCGGTCTCTATGAGAGGTCCGACGGCGATTTCGTCTTCACCGAATTGCGCGCCGCCACACGCGACTCCGCCAACGCCCTGCCGCGCGTCGGCCCGCTGGTCATCAGCGAGATCCACTGTGCGCCGACGAACGGCCTCGCGCCGTTCATCGAGATCTCGAACCTCTCCACCTCGGCGGTGCCGCTGTACCATCCCTCGTTCCCGACGAATGTGTGGCGCATCGAAGGGCTGGGCCCGTACGCGTTTCCGACGAACACGACACTCGCACCGCTGGAATCGGTGCTGGTGTGCGCGACGAACCCGGCGGAGTTGGCGGCGCAGTACGGAGTCGAGCCCGGGATCCGTGTCTTCGGCCCCTGGCCGGGTGCGCTGGATGCGGACGGCGAGACGCTGAAGCTCTTGCGTCCCGGCGATCCCGAGCCGGACGGCTTTGTCCCGTACTACCGCGCGGACCACGTCGCCTTCCGCGTCGCCGCGCCGTGGCCCGTGCCGTCCGCCGGCCGGAGCATCGAGCGCACGCCGGTCGAGGCCTACGGCAACGATCCGGCATCCTGGCGCGAGGGCACGGAGCAGGGCTCGCCCGGCGCGCCGCGCGCGAACCGGCCGCCGTCCGTGAATGCGCCGGACCTCTCGGAGGCGGCGGAGGGCTCCTCCGTGACGGTCTCGGTCTTCGCCGTCGACCTCGACGTGCCGTGGCAGGCGGTGTCGCTGGGCCCCGCGGCCCTGCCCGGGGGCGCCGCGTTCGATGCGGGCCGGTCGGCGATGACGTGGACCCCGGGCGAGTTGGACGGGGCGACGACGCAGGCTGCCGCGTTCGTTGCGACGGATACGGCCCTGACGCCGTCGTCGGTCACGGGGGAGACCAGGATCGCCGTGGCGGAGGTGAACGAGCCGCCCGTCTGGACGCCGCGCGACGCGGTCGCGTGGCCGGCCGGCACGCCGCTCCGCATCCACGTTTCGGCGGCCGATCCAGATCTTCCCGCGCAGGTGCTTTCATTCCGCGGCGAAGGGCTTCCGGAGGGCCTGGAGGTCGACCCGCAGTCCGGCGCGCTGGCCGGGACATGCGCCGCGACCGGGATGTGGGCGGTCGCCCTGCTGGTCTCCGACGGCGGATCCCCGGCGCTGGAAGCGACGAACCGGTTCATCGTCCGCGCATCGCCGCCCTTCGTCCTCGATCTGCGCGCGGCGCCGGGGCAGGGGACGCTGCTCTCGTTCCCCGCCCTGGCCGACGGCGCCTATGTCATCGAGGCGAGCGGCTCGCTGACCCCGCCCGACTGGCAGCCCGTCGCCACGGTCTCCAACGCCCCGGCCGACTTGCTCGAATGGAGCGATCCACCCTCCGGTTCCGCCTCCTCCCGCTTCTTCCGCGTCCGCTGGCGGGCACCCTGAGACGCGCGCGGATTCCGAACCCGGCGCCACAACCTCCGCCGTTGACCGGACGGCGCGAGTCCCACCCCGCGGGGCGCCGGGTTCCCCACACCGGGCGCCCCGTTCTTTCACCTTTCAGGTTCTGGCCCTCATCCTTCATCCCTCTGCTCCGTGGGTAGCCGCAGGGTTACGACCTGCGGCGTCGTGGCCGTCGCGATCGCCCCGGCGCGCCACGTCGCAGCCGTGGCGCTACCAGCTCCGGTGGAGACTGCTGATCGTCGAGCGCTCCGGTTGCGAAGTGGTCGGAATACGACGGTTCGCACGCAGGCTTGACCATGACGTACTGTTGCGGTATGTGTATACGTCATGAACACGAAGCTGACGTTGCGCCTCGATGAACACCTCATCGAGCAGGCCAAAGGCGAGGCCGAGAAACGTGGGAAGTCTGTTTCCCAGATGGTAGCCGAGTTCTTTGGCTCGCTGGGATCTGCCTCCCGGGGAGGCGGTGTTCCTAACCCGCCTATCACGGCGTCTCTTCTCGGCGCCCTTCGGGGAAGAGGTGTCACGGAGTCCGACTACAAACGGCACCTGCGCGGGAAGTACTTGTGAAGGTGCTCGTCGATACGAACGTGGTGCTCGACGTTCTTCTCGACCGCCGTCCACATTCCACCGATTCGGCCAGCATATTCAGGCTCGTGGAAGAGGGAAGGTTGCAGGGGTTGTTGTGTGCCACGACCCTGACGACCATCGACTATCTGCTTCTGCAATCCGTGAGTCGTGGCGAGGCCCGCAAGTACCTGGCGCAGTTGATCCGGCTGTTCGATGTTGCCCCCGTCAATCGGGCCGTCATCGAGGGGGCAATGCAGAGCCGAATAGATGACTTTGAGGATGCCGTCCTGGCGCAGGCGGCTGCGCTGGCCGGTGCGGACTTGATCGTGACCAGAAACGCCAGGGATTTCGCACGGGCAACGATCAAGGTTCAGGATCCGAAGGAGTGCTTGGTTCAACTGGGGATCTGAGCGCGAAACAATGCGGTCGAGCCGCACATCTGTCTCGCGGCGCGTCTCCTGAGGGGCAGGCCGTGCACCACGGTTAGCTGTTGTGGATGGCAGGCGAGGAACCGGCGCTTGATCCTCCGACGGTCTGGGGCATAGTGGGGCATGCTTCGTGTCCCGCCAAGGCTGGCCGCGATCGGGTTGCTGGTTGCGTGGGTCGCGTCGCCGCGCGACGCCCGGCCCGCCGATGCGCCGATTCGCGCTTCACTGGTCGCCTCCGTGTCCCGCTTCCGGCCGGGGGAGCCGTTCGATGCGGCGTTGCGGCTGGAGGCGACACCCGGCTGGCACACCTATTGGACCAATCCAGGCGAGGCGGGGCTCGCGACGACGGTGCGATGGACGTTGCCCGCCGGGTTCACCGCAGGCCCATTGCGCTGGCCCGTGCCAGAACGATTCGTCACGGGCGGTGTCGTGTCCTTTGGCTATGAAGGCGTGACGCTTCTTCCCGTCGAGATCCGTCCGCCCGCGGACTGGCCGGCCGGGCGCGTCGCGACGCTTCGCGCGCGGGTGGACTGGCTCGGATGCAACGAGGAGTGCGTCCCTGGCGGGGCGGACGTGGAAATCGCGGTCCCCGCGGCGGCCGCCCCGATGCCTTCGGATGCAGCGGACGCCATCGCCCGCGCTGTGGGATGCCTGCCGAGGCCCGACCCGAGGCTCCGCGTCGAGGCGCGGACCGTGGCCGGCGGCATCGCCGTGCGCGTCGAGGGCACAGGTGCGGCGGTCCGGGTTACGTTCTTTCCTCTGACCGGCGGCCTCGTACGGGCTGCGCCGGAAGCGCTGTGGACACGCGTCCGAGGCGGGATTCACGAGACGGTTCTTGCTCTGGAGGCCGGTGTGCCGTCGCCCCGGCGGATGGCGGGCGTGCTGACGTTCGGAGGGCCGGAGTCGCGTGCGCCGGCCTTCCTTGATTTTGAGGTCGCCGGGCGTACGGTTCCGGAAGACAACGCGAAGGGAGTCCGTCCATGAAGATGATGATGCTCGCATGCTCGATCGTCGCCGCCACGGCGGCCCACGCCCTTGCCGAAGCCGTCCCCGGACAGGACGCGCCGGCATTCAAGGCCACCTGCACGAAGGGCACGGCGGTTGATGCTGCCGGCCTGAAGGGCAAGTACGTCGTCCTTGAGTGGACGAATCCCGGCTGCCCGTTTGTGAAGAAGCACTACGGGTCCGGCAACATGCAGGCGCTGCAGAAGGACCTGACCGGGCAGGGCGTCGTGTGGCTCACGGTCAACTCGGCCGCGCCGGGCAAGGCCGGGCACATGACGGCGGAGAAGTGGAACGGGCTCGCGAAGGAGCAGGGATCGGTCGCCTCGGGCCTGCTGATCGACGAGTCCGGCGAGATCGGACACGCCTTCGGCGCCAAGACCACGCCGCATGTGTTCGTCATCGGACCCGACGGCAAGATTCTCTACGCCGGCGCGATCGATGATAAACCGACAACGGACGCCGAAGATGTCGCCGGCGCGGTGAACTACGTGAAGCAGGCCGTCGCCGAGTCGAAGGCCGGCAAGCCCGTCAGCGTCCCGAAGACCCCGTCCTACGGCTGCGGCGTGAAGTACTGAGACTCAGGGTTCGTGGATCAGGACCGGCCGGGCGAAATGCAGGGTGCCCCGGTAGGCCTTCTTGTGGTCGCGGTCGATCAGAAGCTGAGCCTGCCACTTCGCGGGCAGGTCGAGAACGCCGTTGGTGTTGCCGCCCCAGTGGCTGTCGTTCCGTCCGGCGAGGGACAGTTCGAC
>CAYRFK010000158.1:0-11568 GCA_964423465.1 uncultured Verrucomicrobiota bacterium | reverse complement strand
TCAGCGACGATGGTTGCGGCATGGACAAGGCGACCCTGGCGCAGGTTTTCGAACCGTTCTTCACCACCAAGGGTGTCGGCAAGGGCACGGGCCTGGGGCTGGCCACGGTGTATGGTATTGCCAGGCAGAACAACGGCTTCATCGAGGCCACCAGCGAACCGGGCAAGGGAACGACGTTCAGAATATACTTTCCGCAGGTTGAGTCTGACACCATGAGGACTCAGGCTGCCGCCACGGCGGAAGCGCCCAAAGGCCGCGGGGAGACAGTCCTGCTGGTGGAGGACGAAGTATCCGTGGGCGGACTCTGTCGCCTTATCCTGGAAGCCCTTGACTACAGCGTGCTGGTGGCGGAGACCCCGGGAGAAGCCTTGGAAATCGCAACCCGGCATCCCGGTGACATCCGTGTGTTGCTGACGGACGTTGTCATGCCGGAAATGGACGGGCGACAACTGGCGAAACGCATCTGCGCGGTCAAGCCCGGCGTCAAGGTGCTGTTCATGTCCGGCTACACGGCCGACGTGATAGCCCAACGCGGCGTACTGGACGCGGGAGTTCAGTTCCTCGCGAAACCGTTCACGCGCGAGGACCTCGCTTGCAAGGTGCGCCAGGTGCTCGAAGGGGAATGAACCTGGAGAGGGCCCCTCGTCCTACCTCCTCGGCGGCGGGAGGTGGGCGCATTCGCCGGCGGCGGCGTGGGCGGCTTCCATCCAGGCCTCGCCGAAGGTCGGATGAGGATGGACCGTCCGCCCGATCTCGTGCGCCGTCAGCTCCGCCCGGATCGCCACGGCGGCCTCGGAAATGAGATCTGTCGCCCGCGGTCCCACCGCGGCGGCGCCAAGCAGTTGCCCGCTCTCCGCGTCCGCGATCCACTTCACGAACCCGCCGGTCTGCCCCGCGGCGATGGCCCGGCCCAGCGCGACGAACGGGAACTTGCCGACCTTCACCGCAAGCCCCCTGCCCTTCGCATCGGCCTCGGTCAGGCCGACCAGCGCAACCTCCGGCATCGTGAAGATCACGCCCGGAATCAGGGACTCGTTCGGGCGTCCGCGATGGCCGCAGGCATCCTCGGCCGCAATCGTCCCCTGCGACGTGGCGGCATGGGCAAGCTGGGGGCCCCCGTTGACGTCGCCGATCGCATAGATGCCCGGCACGGTGGTCCGGTTGCGGCCGTCGACGCGGAGATATCCCTTCTCGTCGGGCCGCAGGCCGGCGCGCTCCGGATGCAGCCCGTCGGTGACGGGCCGGCGGCCGACCGCGACCAGCAGGCGGTCGGCGTCGATCGACTCGTCGCCGACCTTCACGCGCACCCCCGCGGACCCGGCGTCGACGGAATCCACGCCGCGACCCGTCACGATACGGATGCCGAGGTGCTGTTCCATCGACCGCCGCACCTCGCGCCGCGCGTCGGCGTCGAGCAGCATCAGCACGTCCTCCAGCATCTCGACGACGGTCACCTTCGCACCCAGCATGGCCGCCATGCAGGCCAGCTCGCACCCGATGTAGCCGCCGCCCATGACCACCAGCCGCTGCGGCAGTTCGGGCAGGTCGAGGAAGGCACGGCTTTCGATGACGGCCTCATGCTTCGGCAGGAAGCCGGGCACGGCGGACGTCGAGCCGGTCGCGATGATGATCTTCGATGCCCGCACGGTCATCTCGCCGTCCGGCCCCTCGACGCGAATGCGGTCCCGCGTCTGGAACGAGGCCTGGCCGCGAAGCTGGGTCACGCCGTGGGCCTTCAGCAGCGACTGGATGCCGCCCGCAAGCTTCTTCACCGTCGCCTGCTTGTGGGCGAGGAGCGCGGTGTAGTCGATGCGGACGTTGTCCGCCCGCACCCCCAGTGCCGCCGCATCGCGGACGTGCGCGGCGAGATCCGCGGCGGAGATCATCGCCTTCGTCGGGATGCAGCCCCAGTTGAGGCACGTTCCGCCCCAGGCTTCGCGCTCGATCACCGCCGTCTTCGCGCCAAGCTGCGCCGCGCGGATCGCCGCCGGATAGCCGCCCGGCCCCGCCCCGATCACCACCACATCGAATGCATCCATTTTCTGATTCCCTTTCCAACGATCCTCAAGCCAGGTTTGAGCGACACGGACACACGGACGGACACGGACGGACACGGACGCGGCGGCCTAGAGGGCGGCCAGTTCGGGCCAGCGTTCCAGGATGGCGGTCCAGTCCGGCGGCGCGCCGCCGATCTCGGACAGGATCACCACGACCGGCTCGCCGCCGGACAGGCCGCGCGTCAGGCGGCGCAGGATCGACTGCGCCCACGCGCGCCGCGTCGAGCCGTGCTGCGCCTCGCCGTCCGAGAACCAGTACAGGATGCCCTTCGGTCCCTCGCCGGCATCGACGGAGGTCCCGGCGCCCCACCCGCGCGGGAGCTCAATGCGGCCCGTGGACGCGATCGTCTGTCCCGCGCTGCGGAAGCAGAAGAGCGGGTCGTGCAGCGCGTGGCGGTTGCGGGTCGGGTCGATGACGGTCAGCAGCACGGCGCTCCCGCCGATCGCGACCGAGCGGCGCACGACACCCGCGTCTCGAAGCACGGCGGCCTCGCCGGGTGTCAGCGGCACCTCGCGGCTCGCGAAGTAGCGGCCCTCGGTTCGCAGCGTGGCCAGCCGCGCCGACGCGTCCGGCATCGGCCGCGCAAAGACCACATTCAGCGCGATCGCCGCGAGCACGACAAGCCACAGCGCCGCGCCGGATCGGCCGCGTGCCGCTCCCGGTGCCGCCGCGGGCGTCCCCTTCTCATCCCTGTCCTGTGCGTCCACGACGACCTCCGATCATCACGACGGCGCCAGCCGCGGCGGCCAGCGCGATGCGCACGCCTCCCGCCACCGGCGCTGAAACGAATGGACTGCATGCATAGCCGAATGCCGGCGCCCACGAGAGCGCACCGGCGGTCCACGCCCAGCCGCGCATGCCGGCCGGGGCCAGCAGCGCCGCGAGCACGAGCGCAAGGCCCGCGTGTTCGAGCGCGTTGACCTCGGCGATGGTCCCCAGCACCGAGACCCCGACGCCCCACGCCGGCGCGAGCGGACCGGGCCCGGCCGAACGGACCCGGGCCGCGACGGCGGCGGCGAGCCACACGAGGAAGGCGATCCATCCGGCGCGGTCATACGGCGAGTCGCGCCACGCCAGCAGGAGATCCCGCGCGTTCAGGGCGACGTAGAGGCATGCGACAGCCGACGCGGCCCGGGCGGCGGACGAGGGCAGCCTCATGGCCCCCTCCCCGCGGTCCGGCGTCCGATCCAGTCGAACAGGGACACGCACGCGAGGAACATCAGGCACAGCGCCAGCCATCCGCCCCACGAGTGCCATGCCCCGCGGGCGAACTCGGAGCCGAACGTCAGCGCCGTGAACGAGAGGGTGAAGATGCGCGCCGTGTTGGCGAGCCACGCCATGACCGGAAGGGCGAGGAGACACAGCCAGTAGGCCCGCGGGGCATCGATCTTCATGTGGACCACGCAGGCGCCAGCGACAAGCAGGGCCTGGAGAACGTTGAGCCCGCCGCAGGCCGGCTCGACGGATAGCGTCAGCCCCTGCACGAGCAGGTCCGTCCCGGACCGCTGCACATCGAGCCGCAGCAGGTCGAAGATCCCCCCGACCACCGCCGCACCGGAAAGCCGGAAGCTCCAGCCGATCATGGGCAATTCAAGGGCCATCCAGGGGAAGCCGAGGAAGAGCAGCGGCAGGAGCCGAAGGCGGGATGGCCCGGCTCCCGGCTCGACGTAGGCGCGCATCCACAGGCCCACCAGCAGCGTCCAGCCGGCCGCCATGACGGCGATCCAGCCGCCCACGCCGCCGACGGCCGACAGCAATGCGGCGGATGCCAGCAGCGCGGGCGGGATATGCGCCGGGGACCGACGGAGGCGCCATGGACGTCCCAGCCACCAGGCGAGCGGCAGCGCGGCCAGCACGGGTAGCGTGTCGGCCCAGCCGGCCGCCCAGCCCGTGTCGCGGAACCAGATCGCCGCGGCATAGACCACGAGCAGGCCGAGGGAGGCGGCCGCGCCGGGACTCATGGCGCCTTCGGCTTCCCGGCGCGCGCCGCCGCGATGGCACGGAGGCCGGCCGCATGACGGGGCTCGTCCGGCTGCGCATCCGCAAGTTTTCGAACCAGACGCTCGGCTTCATCGAGATCGCCACGCGCAAATGCGGTCCGCGCAAAGTGCGCCTGCGCGACCGGCGACTGGTCCACGATGTCCTTCAGGATGCGTTCCGCCGTGTTCGTATCCCCGCGGGCCAGTTCGATCCGCCCGGCAAGTTCGCGGCCCTCGACCGATGCAGAAAGGAGCGGATTCCCCGCCACGAAGCCAGCGGCCGCCGCGGGACCGCCGTCCCCGCCGAGGGCGTCCAGTGCGAGGAGCGTCGCGGCACGCGCCCCCGCGGGCGTTGCGGCGGCGGCCAGAGGCTCCAGCGAGGCGCGTGCGGCGGGCCGGTCGCCGCGCTCGAGCTTCATTTCGCCGACCATCACCTGCAACGCGGGCGACGTCGCGCGGACGCGCGCCGTGAACGCCAGGGCGGCATCGGGACCGCGCGTAATACGCATCGCCTGGGCCAGGCCGAACGGAAGCCAGTCGGGCATCGACTGCAGATCGGCCGCATCGTCATGGAGGAACACCGCGGCGCCGGCCCATCCTTCCGCGAGACACAGCGCCGCGTAGAATTCACGGCCGGTGAGAAGCGCGGCGAGGTCGTCCGGCAGCTTCGGCCGCGGCGACACCGTGGCCGCCTGAAGGGCGCGATGGAGGGGATGCGCCTCCGCGGGCGCCGTGAACGCGGGCGGATCGAGTCCGGCATCGGCCGCACCGCGCAGGTGGGGAGCCCAGGCCAGCGCGGCTTCGAAGGCCGGCGCCCAGGAGGCGGTCTTGAAGGAGGACGTCCGCACAAGCTTCGCGGCATCGGCCTCGCGGCCGTCGCGCAGCAACTGGATGGCGCGGAGCCACAGTGTCTCCTGGCGGTCATGGAGAACGGATGACCCGCCCGGCACCATCTGCCACGTGCGCTCGTCCCAGAAACGGTCCGAAGGCAGTGCGGAGAGGTAGGCGGCAAGGCCCCGCAGGCCGCCCGACGTCGGCTGACGTTTGGCCCAATCCACGACGCCCCCGAGGGCGACGCGGTCCCAGAACCAGGCCTGGGTCCACATGAAGTCGAGAAGTCCGGTCTGCTGCGCCGCGGTGGCCCATGTCTGCACCGCCAACCGGTGGCTTCCCTGCCGACGGCTGAAGTCGGCGAGAGCATGGTACTGCATCGGATTGTCGGGCTGTGCGGCGCAGGCGGCGGCATATTCCGCCCGCGCGTGGATGGGAAACCCGAGGCGGTCGAAGACCTGCGCGCGGAAGCTCCGTACGTCCGGGTTGCCGGGGTCGATGCGGAAGGCCTCGTCGAGATAGCCGAACGCCTTCGCTCGGTCGTCGGCGTGCAGCACGGCAAGCCGTAGAAGGCGGGGGCTGTCGGCCTTGCCCTCCAGTTTGTGCGAATCGAGGAGGGCGATGGCGTCGTCGCGGCGCCGGTCATGGATCAGGGCATCGGCGTCCAGGGCCAGCCAGAGTCCCGGCTGCGTCTCGCGGCCCTTCCAGACTGAGCGGATCGCCGCGGCCCCCTTGTCGTCGCGGCGCTGGAGGAGCGCCCGCATCACGACCGCGCTTGCGGCTTCGTTCCTCAGGATGGCGTCGGGCTTGAGTTCGTGGAGCGCGGTGAGGCGGACCGTGCGGCGCAGGGCGGCGGATGCTGCGATCTCAACGTCCAGCCAATCGGCGTCCCGCGGACCGCCGGGCTTCGCGGTGCGGCCGTGGATCGAGACGAACCGCAGGGCCTCCGAAGGCCGATCCTCGCCCAGCGCTGCGCGCGCATGGGCGAGGATCCGCCGGTCCTGTTCTTCGATCACGTGGTTCCGCCAGAGCCACCATCCCGCCATTCCCGCGGCCCCGACAGCCGCCGCTCCGATGATTCCCAGCAGAAGCCCGCGTTTCTTCATCCGCCCCCCCGGACGCCCCTGTTCTCAGGCCCCCGCAGGTGTCAACCGCCGCCGCGCACTGCGCGCCGCGATCAGCAGGAACCCGCCGAGGATCGCCCACGCCCCGGGCTCGGGCGCGCCGACCAGACCCCGCACATTCTTTACGCCGATGTCGACCGCGAAGAGAACGTCGTTATAGTCCATGTCGCCGCCGCCGTACAGGTCCTCGAAACCGAGGATCAGGTAGGGGCTGTCGGGCAGGGCGAAGGCCACGACATGGTTGCGACCATCCGGATTGCGGTTCGCGTCCGCCGTGTAGGTGTACTTTCCACCCCGCGCGCCATCGGCGATGAGGAAGAAGTCCAGGAACGATCCGGCCCCGGCCTCCCCGAGGTCCACGAAGTCGCCGGGAAGAAGAGGAGCATTGGGTGTGCGCTTGACCGTTGTCGGCGCAGTTCCGTATGTAGAAATTACACTCGACGCATTGTCGAAGATGATCTTCGCATCCTCGCCCACGGCTCCCTTGGGCTTTTCATCCATCGAACCAAGGAGATTGAAGCCAAGCGTGTTGTAGTATCCGGCCCCCTCTCCGACGAAGTACACACGGATATCCGACGCGTTCTTCATCAGAAGCTTCTCGGGATCGAGCGCCATCGCTTCCGTGTTCTTCAGGGCCTTGGACTCGCCAAGCGACTGGCTTAGCATCTTGGCGATGTCGGGAAGCGATTCCTTGTAGAAGATGGCCGATGCTTCATCGGATGCATACACCTGAGTCTCAAGGGCTTTCAGGCTTGCATCCGGCTTGGCCGCCTCGGCCTCGAGTATTGCCTGCGCCCTGACCGTTCCGCTGATCAACACCAGCGAAGTGATCGCCAGCCCAACCCTCGTTACGCTCTTTTTCATGGTTCTCCGTCCCCTTACTTTCTTACCCGCATTTCGCGGGGTTTTGTTCTGACGGAGTTAAAAGCAATACCCGTGCCAAGTTGTCCGGCCCTATCCGGCCAGACGCCGCCAGAGGGAAGGATCCTCCAGGCGGGCGCGGACGGCGTTGACGAAGCCGGCCGCGACGGAGCCATCGACCACGCGATGATCCGCGGAGACCGTGATCTTCATGACCGACCTCACCACGACCTTCCCCTCTCGCACGACCGGCGTCTCGCGCGTGCTGGAAACGGCCAGAATCCCCGCCTCACCCGGATTGATGATGGCCGTGAAATTCTCGACGTCCAGCATGCCCATGTTCGAGATCGTGAAGGTGCTCCCGCTCATTTCGTCCGGGGCGAGTTTTCCGTCGCGCGCCTTCCCGACCAGCGCCGCGGCGCGGTCGTGGAGTTCGGCCAGCGACAGGTCGTCCGCATCGCGCACGACCGGCACGACGAGCCCGTTCTCCAGCGAGACCGCCAGCCCGAGGTTGACCTTGGAGTGCCACCAGACGGACCGGCCGTCCGTGCTGCTGTTGAACGCCGGGAAGTCCTTCAGGGACAGGATCACGGCCTCCATGATGAAGTCCGTGACGCTGAACGGCGCGCCGCGGGCCTTCATCTCCCGGCGCAGGGCGATCAGGTCGGTCATATCGACCGGCACGGTCACGAAGAAGTGCGGGGTGGAGGTGAAGCTCTGCGTCAGCCGCTGGGCGATCACCTGCCGCATGCGGCTCATCGCCTTCGGCTTCTCGTCGATGGCGCGGCGGATGTCCTCGACGCCGATCCGTCCGCCCTCGCCGGAGCCGCGGACGGCCAGGATGTCGACCGACTCCTTGATCGCCAGATCCTTCGCCGCAGGCGTGATGCGGATCTGCGCGTAGCCGCGCTGCTCCAGATGCGCCTTCACATCCTTCTCGACGACCCGTCCACCGGGGCCGGTCCCGCGGATGGCCGACGGATCGATCGCGGATTCCTTGGCGAGCCGCCGCGCCCGCGGGCTGATCCTCAGCCGGGAGGATTGGAGTGGCGGTGCGGAAGCCGGTGCCGGCGATGCGGCAGCCGGAGGCGCGAGCGCCCGGCCAACGGCCGCCTTCGACTCGCTGACCTCTGACTTCTGACCGCTGACCTCAGGCTGCGCCGCAGCCTTGGGCTGCGCAGCCTGCGCGGGCGGCGGCGCGACGACCTCGGGGATCGCCTCCCCCGGCTGGCCGACGAAGCCGACCACGGCCTGGACCGGCACGGTTCCGCCCACGGGGACGAGGATCTTCAGCAGCGTACCTCCGAAGAAGCTCTCGACCTCCATATTGGCCTTGTCGGTCTCGATCTCGAAGAGGATCTCGCCCTTGGCAACCACATCCCCCTCCTTCTTCAGCCACTTGAGGATGGTGCACTCCTCCGTGAACTGACCCGGCTTCGGCATCACAATCGCGTGCGGCATGGCAACCCCTTTCAGGAAATCAGAGAATCTTCCGCGCGGCGGCGAGGATGTCGTTGACGTTCGGGAGGAAGGCCGCCTCGAGAATGTGCGACTGCGGCGCGATGCCGTTGCGGGCGCCGACGCGCACTGCCGATCTGCACGGCCTGGCTGACGACCACGCAACGGCCGGTCTTCGCGACCGAACGCAGGATCGTCGCTTCGTCCAGCGGCACGAGGCTGCGGATATCGACGACTTCCGCGCTGACGCCCTCCTTCGCAAGCGCCTCGGCGGCCTTGAGCGCGTCCAGGATCGCAGGCCCCCACCCCACGAAGGTGATGTCCGTTCCCGCCCGCTTGACGTCCGCCACGCCGATCGGCACGAGGTAGTCCTCCTCCGGCACGACGCCCTTCTCGCTGTAGAGCAGCTGCGACTCGACGAACATGATCGGGTTGTCGTCGCGGATCGAGGCCTTGATAAGCCCCTTCGCGTCGTACGCCGTCGACGGATAGACCACGTACATCCCCGGGATGTGGGCGAACATGCTCTCGAGCGTCTGCGAGTGCTGCCCGCCGTAGCCCTTGCCGCCGCCGCCGGAGGCACGGATCACGAGCGGCACCTTCGTCTGTGCGCCGCTCATGTAGTGCCACTTCGCCGCCTGGTTGCTGATCTGGTCGGAGGCCATCAGCGCGAAGTCCATGTACATGAGCTCCGCCACCGGCCGCAGCCCGGCCATCGCCGCGCCGACGGCGGTACCGCAGATGCAGGCCTCCGAGATCGGCGAGTTGAAGACGCGGTCGCGTCCGAAGGTCTCGAGCATGCCCTTCGTCAGCTTGAACGCGTTGCCGTACTCGGCGACATCCTCGCCGTAGATGATGACGCGGTTGTCGCGCATCATCTCCTCGACCATGCCCTCCTTGATCGCGTCGCGGTAGTTGATCTTCCCGTCCTTGTCGCGCTTGACCTTCGCCGCGTCGGGATTCAGGACGTCGACCTTGCGGAAGGCCTCCGGCACGGTCTCGACGGACGTGTCGGTATACATGAACTTGATCACGTCCTCCGCGACCGGGTCCGGGGACTCCGAGGCCCGCACGGCGGCGCGCGCGTTGCGGTCGACCACGGCCTTCGTAATGGCCGCCAGTTCCGCCTCCGTGGCGAGCCCCGCGTCGAGGATCTGCTTCCGGAAGGCATCGACGGGATCGATCGCCCGCCACGCGGCCTCCTCGTCCTTCGTGCGGTATTCCATGCGCGGATCGCCGAGGGAATGGCCGTAGTAACGGTAGGTCTCGACCTCCAGCAGCACCGGTCCCTCGCCCTTGCGGCACAGTTCGGCCGCACGGCCGACGGCATCGCGTACGGCCAGCGGATCCATGCCGTTGACGACCTCGGCATGCATGTTGTTGTCCGCGAAGCCCGCGGCGCGGCGCGCCAGGTTGCGGACGCCCATCACCTCGTCCTCGGACCGGCCGGTCATGCCGTACTGGTTGTTCTGGATCAGGAAGATGATCGGCAGACCGAACTTGTGCTTCTTCGCGAGGTGGTTGGTCCACTGCATCTGCGCCGCGAAGTTGAGCGCCTCGAGCACGACGCCGTTCGCGTAGGCGCCGTCGCCGGCGAAGCAGCAGACGACCGCGTCGCTATCCTGGTAGCGCAGCGCCATCGCCGCCCCCGTCGCGATCGGCACGCCGCCGCCGACGATCGCGTTGGCGCCGAGGTGGCCGATGCGGAAGTCCGCGATGTGCATGCCGCCGCCGCGACCCTTGCAGTAGCCGTCCTCCTTGCCGAACAATTCCGCGATCGTGCGGTAGGCATGGTCCTCGAGGACCTCCTCCAGCAGCGCCGCGCCGCGGGCCGTGGATCCGGGTACGCGGGAGAGGAGCTGCGCCTCATCCATCCGGCGGATCGCAACGCAGCCCTTGGCCATGCTGTCGCCGTGGCCGCGGTGCGTGCTGGTGATGCGGTCCATCAGCCGGAGCGCGCTGCACGCGCCGACGGCGGTCCCCTCCTGGCCGATGGAGACGTGCGTCGGGCCGCGGTAGTTGAAGCTCGGGAGCGGCTCGTAGGCGCCGGAGCGCATGCGGACGATCATGTCCTCGACCTCGCGGACCATCAGCATGTCCTCGTAGATCTCGAGGGCCGCGTCCTTGGTGATCCGCTTCGCCGTCACCTCGTCCTTCAGCGTGCCCGCGAAGGCATAGGCGGGGATCTTCCCGCAGTCGATCGTGAAGGGGGTGAAGTCCGGCTTCCGGTTGCTCAGGTAGTTCGGCATGTCCATGGGCTCCTTTTCAGATTCTCTCATCCCGTCATCCATTCCGCCGGTACATCTTGTCCATCGCTAGGCCTCGATCAGTTCAACGTCGGCGGTCTTCAAGACCTTCTTCCAATCCCGGCCGACCCCGCGGTCGGTGACGAGGACATCGACCTGATCCAGCCGGCCGGCCCGCGCGAACGAGACCTTGCCGAGCTTGCTGCGGTCCGCCAGCAGCACGACCTCGGCCGCGCGGCCCATCACGAGTTCCTTCGTGTACGCCTCGGCCGGCTCGGTCGTCGTGATGACGCCGTCCAGCCCGAGGCCCATCGTTCCCATGAAGGCCACGTCGAACTGCAACGTCTCCACCACGTGCCGCGTCAACGGGCCGACGAGCGTCTGCGACAGCCGCCGCAGCTCGCCGCCGACCAGGATCGTGCGCGGCCCCTGCCCCGACAGTTCCATCGCCGCCCGCAGCGAGTTCGTGACCACCGTCAGGTCCGTCCTCGACCGCATCGCGCGCGCCAGCGCCAGCACCGTGCTCCCGCCGTCCAGATACACCGTCGCCCCGGACCTCGCCCGGCGCAGCGCCGCCTCGGCGATCCGCGCCTTCTCCCGGGAGGCCATGCCCGTCTTGTCGTCAAAGAGCGGCTCCTCCAGCCGGCTCTCGACGCTCACCGCCCCGCCATGAACCCGCCGGATCTCGCCCCGACCCTCCAGCGTCTCCAGATCGCGGCGCATCGTCGCCGTCGAGACACCCAGCCTGCGGCACAGCTCGTTGACGCGGATCGCCCGGGCCTCGCGCACGACCGCGCGCACCCGCTCCAGCCGCTCCACCGCCAGTTCCCTGCCGTCGTCGTTCATGAGTCCGCGTGATTGATCCTGATTGAGTATAGAGCTTTCGTGATTGAATTCAATCACATTTTATCACGGGCGGCCATCCCTCCCGTCACCCGGGCGCGGGAGCAGGCATGTCTCAGCCGGAACGATTCAGTTGACCGTGAACTGCAGGGAGTCCATGGCACCGAT
>CAYRFK010000157.1:11203-11626 GCA_964423465.1 uncultured Verrucomicrobiota bacterium | reverse complement strand
GGTGCCATCGGCCGCGCGAGCCAAGTCCGTCCGGACGCCGACGGCGGAGGTCGTCCGGCTGGATGCCCTGCTCCCTCGCCCATACGGTCGAGCACAGGAACTCCCGCTGCATCCTTTGCAGTAGCGGATAGAACGACAGGCCGACCGCCAGGACCGCGCCCGCATAGATCCAGTTGATCGGCCCGGGGATCGAGGAGAACAGGACCAGGAAGCAGGGGACGAAGAACGTGCCGGCGTTCCAGAGCCCGAAGAGAAACGCGCGCTTCATTGCGTCGCGCTTCTCGTCCGCCGTCATATGCGCGGCGACCTCGCGGAGCCTCGGCGATTGGAACGGCGCCCACATCATCGCATCCGGACCTGCATCCCGACCCGTTCCCCGCCATGATCCATGGAGTTCGACGCGGATTTCCACCCGCGAATCGC
>CAYRFK010000157.1:0-11193 GCA_964423465.1 uncultured Verrucomicrobiota bacterium | reverse complement strand
TAGTAAGAACCCGCCGTGCCGCAGAAACCGCGAGAACTTCATGACCGCCTGTGTGGCCCACGGCAGGGACGCGCCGAGATCCTGGAACATGGCCTCGAACTTCGGCCCCATGACGACGAGAAGACCGGCGAGCAGCAGCAGGACGACCGCATGCACGGCGGCGACCAGCCATACGGGGCCGAGACTGCGCCGGGCCTGCGCGCCGCTGCCCGGCCCCGGGGCGGGATGCGGCGGCGGCGCGGCGGGGGCGCGGGTCTCGGCAAAACGCATCAGGAGCAGGATCACCCAGATCATGATGCCGAGCAGGAAGCCCATGACGGCCATCAGCAGGCCGCCCATCGGAAGCTGCGGCGGCACGACGCGGTTCGCCGCGACGGTCAGCGCGTGGAGAGCGCCGAAGTTCAGAAGGAACAGGCACCCCAGCCACGCAAACCTGGCCTGAAGCATCGCGGCGGTCGTCGCGCGCCGCTCCGGCGCCAGCCAGAAGTCCCGGTTCGGCAGGTTCACAAGACGCGCGGGCAGCACGCGGACGAGCCGCGGAACCGCGGCGAGCAGAAGCCCGATCAGCAGGGGAAAGACCGAGATGAAGACGTGATAGCCGGGCCGGCTCATCCATCCGTCGGCCGCGCCCTCGAAGCCGAAATGCGTCGCCACGCGGTCCGGCAGCTCCGGCGCGGTGCGGCCCACAAACGCCATCAGCGCGAAGTAGAGCACGCCGGCCACGGCGTACCCTGGCCCGGCCCCGACACGACCGCCGGGAACGATGCCACGCGGCGGCGGGGACGCGGCGCGGGCCTCGCCTGACGGCGGCTCAGAAGCGATCGTCTCGCAGATCGTCCTCACCTCGCCGGCGGTCTGGTAGCGGCGTTCGGGCTTCGCCTCCAGCGCGCGCAGGACGACCTCGTCGAGGCGGACATCGATGGCGACCCTCCGCGACGGAGGCGCGAGGTCGCGGCCGGGCAGTTCGCCGGTGAGCATCTGGTAGAAGACGACGCCCAGCGAGTAGATATCGGCGCGGTGATCCACGTCCGACGGGTGTTCCCGCTGTTCGGGCGCCATGTACTGCGGCGTGCCCATGACATGGCCGGCGCGGGAAACCGCATCGGTGTGACCGGCCCGATCCGGCTTATCTGCCAGATTCGGCTGATCGGCACTGCGCACGATCTTCGCCAGCCCGAAGTCCGCAACCTTCACGCGGCCCTGACGGTCGAGCAGGATGTTCTCGGGCTTGATGTCGCGGTGGACGATGCCCTGGTCGTGCGCGTACTGGAGCGCGTCGCAGATCTGCGGCACGATCGCCAGCGCCTCGCGCGGGCTCACGCGGCCGCCGTCGAGCAACTGCCGGAGGTTCACGCCGTCAACGAACTCCATCAGGAAGAAGAAGAGGGGCGAGGGACGAGGGACGGGGGACGAGGGGCGGGGGGCAAGGGGATCGACCGGAGGGGTGAATTGCACGGATCCGAACTCGTAGAGCGTGACGACGTTCGGATGGTTCAGCCGCGCGAGGGCCCTGGCCTCGCGGGTGAAGCGCTCGGCGAAGGCTGGATCGCGGCCGATGTCTGGCGGCAGGATCTTCAACGCGACGAAGCGGTCGAGTTCCTTCTGGCGCGCCTTGTAGACCGCGCCCATGCCGCCGCGGCCGACGAATTCGACGATCTCGAGTTGAGGGAACAGCGGCGCGAGGTCGCCGACGGGCGGCGGCACAAAGCTGCGCGCCGCCTCCGGGTCGCCGGACACCGTTCCGAATCCGGCCTTCAAGAGGCACTCGGGGCACAGGCCGCGGACCATGTCCGCACCGACTTCGCGACCGCACTGCGGGCAGTTGTTCATGGCGTCAACCGGGTTCCTTCCACCCGGTACAACGGGAAGGCGAGCCCGGTGTTACGTGTTTCATGAGGCCAAGGCCTCCAAGAGACAGCGAAGTTCGTCGTCGACGTCCTCCGGCGAGGCCAGTGTGCCCGCGATCTCATCCCGGAGCAGCCGGCGGTAGCGCTTGCGCATCCGGTGGACGGCGACGCGCAGGGCGCCTTCGGTCGACCCCAGCTTTGCCGCGAGATCCGCATAAGGCACGCCGGACCCGTCGCCGGTCAGTGCGGACCGCAACGCATCGAATTGGGTCCCCTGCCCCTCCGCCACGTACTCGGCCTCCAGCCGGCCGAGGACCTCGTCGAGCAACCGCAACGCCCACTGCCGGTCGAACTCCTTCTCCGGGGTGCGCGCATCGAGCGGCTCGGCGGCGAATCGCGACTCGGCGGACAGCGCGTCGAGCGAAACGACGCGGCCCCCGCCCCGCTTCTCCGCCACGGACCGGCTCCACGCGTCCGCCATGAAGTTCTTCATCGACGCCAGCAGAAATGAACGGAACCGCCCCTTCTCCCGGCGGACGCCGTCCATCGCCCCCGGCCGCAGCAGATGCGCAAGAAAGGCCTGCGTCAGATCCTCCGCATCATGGGGCGTCCGGCCCGACCGGCGCGCGAAGCCGTAGAGCGGATGCCAGTAGATGCGGCACAGTTCGGAGAGCGCCGCCCCGGCCTGCGTGGCCGCCGCGCCGTCGCGCGCGGTCAGCACGACGCTCCAGCGGGTCGTACAGAAGACCCGCGGTCCGTCCGACGGCCCGGCCGCCGGCGCTTCCCTGATGGCGTCGTCACTCATCGCATGAGGCCCGCACGGCGCTTGCGGCCGATCCGGCCCGCACCACCGCACCCGCCCCATACTACGGGAATCCGCCTCCGCTGTTACAGTCGCATTCGCGACATGTCATGCGACCGCCAGCGCCGATCGTCAACCGGTTGCTTACGCCGGCGCCGCCGACCCTCGAGTCGTTGAGGAAGCAGCGGCTCCGGATGCGCACCCCCATCTCGTCCCAGCCATGCCGGGCCACCAGATGATTGAGGATCGCCTCCAGCGTGATGCCGTGCATGGGGGTCGCGGGGATGGGCGGATGGACCGCGTCCACGATGGATCCTCGATGAACCATGACCCCACCTTCTGCCGCGCCCGGGACCAAGCCGCAGGGCCGAGGGTCAGTAGGTGCTTCGGACGCGGTAGAAGCGGCGCGGAACGGCCGGCGGCGGGTTCGTAATCGAGAGGATGGCCCCCACCGAGGCGACCGGTGGCTCCAGCGGGATCCAGTTGGTGGCCGTCAGATCGTCGATGTATTCCAGACGCCCCGTGATGCCGGGCGTCACGATGAGGTTGACGACCGCGGCATCGCCCGCGTACGCCATGCCCGCGACGAGCGGCGGTGGAGGGATGTAGAGGTTCGGGGCGCCGGGCGACGGCGCGGCCAGCGGGTAGACGTACGGCATGCCGTCGCGCCATCGGCCCATCGACACGTTGTCGGTCTGCGCGCCAAACGCGACGGAATCGATGAGCGTTCCATCGGGGGCGTAGAGAACGATCGACTCCCCGCCCTTGGAAAGCTGGAAGTCCACGTGAAGGTCCGGCCGGTTGGTCGCGTTCTGCCACGTTTCCTTGTCCGCCCAGACGAGAAGCCGTCCCGCCGCCGGGATCGAATAGCCCGCCGGGACTACGAACGGGACGACGTTGGTGGGTTGGTCCGCAAGCGACCATCCGGCCAGGTCCACGGGCGCGGCGGTCGGGTTGAAAAGCTCGAACCAGTCGTCGGCGTCGCTGTCCGCCGGGTCCAGAACGGCGCCGGCATTGGCCGCCATCCACTCGTTGATCCGCAGCGGCGGCCACGCGTTGACGCCGGTGAAGACCACGGCAACCGTCGCTCCGGTCATCGCGCCTCCGGATCCGCCGTGGAGGGTGACAGCCAGGATGTTGGTGCCCGTCGACAGTGTGACGGCGGCGGACCAGTTCGACACGGTCGCCCAGACCGGATCGACGGGCAGGCCGTTCACGCGAATCTCCGCGGCGCCGAGCGGGGCCGTGCCTCCGACAACAAAGCGGTTGCTGTCCACGGTCGACAGCGGGGCGTTGGTCAGGACAAATGCCGATCGCATGGGCGCGACCTGCGATTCGACGAATGCCCGGCGTCCGGCGATCCAGTCGGGGATGGAGAGGCCATAGGCTCCGCTCGGAACGAACGGGGAAACGGGGCCGACCCCCGCCGATACGAGCGCGGTATTGCGCTCGCGCAGGAAGCGCTCGATGTCGGTGCCGGGTCCTGCATCGAAGAATGTGGCCAGGGCCTCGTCCAGGGCGGCCCAGTAGTGCCGGACGAAGCCGGGCGTCGTGTCCATGCGCCACAGGGCCGGGTCGACATCGGTGCTCAACAGCACGGCGTTCGTCGGGTCGCTCATGACGCCCAGCCCGACGTCGAAATCCCAGCAGACGATCTTCCAGCCGTCGTGCTCCGGCTTATACAGATAGGAGTTCTTGTCGTTCGGGTTGCCGAAGCCATCCCAGTAGCTTGCGAGGTCATTCATCGCGAACGTGCGCATCCACTGGCGAACGTCGACGAGCGATCGGACCGTACGTTCGTAGTCGCCGGTCGTATTGACCGTGTCAACAAGCGTGAAAAACCGCGAGTAGTCGGTGGCCGAACCGCGGACGGCCCGCGGTTGGAAGGTGTAGCGGTGGGGCGCGAGCTTGCTGATCCCGCCGAGCGTGAAGTAGTTCGTGAGGCGCGGCGAGATCGACTTGCTGTTCATGATCACGCCCGCGGGCGTGGCCTCGAACCACGGGTTGGTCTTCAGGAGGTCGCCGTCACTGTCGTCGCTGAACCACTGGTCGATCGTGTCGCCGTTGGGTTTCTGCACGTCCTCGAATACGAACCCGCGCCGGACGCCATTGATGTGGAAGTGCAGGTAACGACGCTGGTTCCACGGAAGGCCGAGCCAGTCGCAGAAGCGGTACATCAGGTGCTCGCGGGTGAACGTGGTGTCGCGCACGGGCCAGTCGAAGCGGACATCTGTTGCGCCGAGGAATGGCTCGTCGTCCGGAAAGTTGAAGTTCACGCCGACGAGTTTGCCGGTCGGGTTGTCGAGGGCCGTGGAGTAGTTCTCGCTCGACCCGTAGTGCACGCCAACGTTGTAGATGACGCGGTCGCGACCGACGACGACGGTCGAGTCGACATCGTCGTTGCTCGACTTCTCGTGCGCCGTCCATGCGGTGAAGTTGCTCTGCGTCAGCCAGATCCTCGTGTTGACCAGCAGCGGCATGTTCGTTTCGCCGAAGCGGACGAGGCACTCGCGCGCGGGGGCGTCGTCGGGGAACGCGGCGGCCGCGGCGGGGGGGGCCGCATCGGTCGCCGCGACGTGGAAGGCGACAAGGGTTCCGGCCGCCTGGGCGGGGATCCGCGCGCTGAACAGGCCGTCGCCCGCGCGCTCGTCGCCGTCGGTGCCCGCGTCGTTCATCGCGACGGCGTCGATCGCTGCGGAGGGATCGATGCGATACGCGAGCGTGGCGCCAGCGACGCCGTCCGGGTCGCTGATCCGGGCCGAAACGGTGACACCCGCGCCGGGCCCCGGCAGGATCGGCGCATGCGCGACCTCCCGGATGGCCGGCCCCGCGTTGGCGCGCGCACGGCTGTTCCGCGCTCCCGGCGTGCCGAGATCCGCGGGCACCGACAGCGGCCCGAAGGCCTCCAGCGAGCCTCCGGCGAGGCGCATGAGGAGTTCCGGGTTTCCCTTCAGCCATCGTGCCTGCACGGAGAGAGTCGCGATCGTGTTGGACGCCAGAACCGACGACAGCGGCGCCCGAACGCGGTTCACCACATCGCCACGGCCCTCGGCGCGCACGACCAGAGCGGCGGAGCCGCCAGTGCCGTTCGTCGGATCGAGGCGGCTGAGGCGGTGCGAGCCGTGGAAGAACCACCCGTTGGTCCCGATCTCGAAGCCGGGGTTCGGCACCTGGTTCGAGCCGCCCTCGGGGACGACCTGCACGTCGTCGACGAGCACCTCGCCGGGCTGGAACAGGATCAGGTAGAGCTGGTCGATGTTCGTGACCGCATGATGGCCCCAGTCGAGGCGGCCCGTATTCTGGATGTGCGTCCATGCGGACTTCGCGGTCTCGTCGCTGTTTGCCCAGTTGGAGGCCATGCGGTTGTCTGCGTGGAGGTCGACGAGTTCGAGGCTGCTGCCCCCGCCATCGCTCCAGCGTCCCCACCGGCCGCCGTCGACATAGGCGACCTCGTTCTCGACGATGTGGAACGCGCTGGTGACCGCGAGGCCGCCGTTGGTGACGATGATCGTGTCGGGGCTGCTGAGTGCAAGCCGTTCGCCGCCGTCGTCGAGGGCGCCGGCGAAATCGCCGAGCACGCGCCCGGGTACGACCGCGGGGTGGGTCGACAGGAGGCGGGTCCGGTCCCTGGCCACGACGAGATAGGCGCCGGCCTCAAGCACGGTGCCGGTGGGGAACTCGAAGTCGATGCCGTCAGTGAACGTCCAGCCGCCGAGGTCGACGGGCTGGCTGCCGCGGTTGGCGATCTCGACGTACTCGTCGGCTCCGTCCTCCGAGATCGGGTGGTACATGATCTCGCTGATCACTACGGGGCTCGTCCGCGGGGGGGCGTTGACCGCGTCGGGTGTGACGGCCGAGAGAGCGGCGAAGCCGGCCGTCCCGTCGGGGTACCGCCCGAGGGCGATCCCGTTGGCCTGCCCCTCGAAGCGGACCGCGTCGATCACGCGCGTGCCGTTCGAGTTCACGAGAAGGACCTCGTCGCCCGTGGCCCGGAGATTGAAGCCGAGTTGGACGCCGTCGACCGTGAGATGCCCGTGAGCCGGCAGGACGGTGCCGTCGGCGAAGCGGAACTTGTTGGTCCCCGGGTCGTCGCTGAGCCAGCAGCCCGAGAGGTCGGCGGGGATGCCGGACGGGTTGAACAGCTCAACGCTGTCGACCAGCGGCGGATCGGTGTGCGCAAGGATCTCGTTGAGGGTGACACGGTCGATCGTGTCGGCGGGCCCGGCAGAGAGCGTGAACGGATCCGTTGCGCCGGGCGATCCGCCGACGAAGGCGCTCGGCGCCCATGCGCGCGGATCGCCTTCGCCGTAGCTCGCCCGCACCGCCACCAGCGAATGCCCGGCGCCGTCGGCGGCGAGCGGACAGGGATCGATATCCCCGTAGCCGGCCTCGAGGAGGACTGCGTCCAGCCGGTTGCGAAGGCGGACGGTGCCCGCATCGTGCGGCATGCCGCCGGCGTTGGCGAACGGCCCGAAGACGCCCGCGATGCCGTAGACGGCCTCGACGTCCGCAGGAACGGCGGCGACGACGACATGGCCGCCGGCGTCGATGCGGGTTCCCGCCGGGAAGATGTAGTCGGCGGCCCCCGAGAGACGGAAGCCGCCCAGGTCCTCGGGAAAAGGGTTGGAGTTGTAGATCTCAACGAACTCCAGGTTGAGTCCGTCGGTGCGTGGAGGCGGGTGATACATGATCTCGGAGATGACCAGTGGTGTCTTGCGGCTGGTTGGACCGGTGAAATGCGCGGCCACGACGTTCGCGACCGCGCTTGTGACGGCGCCGGCCGGACCGCTGACGACGAGGTCGTAGGCGCCGGATACCTCCGTCCCCGCCGGGAGGAGTGCGAGGGCGGCGTTGGTGGCCCCCGCGAGGGCCGTCCCGTTCCGCCGCCATTGGTAGACCAGGGGGCCGCTGCCGTAGGCGATCGAGGCGAGCGCGCAGGACTCACCGATGGCGAGGACGCGGTCCGCGGGATCGAGGAGGATCCGGGGCGGCGTCCCGGCCGGAGGGATCGGCAGGGCGCGACCGGTAAACTCCACGCGGACGCCGCTGGCGTTGGCGGCGGTGCCCACGTTGGAGACCGCGAACTCGAAAACATTCGATCCGGCGACGAGATTGCTGACCGTCGTCCACGCGGTGAACGCGCTGAAACTGTTCGCCAGCGGCACCGACAGGGGCTGCCCGTTGAGGCGCACGGCCGTGCCCGGGTTGTCCGACATCCAGCGCAGTGTGACCGAAGCGGTCTCGGGCACGCCGCTGGTGAGCAGGAACGCATGTCGATAGGTGTAGGAACCGGGTTGAAGGGTGATGCTGCGTGAGGCGGCGATCCAGCAGGACGCCGTGCTGTTGGCCAGCCAACTCGACGTGACATTCGTCGGGGTGTAGCTCTCCGGCCCGGGCGCGGCGGGATCGGCGCTGGCCGCGGTCTGCCAATGCGCATCGACGCGACCCGGCTGGAGCGGGTGGCCGAGGTCGTCGATGCCGGTGCTGAAAAGCGTTTCGATGGGTCGCGGGGCGGGGTTCGTGACGGTCAGCGTCGCGACGGCGCTGGTGACGGCCCCATCGACATTGGAGATTCCGACACGGTACTGGCCGGCATCGGCGGCAACGGGGAAGTCCAGCCGGAGACGGCGGTTGGTTGCCCCGGCGACCGCGATGCCGTCCTTCATCCATTGGCAGGCGAACGGCGCGGCGGCGGCCTGGACGGCGAAGCTCACGGGCACGCCGTGGCCCGTGACGGCCGATGCGGGGTGCGACAGCAGCACGGGCTCAGTGTTGGTTGATCCCAGCAACGTGACGGCGAGATCGTCGACAACCGCCTCCATGAGCGCCCCCGTGGCGCCGGTCCCGCCGCCCTGGTGGGCGCGAAGCTCGACGCAGCGCGCCGCATTCGTCTCGAAGTCCAGCATGTAGGATCCCAGATGGTTGGTCGCCGTTCCGACGATCACCGAGAACGTGGCTTCGGCCGGCGTTTCCGACTCGTCGACCAGGATCCGGAACTGCGCGGGCTGGCTCCACAAGTCGGGGTAGCGAAGCGCCGCATTGGTGCTGTTGCCGGCAGTGATGTTGTCCTCCCAGACCTGCCACCCGCCGCTTCCCCGGACCAGCAGCGCCAGGTCCGCGGAGGCATGGTTGGGCCCGGTGAGCGCGGCGGTGTCGCCGATCGAGATCGCGAGCCATGCGTCGGCGATGTTCGTCACGGCGCGCGAGATCTGCAGGCGGCCGGACATGGACCACACGCGTCCGGCGACGTGCGGCGCGAGATTGGTCACAAGGTCCGCCACGGCCTGACTGGATGCGTTCGTGCGGTAGGTACGGAACTGGAGAACGTCGCTGGCGAGGTCCGCGTGGGTGTCGAACAGGAGAACCGAGTTGGTCGAGACCCCGCTGACCACCGCGGTGTAGCCCGAGGTGACGGCGCCGCCCGCCTGACGAACGGCGATGTTGGAGCTCAATGGCGCGGTCGCGCCCGCAACGCCCCCGAAGGTGAAGGTGTCGAGGAAGACGTTGGTATCCGCCCGGGCCGGGACGGCCCATGCGACCGACGCGAACACCAGTCCGATCCTGACGGAAAAACGCCTCACGTCACGAGTCTAGCATTCCCGGGACCGTCGCCCAGTCTTCATCGGCCGAGATCTACCGCCCGCTGCGGATCTCGTAGAGCTTGTAGCCGACCTGGCGGATGCCGGCGATGGTTTCGGGGTACGGCGTGTCGCAGACGTCGACGAAGCCGTTCTGGAAGTTCTCGCCGTCGAAGCGGCCGGTGGTGGGCTGGTCACCGAACTGGTGCCAGTGGACGCCGACGAAGTTCGGATGGCGCAGCGCGGAGGTCACGTACGCGGTGTAAGCCCTGCCGCGCGCCTCCTGGTTCTCGACCCCGATCAGCGTGGAGTGGAAGAGCCCTCGGTCGAGCGCGCCGAAGTGGAACTCGCCGACCAGAACCGGCTTGTCGACGCCGTCGGGCAGCTTGAAGGCGTCGAGCGTGTGCCGGTAGATGTTGTAGCTGACGATGTCGCAGTACTTCGCGGCCATGCGGACCGCCGCCTCGGTGGAGCCGGCGAACCGGCAGCCGAAGTAGAGCTTGTCCGGCGCGACCGACTTGAACGTCTCTCGAACCCCCTTGAAGTAGGCCTCGGTCAGCACCGTCGTGAACTCGCGGCAGTCCTCCGCCGCGCCGGCGGGCGGCCTCTCCTGCGTCGCCAGCAGCGCGTCCCAGCCCGCAAACCCGCTCCCCCACGCAGCGTTGAGCTTCTCGATACCGCCGTGCTTCGCCTTCAGCCGCGCGACCATCTCGACCTTGGCCGGCTGGCCGGCGGGCGACTGGAGCGTCCATTCCGCAAGGTCCGTCGGTCCGCCCCATGCGATCTCGTTGTCGACGAAGAAGCCGAAGCACCAGGGATCATCCAGTTCCGCCTTGCGCGCGAGGAGCTGCTTGTGGAAGTTCGCGCGGAACTCGGGGTGGAAGGGATCCTTGAACTTCCACCAGCCGAGCTTGCTGCCGGCGATGTCGGGCGACTTCAGCTCGAAGCGGTCGCAATAGGGCGTGCGCTGCATCCGGCAGATGCGGCGGTCAGAGCTGTTCGCGACCGTGTTCATGCCCCAGCTCCGCAGGCGCAGGTGGGCCATGTCGGCGTACTGCGCCGCCCAGTCCGCGCCGTACTTGCGGAAGGCGTTGGCGGACGAGAAGTCGTAGGTGCGCTGGATGTCGCGCGCCTCGTAATAGGGCCACAGCAGCTCGTCGCGAGTCGTGTAGAAGAGCGCGAGCGGCGAGTCCGCCTTCGGAAGATCGGTGAAGTAGAACTCGCGGTTGTCGAGCGGGGTGACGGCGGAGGACGACGTCACGCGCACCGGCCCATGCGACCACCAGAGGCAGCCCTCGGGGTCGACGAACCACCATTTGCCGTCGACCTTCTCCACGCGGAACTGCCCGGTCGCCTCGCGCTTCGGCCCGGCGGCCCAGCCGCCGAACTTGCTCCATCCTTCCGGACCGGAGTGCGCGGCGAGATCGGCCTGCTCCTTCTGCAGCGCGGCCTTCAGATCGGCGTCGCCGTGCGTCTTGCCGGGCCAGTCGCGGTACTTGAACTGGCCGTAGACATCGATGAAAGGGAAGAACTGGTCGGCCGGCAGCCTCATCCAGTCCGGCGCGGCCGCGGTCGGACCGGTATGCGCGACGATCCGCTTCACGCCCCACTTCCAATCGAGCTTCGGCTCCTTGAGATACACCGCGACCCCAACGACCTTCGAGGGATCGAGGTCCGCAACCACGCCCAGCGTCGCCAGCGGCCCGCGCCGCATCCCGTCGAGTTTCGCGTTCAGCTCGCGCAGGTTCGGCAGCCACGGCGGCAGCGTGGTCTCGCACGTCGCGGCGCCGCGGCCGGTCAGCTTGATGCGGTCGACGAAGACCGCACGCGACGCCCCGGGATCCGCGTCCGGGTTGTCGAGCCGGACCGTCAGCGGCAGCTCGGACTTGCTGTCGCGATTTGCCAACTCGAACGTCACGCGGTTGCACCCGGACAGGTCCCACGCGCCCTTGATCAGCACGCCCGG
>CAYRFK010000156.1:0-11648 GCA_964423465.1 uncultured Verrucomicrobiota bacterium | reverse complement strand
CCTTGGAGTTTGGAGTTTTTCACTTTCCTCTTCCGGAACGATTCGCCCGCGTAGCTTCCTCAACTTGGGATCCAACTGAATCGTTCCGGCTGAGGCCCTCCGTCCGTCTCCGTTCTACACCGGCCGGCCGAGCCATGCTCCCAGCACGTAGGCGGCCAGTCCCGCGGCCAGACTCCCAAATGCGTTGAGGGCGGCCCGAAGCCATTCGGACTGCGCCATCAACTGCTCGGTTTCGAACACGAGGGAGCTGAACGTGGTGAAGGCGCCGAGGAATCCGACGAGCACGACGGTGCGCAGTTCGGGGGCGATCACGAGGCGCTGCTGGGCCAGGGTCCAAACGAGGCCGAACACAAAGCAGCCGGACACGTTGACCACGAGGGTGCCCCACGGGAAGCCGGGTGCGGCAAGTCGCTGAACCCAGCCGCCCAGCCCGTAGCGGGCAAGCGTCCCGCACGCGCCGGCGAGAGCCAGCCACAGAAGTTTCTGCCCCATGCCAGCCTCCCGACGACGCACGCGTGGCGGGCACCATGCCGGACGGACGGTCCGTCGGATCCCCCGGCTCCGCGGCACAGGGGCCTGCGGAGGCGGGGGTCCGGCGGGCCGCGGATCAGACAGCGGACTTCAGGGCCGCGGCCTTGTCGGTCCGCTCCCACGTGAACGTCTTGAGATCGCTCTTCGAAATGCGGCCGAAGTGGCCGTAGGACGAGGTCGCCTCGTAGATCGGGCGGAGGAGGTCGAGCTGGCGGACGATCTCGGCCGGCTTCAGGCCGAAGACCTTCCGAATGGCGAGTTCGATCTTCTCATCGGCGACCGTCCCGGTGCCGAAGCTGCTGACATGGATCGAAACCGGATCCGGATAGCCGATGGCGTATGCCAACTGGACCTCGCACCGTGCGGCCAAACCCGCGGCGACGACGTTCTTGGCCACGTAGCGGGCCATGTAGGCGGCGCTGCGGTCGACCTTCGACGGATCCTTGCCTGAGAAGGCGCCGCCGCCGTGGCGGCCCATGCCGCCGTAGGTGTCGACGATGATCTTCCGGCCCGTCACGCCGCAGTCGCCCTGGGGACCGCCGACGACGAACTTGCCGGTGGGGTTCACCATGAAGCGGGTCTTGCGGGAGAGCATGTCCGCCGGGATGACCTTCTTGATGACCTCCTCGATGACGCCTTCGCGAATCTTCTTCAACGAGGCATCGGGCGAGTGCTGGGTCGAGATGACCACCGTATCCATCGCCACGGGCCGGTCGTTCTCGTACACGATGGAGACCTGCGACTTGCCGTCGGGACGGAGGAAGTCCAGATCGAGGCTGCGGCGGGCCTCGGCGAGCCGGCGGGCCAGCTTGTGCGCGTACATGATCGGGGCGGGCATCAGCTCGGGGGTCTCGTCGCAGGCGTAGCCGAACATCATGCCCTGGTCGCCGGCTCCCTGCTCGTCCGTGGCCTTGCCCTCGGCCTTGCGGGCGTCGACGCCCTGGGCGATGTCCGGCGACTGGCGGTCCAGCGCCACCAGCACCGCGCAGATGTTGCCGTCGAACCCGATGGAGGAATCCGTGTAGCCGATCTTCTTGACCTTCTCGCGGGCCACATCGGCGTAGTTGAACTGGGCCTTCGTGGTGATCTCGCCCGCGATGACGACCATGCCGGTCTTCGCGAGGGCTTCGCACGCGACGCGGCTGCGGGGGTCCTGCGCGAGACAGGCGTCGACCACGGCGTCGGAGATGCCGTCGCACACCTTGTCCGGATGGCCCTCGGTCACCGACTCGGACGTGAACACATACGAACGTGAACTCATTGTTTCTGTCCTCTTTTTTCGCGTGACCCGCGTGCCGCTTCGGACGGGGCGGGCTGCCATCAGCCCAAAAGGGTGACTATCTCCGGTGCGCGGGCTTCTGTCAATTTCCGACAGAGGGCCAGGACATCCCCCCCCGCCTCGCACTGGAGGGACTCCGCGGCCAGCCGTTCGCACTCCGCATAGGTCACATTCCGGATCACGCCCTTGACGAGCGGGGCCATGTTCGGACTCACGCTCAACTCGTCGACCCCGAGCCCGACGAGGAGGGGTGCCAGGAGGGGGTTGCCGCCCATTTCGCCGCAGACGCCGGTCCAGATCCCGGCCGACCGCGCCGCCTCGATCGTCTGACGGATGAGGCGGAGGATGGCCGGATGGGTGGGCTCGTAGAGGTACGAGACCTGCTCGTTCACCCGGTCGACGGCCAGCGTGTACTGGATGAGATCGTTGGTGCCGATGCTGAAGAAGTCGACACGGCGGGCGAGTTGGTGGGCGGTCAGGGCGGCCGAAGGCACCTCGACCATGATGCCGACCTCGACCTTCGTGTCGAACGGAACGCCCTCGCTCGTCAGTTCCTCCTTCGCGCGGTCGAGGATGCGGCCGGCGTGGATGACTTCCTCCACGTTGCTGATCATCGGATACATGATGCGGACATTGCCGTGCACACTGGCCCGGAGGATGGCACGGAGCTGCGTCATGAAGATGTCGGGCTGGGCGAGGCAGAACCGGATCGCCCGCCAGCCCATGTAGGGGTTGAGCTCCTGCGGCATCTGGAGCGATGACGCGAACTTGTCGCCGCCCAGGTCGAGGGTGCGGATGACGACCGGATCGGGCGCGATGCGGCGGGCGACCTCCTCGTAAGCCTTCGCCTGCTCCATCTCGTCCGGCATGTGCGTGCGCGACAGAAACAGGAACTCGCTCCGGAAGAGGCCGATCCCGCGTGCGCCGTGCCGCAGCACGGCGTCGACGTCCTGCGGAAGCTCGATGTTGCCGGCCAGTTCGATCTCGTAGCCGTCGCGCGTCCGCGCCGGCTCGTCGCGCAGGGTCTCCAGACGCGTCCGGATCGTCTCGCGGGCGCGGGCGATGCTGCCGTAGCGCTCGAGGGTTTCCGGGGAAGGGTGAACGACGACCAGACCGGACGTGCCATCGACGAGGATCCGGTCGCCGGTCGAGATGCGCACGCTGGCGTTGTGCAGGCCGACGACCGCGGGGATTTCGAGCGCCCGCGCCATGATCGCGGTGTGGGAGGTCAGGCTGCCCTGGTCGGTCGCGAAGCCCGTGACCCGTTCGCGGTTGAGGGTGGCGGTATCGGAGGGCGCCAGGTCGGCGGCGATGATGATGCAGGGCTCGGCAAGGCCGACGATGTCCGTCAGACTCTGGCCCGCGAGATTGTGCAGGATGCGGCGGACCACATCCTTGACGTCGGCGGCGCGCTCCTTGAGATACTCGTCACCCAGCTGCGCCAGCGCCTCGGCATAGCGGGCGGCGACCTCCTGAAGGACGATCTCGACGTTGACGCGTCGCGCGCGGAGCCCGCGGATGACCTCCTCCACGAACGAGCGGTCGTCGACGACGAGGAGGTGCGCGTCGAAAATGCTCGCGTTCTTCCGGTCGAGCGCCTTCTCAACCTGCTGCTGGATGTCGTGCAACTGCCCGCGGGTGGCGATCAGGGCCTCCTCGAAGCGGGCAATCTCGCGCGGGATCTCGTCGCTGTCGATGGTCCGCTCCACGAAACGGACCTCGGACCGGGTGATGAGGAACGCCGGCCCGATCACGACGCCCGGCGATACGCCGGTCCCCTGGAGGATGATCTCCTTGTGTCCCTCGCTCATCCTGCATCAATCCTCGTAGAATTTCCTGTCGAACAACTCGGCCAGAGCGGTCACCGCCGCTTCCGCATCCGTCCCGCGGGCGGAGATGCGGATCTTCGTCCCTTGGCCGGCTTCGATGGTCAGCAGCCCCATGATGCTCTTCGCCGAGATCTCGATACCGTCCTTCGCGATAAGCACATCCGACTGGAACGTCGACGCCGTCTTGACGAGGAGCGCCGCCGGGCGGGCGTGGATCCCGTACTGGTTCGTCACCTTCACATCGCGGACGGCCGCGCCGTCGGTCCCTGGAGTCGCGTCAGTCACTGATTCGGGGCCTTTCCGTCAGGAGTTGCTGCATGAGCCGCTGGTCGAGTTCCTTCGCCGCGTCGTGACCGAGCTGACGCAGGCGGTAGTTGAGCGCCACGGCCTCGACGATGTTGCTGATGTCGCGCCCGGCGACCACGGGGATCCGGAAGAACGGAACGGGCACATCGAGCACGGGCTTCGTCTGCTGTTCCAGCCCGGTTCGTTCCTCCTCCGAGGAGTTCATGGCCCGCTCCAGCCGGACGATGAGATCGAGCCGCTTTTCGCGCCGGACGGAGGCCACACCGTAGAGGCTCGGGACGTGGATGATGCCGATGCCGCGGATCTCCATGTGGAACCGCGTGATCTCGATCGCGGTGCCGATGATCTCCGCGGAACCGGCGCGACGCAACTCCGTCAGGTCGTCGGCGACCAGGCTGTAGCCGCGGACGATCAGGCTCAGCGCCGTTTCGCTCTTGCCGACGCCCGGGGGGCCCTCGATCATCACCCCGATGCCCATGATGTCGACCATCGTGCCCTGATAGCGCGTGCGGGGGGCGATCAGGTCCTCGATCAGCACGGCGGAAAGCTGCACGAAGCGGCCGGTGATCTGGTGCGTCCGCAGCAGGGGGACGCCGTTCTCCTCCGCCAGCGCCGGCATCTCCGGGAGCGGGCGGATGCCGCGCGAGAGGACGACGCAGGGGATGCCGGAGGCGAAAAAGGCCTTCAGTCTCGCCGACCGCTCCTCCGGCGGAAGGCCCTTGAGATAGGTCAGCTCTGCCAGTCCGATGACCTGGATTCGCCGGTGCGCGAAGTAGCGGAGGAACCCCGCCAGCGCAAGGCCCGGCCGGTTGATGGCCGGCTCGCGCACCACGCGATCCAAGTGCGCCTCGCCCTGAAGAAGGCCGAGGTCGAGAACCCCCCGGCCCGCCTCCAGAAACCGGCGAACGGTGAGACTCATTCCGCGACAGGCTCCTGGCCGTCACGGGCGTGAACCACCTTGTCGATCACCCCGAGCTTGGCGGCCTTGTGCTCGTGACGCTTCTCGACCCACTTGCGGAGCTGGACGGCCGCCTTCTCGATCGCCGCGTCGATCGAGGCATACATGTCGCCGGACTCGTGCTTCGCCTCGACAATGCCGTGGTGCGGCACTTGGGCGACGATCTCCGCAACGCGCCGGTGCTTCTCGCTCATGAGGATCACATGGACGCTTTCGATCCTCGGAAACCCCTCGAACTCCGCCTGAAGGCGGCTCTCGACGTGTTCCCGAAGTGTGTCGCTGATCTCCACATGCCGGCCCGTGACGTTCACGATCATGATGATCTCTCCTGTTGTTCGAACTACATGCTGAAACGCGGCCCGAGATACAATTCCCGGCTGACCGGATCGTTGATTAGATAATCGCTGGTTCCTTCGCGCAACACCTTCCCTTCGCAGATGAGGTAGGCCCGGTCCACCACCGCAAGGGTCTCGCGCACGTTATGATCCGTGATCAGGATGCCGAGGCCCCGCCGTTTCAGATCGATGACGATCTGCTGCACGTCGTACACCGCCAGCGGGTCGACGCCGCTGAACGGTTCGTCGAGCATGATGAGCGACGGATTCGTCACCAGCGCCCTCGTGATCTCGAGGCGCCGGCGCTCGCCGCCGCTGAGCGTGTAGGCCTTCTGGCCCGCCAGGTGCCCGATCTTCAGTTCGCCAAGCAGGTGTTGCAGACGCATCGCCCGCTCGCGCCCCGGGATCGGCAGTGTCTCCAGAATCGCCATCACGTTTTCCGCCACGGTCAGCTGCCGGAACACCGACGGCTCCTGCGCCAGGTAGCCCATGCCCATCCGCGCTCGCCGGAACATCGGCATCCGGGTGACGTCCCTGCCCTCAAAGTACACCCGTCCGGCCGTCGGCGCGACCAGTCCGATGATCATATAAAAACTCGTCGTCTTGCCCGCCCCATTCGGACCGAGCAGACCGACGATCTCGCCCGGGCGCACGTGGATGTCGACGCCGTCGACGACGCGCCGGCGCCGGTACTCCTTGACCAGCCCCTGCGTCTGAACGAGCGTGGTGCCGCGCGTTTCCACTCAGCGAACTCCCCCGACGCCGCCGGGCTTCCGCGCCGATTCGGGCTGGATGATGAGCCGGGCGTTCGGGTAGCACTCCATGCGCTCCTGGTCGCGCCAGAAGGTGATGCGGTCACCGAGCATCATGTCGCGGCCGCGCATGACCCGCGGGTTCTCCTCGAGGACGTATTTCCCCGCCGGCACATCGTACGTCGCCCGGCCCGCCCACGCCTGCTTGTCGCTCTGCGTGAGGACGACGTGCCCGGTGGCGACGATGGTCTTCACCTGGTTGGTGCCTTCCATGTCGATGCGAACCGTGTCGGACTTCATTTTGAGCTGCGGATCGCTGACGACGACGTGCCCCGTCAACTCCGCGAAGTGATTCCGGCCGTCGTAGACCAGCTTGTCGGCCGTGATGACGGTCAGGTCGCCGAAGTTCGGAACGTCCTCGGTCGTACCGTCCGGAATCCCCGGAACAGGTTCCGCCGCGGCGACCGGTGCGGGCGCCGCAGGCGCGACCGGCGCTGCCGCCGGGACACGGACGGCCGCCGGCCGCTGTCCGGTCTGGGCCGCCGCTGCCGCGGCCGCGAACACAATCACCGCCATCGATCCCCAGCGTGTCATGGTGCCTTCCCCGCTTCCACCGCACCGGTGGCGGGCGGCGCCGCGGGGGCCGGGGCCAGCGGATTCCGCCGGCTGGACATCCCGCGGACATCGCGAAGCACCACGCGTGCGTTCGTGTTGATTTCGAACCGTTCAAACTTCGGAGAGTATCCGTAGTCGTCGCCCGTGATGACGACGTCGCCGCGGGTGATCCGGATGGAGGAGGTCGACGCGGCCAGACCGCGCCGCCGGTCGTAGATGCAGTGTGGCGACGTGACCCGCGTCTCGACTTCCTTGTCCTTGTAGAGTTCGATGCGCAACCCCTCGATCTCGATGTGACCGTTCGTCAGAGCCTGCGCGAACTCGCCGAAAACCTGCGACTTCAGCGTGCCGTCCTCCGCATACTCCGGAAGACGGAAGCCGCCAACCTTGGTGCCCGGCTGCAACTGCGCCACGGCCGCCGCCGCCAGCCCGAGGCCGGCCGCCGCCAGGATCCGCCCCCGCCGTGTCACCGTGCCGCCCTCCGCACGGGGCGGCCCGCGATGCGGTGGATGGCCGTCAACTGCGCCCACAGCGCCGGCAGGAAGCCGAGCGCGATCGCGTTGTCCCGGTCGGACTTTGCCTCGGCCGGATTCACATGCGTTTCCATGAAGACCCCGTCACATCCGGTGGCCACCGCGGCCCGGGCCAGCGCCGGCGCCCAACGGCCGTCGCCGCCGGACCGGTCCCCCGCCCCGCCGGGCTTCTGCACGCTGTGCGTGGCGTCGAAGATCACCGGGTAGCCCGTTTCGCGCATCACCAGCAGGCTGCGCATGTCGGCGACGAGATTGTTGTAGCCGAACGAAACGCCGCGCTCGGTAAGCAGGATCCGCCGGCAGCCCGCAGCCTCGACCTTCGCGATGACGTGGCCGATGTCCCACGGGGCGAGGAACTGTCCCTTCTTGATGTTCACCACGCAACCCGATTCCGCCGCCGCCACGACCAGGTCCGTCTGCCGGCACAGGAACGCCGGGATCTGCAGCACGTCGGCCACCTTCGCGGCCGGTCCGACCTCTGCCACCGAGTGGACGTCGGTCAGCACGGGCACGCCGTACCGCCGCTTCACCTCGGCAAGCACCTCCAGACCGGCCTCGAGACCCGGCCCGCGGAACGCGTCGATGGAGGTGCGGTTCGCCTTGTCGTAGGACGCCTTGAAGATCAGCGGCACCCGCTTCGCGCGGGCGAACCGGACGAGACGGCCGGCCAGGTCGAGGCACCCCTCGGGGCTCTCGATCACACAGGGCCCCGCGATGAGCGCCAGCGGATGGCCGCCGCCCATCTTCACCGAACCGATCTTGATCGTGCGCATCGTCATCGCACCCAAAGTCTACGGCCCGCACCCGAAAAACTCCAGCGGAACCACGGAGGGCGACCCTCAGTCCTTCTTCACCGCCGCCGTCCCTCCTCGGCCGGCCTTCGGCTTCTTTCCCGCACGGGGGCTCTGCCATTTCGGCGCGACCAGCTGCGCGGCCCACGCCTCGTACTTCGCACGGAGGCCGCGGACCTTCGCGCTGTCCGCGTCGCCCAGATCGTTGGCCTCGCCGATGTCGCTCGCCAGGTCATAGTGCCGGACCGACGTCCCTCCCTGCTCGACGACCAGCTTGTCGTCGCCGCTGCGCACCGCCCACGGCGTGCTTCCGTTCTGCCGCCAGAACAGGATGTCGTGCGGCGCGCCCTTCGCCTCGCCCAGGAGGAACGGCATCAGGTTCACGCCGTCGATCGGCCGGCCCTTCGGCGGCTCCGTCCCCGCCAGCGCAGCGGCGGTCGGGAAGATGTCGAGCGACACCACCGGCTTGTCGTACAGGGCGCCGGCGGGCACGCGGCCGGGCCACGCGACGAGAAACGGCACGCGGATTCCCCCCTCGAAAGTCTGACCCTTCGCGCCCTTCAGCGGATCGTTGCGGCAGTTGGTAACCGCGGTGGGGCCGCCGTTGTCGGAAAGAAAGAACACCACGGTGTTCTTCTCGATGCCCGCCTCGCGGAGCGCCTCGAGCACGCGCCCGATGCTGTCGTCCATGACGGAAATCATCGCACCGTACACGCGCCGCTTCTCGTCGACAATGCCGGCCAGCTTCGCGATCGCCGCCTCGGGCGCCTGCAACGGGGTGTGCGGCGCGTTGAACGCGAGGTAGAGGAAGAACGGGTGCGACTTGTGCCGGCCGACGAACGCCGCGGCCTCGCGGCCGAAGGCGGTGGTCAGGTATTCGGTCTCCTTCACCGTCTCGCGGTTCCGCGTCAGCGGCACGTTGTACTCCGCCGTGCCGGTCAACTGCTCGGGAAGGTAGAGGTGGCCGCCGCCGACGAAGCCGTACATCTCGTCGAAGCCGCGCTCGAGCGGATGAAACGGCGCGGCCGCGCCGAGGTGCCACTTGCCGACCATGCCCGTCGCGTAGCCGGCCTTCTTCATCACCTGCGCAATCGTGATCTCGCCGACGGGCAGGCCGATGGATGTGTCGCCGGGCAGATAGGCCGGGTTGTTCTCGTGGCCGAACCGCTGCTGGTGGCGCCCCGTCATCAGCCCGGCGCGGGTCGGGGAGCAGAAGGAGTGCGAGACGTACCCGCTGGTGAACCGCGTGCCGGACGCCGCCAGCCGGTCAAGATGCGGCGTGGGAATGTCCTTGCAGCCGTGGAAGCCGACGTCCGCATAGCCGAGGTCGTCCGCCACAATCACCACCACATTCGGCCGCGGCTCCGCCGCCGCCCACCCTGCCGCCAAGCCGACCGCCAAACCAACCATCATCGCGCGCATGATCCGGTCCTCCATGTCTGCGTTGCGCTCCGCTTGTAGCGCGAACCCCCGCCCCCCGCAACCGCGATGCGCAACGCCCCCGGCCTCGCATAGCTCGGCCCTCCATCAGGCCTTGGTGGATGTTGTTGTTGGGGGTTGGATGTTGGCTGTTGAATCCGCCTCCCTTGCACAGTTCTCACAGTCCGGGCCTTGATCGGGAATGGCCGCCGGGGGATGAAGCACGTGCCGCTGCGCCAGGATGCGGCGGCGGGGTACCCATATGACGAAGCACCAGCAGTCCACGGCGAAACCCAGGCTCACGGGCCGCATCCTGCGGTCGGCGCACGACCGCGTGTTCCGCGGCGTCCACGGGGGCCGGCTCATCTACAATGCCTGCTGGGAGGATCCGCGCATCGACCGGCAGTTGCTGCGGCTCGGCCCGGACAGCCGCGTCGTGATGCTGACCAGCGCGGGCTGCAACGCGCTCGACTACCTGCTCGACGGACCTGCCGGGATCCACGCCGTCGACGTCAACTTCCGGCAGAACGCCCTGCTCGATCTCAAGGCGGCCGTCATCGGGCGGGATCATTTCGACGACCTCTTCGAGATGTTCGGCATCGGCTCGCACGACCGCTTCCGCGGCATCTATGCGTCGGTCCGCGGGGAACTGTCGCCGGAGGCCCGCGGCTTCTGGGACGACAACATCACGTTTTTCAACCCGCGGAGCCTGCGGAAGTCCTTCTACTACCAGGGCGCCTCGGGCGCGGCCGCATGGCTGATGGGCGGCACGATGTTCCGTGCGAAGCCGAACATCAAGAACTTCGCCCTGTGCCTTCTCGACGCCGACAGCCTCGACGATCAGCTCGCCATCTACGACTGGCTTGAGCCGAAGATCTGGGGCCGCCTCAACAACTGGCTCGTCCGCCAGCCGGCCCTGATGACCCTTCTCGGCGTGCCGGGGCCGCAGATCCGGCTGATCGAAAACGGCTATCCCGGCGGGCTCACGAGCTACGTCAAGGACAAGATCCGCCACGTGGCGACCCGGCTGCCGATCCGCGAGAACTACTTCTGGCGCGTCTACATCACCGGATCCTACACCCTCGGCTGCTGCCCCGAATACCTCCGGCGCGCCAACCAGCCCGCCCTGCGCTCCCGGCTGGACCGGCTCACCACGCACACCTGCACGGTGTCCGAGTTCCTGACCCGCCACCCCGCCGCCTATTCCCACTACGTCCTGCTCGACCACCAGGACTGGCTGGCCTGGCACCAGCCCGACGCGCTCCTCGAGGAATGGACCCTGATCCTCCGCAACAGCCGTCCCGGAACGCGCATCCTGATGCGCTCTGCCGCGGCCGACGTGGACTTCATCCCTGCCGACATCCGCCGGTTCCTGCGCTTCCACCCCGGGACCACCGCGCCGCTGCACGCCGCCGACCGGGTCGGAACCTACGGCAGCCTGCACCTCGCCGAGGTCCGCTGATGCGCCGCCTCGCGGGGGACATCGAAGGCTACTACCGGCTGCACGCGCGGATCTACGACGCCACGCGGTGGAGTTTCCTCTTCGGCCGCAATGCGATCCTGGACCGGATCCCGGACACGCCCCGCCGCATTCTGGAGGTCGGCTGCGGAACCGGCAGGAATGTCGTCCGGCTCTGCCGCCGCTTCCCCCGCGCCGCCGTCGCCGGCATCGATGCCGCCGGGGCGATGCTGGACATCGCGCGCCGCGCCGCCGCCCCCTTCGGCACACGCGTCGACCTCCGCCACGGCCGCTACGAGGCGCCCCTGGGCGGACGCGACGGCTTCGATCTCGTACTGTTCTCCTACGCGCTATCGATGTTCAACCCCGGTTTCGATGCGGCCATCGCGACCGCCCGCGACGACCTCGCCCCCGGAGGCCACATCGCCGTCGTCGATTTTCACACCACCCGGTCCGCCGCGTTCGAGCGCTGGATGGCCTTCAACCACGTCCGCATGAACGGCCAGTTGCGCCCCATGCTGCGCGCGGCGTTCGCCCCCCGCGAGGACACCCTCCGCCCCGCCTACGCCGGACTCTGGCACTACATCCTCTTCGTCGGCCGCGTCCCCTGAATATGGTGTCGAGATGGAATGGACGGAAAGCGCGTACGGCTATACGGTCGAACATGCGGACTCGCTGCACGGCCCCTGGACACCGGCGACGACGGTCCGGGGCCGGCCCCTCTGGATCGCACCCATCGATCCAACCCCGACCTTCCACGTCTATCGCATAAGCGGGACGAATTGATCTTGGATTCGGCAGTTCAGACGGGCAGGAGCAGGATAACAGGATCAACAGGATG
>CAYRFK010000155.1:0-11750 GCA_964423465.1 uncultured Verrucomicrobiota bacterium | reverse complement strand
GGCGCGCCGGCGAGTTCGAGAAAGGTGGGGAAGACGTCGAAGGAAAGCCCCGCAAGGTCGCTCTCCGCGCCCGGGGCAACGCGGCCCGGCCACCGGACGATGAAGGGGACGCGCAGACCGCCGTCGTAATGATCCTGCTTGCCGCCGCGCCACGGACCGTTGCTCTGCTCGTGCGGCAGCGAGCCGCCGTTGTCGCAGGTGAAGACGACCACGGTGTTGGTTTCGAGGCCGGTCGAGGCCAGGGTGTCCAGCACGCGGCCGATGCGGTCGTCGAGGTGCTCGACGAAGGCGACGTTAAACCTCCGCTTCTCATCCATGTCCGGCGCGCGCGCGCGGACGCGGTCCAGCCACTCCGCGGGCGGCTCGATCGGGAAATGGGGGGCGTTGTAGGCGAGGTACAGGAAGAACGGCCGGGCCGGCTCCGCGGCGCGGGCGCGGAGATAGTCCGAGGCCCAACCGGTGAAGATGTCGGTGGCGTGGCCCGGCGGATCGACGGTCTCGCGATCCCGCCGCATGTAGTTGTTGCCGTGGCGCAGATGCGTCGTGTAGCTGTCCATCATGTCGCCCAGAAACCCGTGGAAGAGGTCGAACCCGCGTTCGTTGGGCGTGTTCGGGGAATCCAGCCCGAGGTGCCATTTTCCGACGATGGCCGTGTGGTAGCCCGCCCGGCGCAGCTCATCCGCAAGGGTCGGAACCCCCGGGGCGAACCACCCCCAGGAATCCTCGGGCTTCGTCCGGATCACGCCCGGAACGCCGGCGCGGTCCGCGTAACGGCCGGTGAGGATCGCCGCGCGGGAGGGCGAGCAGACGGTGCAGTTCGCGCGCATCCGGGTGAACCGCATGCCGCCCGCGGCGAGGCGGTCGAGGTGCGGTGTCCGGACGTCGGTGCCGGCGTAGCACGCCACGTCGCCCCAACCATGGTCGTCGGTCAGAATCAGGAGAAGGTTTGGCTGTCCTGCCGCATGCAGCGCCACCGGGAGGAACGCAACGGCCACGGCGGCCCAGACTGCCATGAATTGAGGCTTCATGCCCGCATGGTGGGGCATCCGGAGGGCCGGCGTCACGGAGAAACCACCCGGTTCCGGCCGCAAGTTTCGCCTTGTCTTGGCGGCTCCGGGCCGGCATAGTCTGCGGCCATTAGTTCCGCGTCGAAGCGGCCGGGCGTACCCGGCGGCGCGGAATGGAAGCGAGTCCCCCCGGATTCCTCCAGGGGGGCAAGCGGATTAGTCCGCGAAATGCGGACTTAATAGACGGAGGAAGGCATGGAAACGACGACTCCTATCGTTCGCCGTGAGGTGGACGTCAAGGTGCTGCTTGAGGCTGGTGTCCATTTTGGCCACCAGACCCGGCGTTGGAACCCGAAGATGAAGCCCTTCATCTTCGGCGAGCGGAACGGAATCTACATCATCGATCTGGCCAAGACGCTGGTGCGTCTCAAGGAAGCGAAGGACTTCCTGCAGCGCACCGTGGCCTCCGGCCGGCAGATCCTCTTCGTGGGCACCAAGAAGCAGGCCCAGGAGCAGGTTCGCAAGGCGGCGGAGTCGCTGCACCAGCCCTATGTCGTCAACCGCTGGCTCGGCGGCATGTTGACGAACAACCGCACCATCCGTCAGAGCGTGGCGCGCATGCGCAAGCTCGAGACGATGGAGCGCGACGGCACGATGGAGAAGCTTCCGAAGAAGGAAGTCGCCACCCTTCGTCACGAGCTCGCAAAGTTGCAGAAGAACCTGAGCGGCGTGGCCGACATGGACCAGCTCCCCGGCGCGATGTTTGTCGTGGACATCTGCCGCGACGAAATCGCCGTGTTCGAGGCCTCCCGTCTCAACATCCCGGTGGTGGCCCTTGTCGATACGAACACGAACCCCGACCCGATTTCGTATCCGATCCCGGCGAACGACGATGCGATCCGGTCGATCCAGGTCATCCTGGAGGATCTGACCTCGTCCATGCGTGATGCGGCCGACGAGTACGCCAAGGCCGCGACCGAGGCGGCACGCAAGCGCGCGATCGAGGAGGCCGAGGAGCGGGCCAAGCAGAAGGCCGCCGAAGACGAGCGCCGGGCGCGCGAGCGCGAGGCGAAGAAGGCCCGCCTCGAAGCCATCGCCAAGGCCAAGGCGGCGAAGCCCGAGCCGGTCGCCGCCCCGGAAGGCACGGCCGAGGCCCCGGCAGCGGCACCCGCAACGGATGCGGCGCCTGCGTCTCCCGAGGGAACTGCCGCGGGCTGAAGCCCACGGCATCCCCAACGACAACCTGGAAGGAGTTGATGGTCATGGCAGAAATTTCCGCATCCCTGGTCAAGGAACTGCGTGAAGAGACCGGCGTCGGCATGATGGAGTGCAAGAAGGCGCTTCTGGAAGCCGGCGGCGACAAGGCGAAGGCCGTCCAGCTGCTGCGTGAGCGCGGGCTGGCGGTCGCCTCGAAGAAGGCGAGCCGGGCGGTGAACTGCGGCGTCATCGCCGCGCAGTCATCCGCGGACGGACGCACGGGCGTGATGATCGAGATCAATTGCGAGACGGACTTCGTCGCCCGCAACGACATCTTCAAGTCGTTCGTCACGGAGATGATTGCGAAGGCGCAGACCCTCGAGGGGGATCTGGCCCCCGCGGTAGTCGACCGGGTCAACGCGACGATCCAGAAGACCGGTGAAAACGTGGTCGTCCGGCGCAACGTGAAGTTCGCGGCGCAGGGATCCGGCCTGATCGCAACCTACGTCCACCTCGGAAGCAAGCTGGGCGTCATGGTCGAGATCGGCAGCGAGAACGACGCAACGGCGGCCCATCCGGTCGTGCAGGAACTCGCCCGGGACATCACGCTGCATCTGGCCGCGTGCCGCCCGCCCTACCTGGACCGGACCGCGGTTCCGGAGGACATCACGGCCGCCGAGCGCGCGATCTACGCGAAGCAGGTGGAGAACAAGCCGGCGAATATCGTGGAGAAGATCGTCAACGGCAAGATCGAGAAGTACTTCTCGGGCGTCTGCCTGATCGAGCAGCCGTTCGTCAAGGACGGCAACGTGACGATCACCCAACTCCTGCAGGCGAAGGCCAAGGAGGCGGGGGGTGCGCTGTGCATCCGCCGCTACGTGATCTGGCAGTTGGGCGAGTAGACCTGCGACAGCCGTCCGACGGCACAGGGGCCGGCCTTCGGGCCGGCCCTTTTCGCATCGATGGGGCATGCCGGCTTGCCGCCATCGCCGACGGCGGGCTAGACTCCCGACATGAGTGACTCGTCAGCCCGCCCTCCGGAGTCCGGATGCTCGGCCTCCGTCCACGGAAGCCCGGGAGCCAATCCCCGGCAGCGCGGGATCCTCCGGCTTGCGGCCCCGTTTCTCGCCGCCGCGTTGACCGCGGGATGGCTGCTGCGCGCGGCAATCCCGCAGCCGCAGCTTCCCGCCCGCTGGGCGGGGCTCGGACTGATCCTCCTGGTCGCAGCCATGTCCGCCGTCGCCGTCCGCATGCGCAGGCGGCGGATGGACTACCTGCGGGGGGCGCGAGGCGAGGAGGAGACGGCGCGGGTCCTTGCGTGCCTCCCCGCCGGGTACCACGTCTTTCATGGCCTCACACTCCCCGGCAGCGGCATGGCCGGCGACATCGACCACGCAGCGGTGTCGCCCACCGGCGTCTTCGTGATGGAGACGCTTAACTGGTCGGGGAGTGCAACGATTGCGGGCGGCCGGCTGCTATACGACGGAAGCCAGCCCGACCGCGACCCCGTCGACCGCGCCCGGCGGTCTGCGGCGGCCTTGCGCGGTCACCTGCAGGCCGGCGGCGTTGCGGCGGACGTGCAACCTGTCCTTTGCCTGCCGCACGCGGCGCTGGCGAAGGATGTGGAAGGGGTCGGCGGGGTGATTGTATGCCGTCAGGCCGCGCTCCCAAGGGTGCTGGGCGAGACGACGGAGTCGCCCTTGGACGCGGTGGCCGTATCCCGGATCGCCGGTCTCCTGGAACCACTCACGGAGGAGCCGTCATGATACGGGTATTGGTGCCGATTTCGGAGGGCACAGAAGAGATGGAGGCGGTCATCTGCATCGACCTTCTCCGACGGTCCGGCTGCGAGGTCGTTGTGGCCGGACTGGACGGCTCGGATGCCGTCACGGCGTCGCGGGGCGTTCGAATCCTGCCCGATTGTGCCTGGAATGTGGCCGAGCCCATGCCATTTGATGCACTTGTTCTTCCCGGGGGCGCCGTGGGCACGCGGAGGTTCTGCGCCCATGCCGGCCTGCTGGAGGCGGTGCGCAGGCTCCACACATCAGGCCGCTGGATTGCCGCCGTTTGCGCCGCACCTTTGGCACTTCAGGCGGCCGGAATCCTCGCCGGACGTACAGCCACATGCCACCCCGGCGTCGCGACGCAGCTGACGTCATCCACGCGCAGCGACGACGCCGTCGTGATCGACGGAAGGATCATCACAAGTCAGGGCGCCGGAACGACGGTCGCCTTCATCCTTGCCCTGATCGAGCGACTTTGTGGCGCAGATGTGGCGGCGCGCGTGGCCTCGGAAATCGTCCTGCGCGATTGACGGACCGGCCGCACGGCCCCGGGGTTATGCACGCGGAGCGGCGCAGGTGCAACAGGATCCCCGCGATTCCGGCGACGGCGGCGATGGGCGTGGACGGCTCGGGATCCGGGCTGCGACGATCACCGCCACAAGAAGAATGGCGGCCACATGTTCCCAACCGGACACGTTCCCGACATGGCAGTCGGGGACCGACGCCGGAAACATCGGAAGCACCCAGAGATCGATGACGGCCCCCGCGGCCAGTGCCGTTGCGGCAAGACATGCGAGGTAGACGATCCCGGCGCGGGGGCCCAAAAGCCTCCCCAGTGCGCCGATGGTTGCCGCGTTGGTGGCAGGGCCTGTGATGAGAAAGACCAGCGCGGCACCCGGCGATACGCCGGCCTGCATGAGCCCGAGAGCGATCGGCACGGAGGCCGTCGAGCAGACGTACATCGGAATTCCGACGGCCATTATCACAAGCATCCCTGACAGCCCGCGGGGAAGCTTGTCGGCAAGATAGTCCGCAGGCACGACGGCGCCGACGAGTCCTGCAACGAGAATTCCGCCGAGCAACTCCCGCCCGATATCCGACGGAAGCGTCCGGAATCCATGGCGCAGGGCGCGAACCCACCACGGAGAAACGGAACCCCGCGACGCCGTCGAGCCGGCCCCCGTCGGCATCTCGCCACCGGACGTCAGCCGGTCAACCGCCACCCCGCACAGGGCGCCCGAGAGAAAGGCCACCACGGGGCGGACAACGGCGAACACGGGGCCGAGCAATCCGTAGGTCACGAGCAGGCTGTCGACTCCTGTCTGGGGCGTTGACATCAGGAAGGCGGCCGTGGCCCCGCGTCCTGCGCCCTGGCGCCGGATGGAGACCGCGACGGGGATGACACTGCACGAGCACAACGGGAGCGGCACGCCCAGCAGGGCCGCCTTCACCGCCGCTCGAAACCCCGAACCGCCAAGATGCCGGGCCACCCATGCCGCCGGAAGCCAGACATGCAGAAGACCGGCCATGGCGAAACCGAAGAGCAGGTAGGGCGCCATCCGTGCTGCAACCTGCCAGGCCCCCACCAAAGCGCCGGAAGCATGTTCGAGAATCCACATGAGTATTCCTGAAAGGAATCTCCATCAGAGGCCGGACCAACGCAAGGGGGGCAACGACTCAGGGGGCGGGCGAGGCTGTGGCGGGCTTCTTCTGCTTCAGCCTCATCTCGACGACGCGGAGATACATGCGCGTCGTCTTGTCGCCCGGATCCATCTTCACCGCTCGACGGAAAGCCTCCGCCGCCTCCTCGATCCTTCCCATCCGCTCGAGTTGGATGCCGAGCCGGGACTGGAGCACGGGCCGGTTGGGATGATCCTTGACGAGTTTCTTCAGCAGCCCGAGCGCACCCTCGGCATCTCCCTGCATCCCCATCAACTGGCTGAGGGTGTGCTCGAACCCCGGATCCCGCGGATTCCGGCTCATCCCTTCCGTGCACATCCGACGGGCCTCGGCGATGAGTTCCGCCTTCCTGGCAGGGCTCACCTCGGCCGCCGCCTCGCGCGCCGCGATCCGGCAGAGGCCCAGCACCGGCTCCCACGCATGGGCGTCCCACGCCAGCGCGCGCTCGAAACAGGTGCGGGCTTCGGCAAGCCTGCCCGCATCAAGGGCCGTCTGGCCGGGGAATGTCGTCAGGGCATAGGCGACACCCGCCCGGAAGACCATGGTGATCGCCACCGCGGCCAAGATTGCGGACGACCATGCAACCCAGCGTCCTTTCGATGGCGACGGGAGGGAATTCGGAAGATCCCCGGAGGCATGGAACAGCGCAGCCACGCATCCGAGCAGCAAGAGCAGGACCATGCTATTGCCGTAAATATGGAAATTGAAATCGACGAGGGCCTGGCTCATGGCCACGGCCATCACCCCCACCGCACCCGCGGCAAGGGCAGCGTGCATATCCTTCCGTGTGCGGCGCTGAAGGATCAGCAGACGGATGACCATCGTTCCTGCGACACCAAGCCCGAGCAGCGCACCCAGGATGCCGTACTCGGATGCCACATGGAGGTAATCATTGTGTGCATGGACCGCGGCGACATTGGCGGGCAATTCAACATACTGGCTGTCCAGCAGTCGGAACGAACCTCCGCCATGTCCGAACACCGGGGCCGCCTCAACCATGCGTGCCGTCCCCTTCCACACCATGATCCGGGCCTGCAGATCCGTCGACGAGCGCTCCAGACGACCGCGAAGCGCCGGCGCCTTGGCCCAGACGACACCCACCACGATGGTCGCGATCAAGGGGATGGCGACGAGGGCCGCCACGGCGTGCCGCGAGCCCCGTCGCCATGCGACCAACAAAAGTGTGGTCGCACCGCCAATGACGGCAGCCGCGAATCCCGCACGGGACTGCGAGAGAACCAGCGGCCACGCCATCATGCCCAAGGCATACATCGATACGACCTTCAGCGTCCACCCGGTCTCGGGTGCCAGAAGAACGGCCAACGCAAAAGCGATGGCCATGGCCAGCAGGTTCGCAAAATGGTTCGGGCAGTTATAGGTGCCGCCCATCCGCATCAGGTAGCTGGAGTGACGCTCGACCCCCAGCATCATGCGGGATCCCTGCAGATGCTGCATCGCGGCGTATACGGCATCAAATGAGGCGACAATGAGCACCAACGCGACCAACCATTTCCATCGTCCTCCGCGCCCCGCCAGACCGGCGATCGTCCAATAGGCCGCCGCGCCACTGCCCACCATCAGGAGTCGCAACAGAGCCTCGTACGGCGCCACAGCAAAGGGGACCATCACGGCAACGTAGGCCAAGCCCCCCAGCAGCACATAGCTCCCGGGCGGCACGGAAAGCGGGACCTCCGCACGGAATACGATCGGCCGCAGGACGTACAGGAGAAACCCGGCGTAGGCGCACAGCATCAGCGGGGCGATGGACCAGAGGCGAACGGCACCGAAGGCCACGGGGCCGGCAAGGGCGGGGATCGCAGCGAGCACCAGCGCGGCCCACTCGTACACCGCGGCCCCGGGGGGAGACTTCCGCGCACGCCGCTTGGGATCGTCGGAGGATGGACTCATGGCGCTGGGGCCCGACCCGCCGTCAATACCACGTACGCTTCACGACGATCACGTCGCCGGACTCGACTTCGACATCCTTCTCCGGGCTCCGCTCGATCTCGCGGGCATTCACCCGGATCGTCTTGTCGCCGCGGGTCATGCGAACATCGGTCGGATCCGCAAAGTCGGTGTAGCCGCCAGCCGTGGCGATCGCCTGAATGACCGTAACCGACCCGACAAGGGAGAACCGCCCCGGTGCGCGGACCTCGCCGCGCACGAAGTAACTCCGCGTCGGCACGAGGACATGGACGGTCATATACCGATAGATCTTCTTCTCGATGTAGTCCTTCTGGATCCTGTTCTCGAGTTCGCTGCCCGTGAGCCCGGCGGCACGCACCACGCCTATAAACGGAAGCTTTACATCGCCATCCTCGTTCACCAGCGTCTCAAACTGCTCAACCTGAACCGTCCGAAGCGAAATGATCAGCGTGTCGCCGGAGCGCAGCCTGTAGGAGGCGCCGCCTGTGGACGGGAGCACAGCATCGACGGCATCCGTCGTTGCCACGGCATTCGACTCGGCCGCCTTGGGTGCATCCTGGGCGCCCGGTTCGTTCGCGCCCGATGCCGCAACGTCGCCGTACGGAGCGGTACTGTCCAGCCGAAGGGCCGGCGTCTCGGCATCCGCCCCTTCACCGATCCCCGCGGTCCGGCACCCGGCCATCGCGACCGCGACGGCCAATGCCCCCATCACCAACAGCCCCATCCGCTTCATAAACGTCATCCCGTCTGGACGCCGGCCCATCATGCAGGCTTGACCGTTGTCTCGTCCTTTGCCGGCTCACTGCGGTAGTAGTAGTTCGAATAGTAGGAATGGTAGTAGTAGTAATAGTCGTCGCGCAGGATGTTGATGTTGTTCAACACCACGCCGACCAGTTTGCCGCCGACATTCTCGACCATCCGCTTCGCCCGCAACGACATCACCCGGGGATATTTGCGATATTGGACCACCAGCATTACGCCGTCCACCTCGCTCGCGAGAATCGAGGCGTCGCTCACGCCAACCACAGGGGGCGAATCGAAGAACACGTAATCGTACCGCGCCTTGAGGTTCTTGATGAGTTCGCGCATGCGCTGCGAGTTGAGAACGCCGACCGAGGATCGGGGAAGCTTGCCGCTCGGCAGGAAGTGCAGGTTGGGGACGTTGGGGACGGGTTTGATCGTCTCCTCGATCGGAACATCCCGCATCAGCACGTTCGTCAGGCCGAAGCGATTCTGCATGCCCATGATCGTGTGCTGGACGGGCCGCCGCAGATCGGAGTCGACAATCAGCACCTTGTCGCCGATGGCAGCACACACATACGCGAGATTGAATAGCGTCGTCGACTTCCCCTCGCCCACGCCGCCGCTGGTCATGGCGAAGGCGCCCCCGGGAACCCCTTTGTTCGCGAACAGGAGGTTGGTCCGCAGCACACGATAGGCCTCGGCATAGGGGCTGTCTGGCCCCTCCTCGTTCATCGGGCGGACCTTCTGAGGAATCACTCCGATGACCGGGAGGCCGAGGTACCGCTCGACATCGTCGACCGTCTTGACCGAAGTGTCGAGATACTCGATGAAGAACGCCAGGCCGACGCCCGCCGTCAGGCCGATGATGACGCTGAGCATTACGTTCAACACGAAATTCGGGCTTATAGGACGGTTGAGCGGGGGCGGCTCCGCGGGATCAATCAGCTCGACCGGCGTGCTGGGCACCTCCAGCTTGATCGCCTCCTGCCGGACACGTGCCTCCATCGCCTGGAGTACGCTGCGCTCAAGCTCCACATCGCGCTCCGCCTTCGAGAAGGGCAGGAACTTCTCCCCCTCCGCAGCGATGTCAACCTCGCGGGCCGTCTTAAGTTCCGCCTCCAGCCCCTCGTAGCGGGCCAGGCTAACCTCGTACTCTGTCTTCATTCCACGCTTCAGCCCAAGCAGCGCGGCGTCCATCTTCTTCTGGAGCTCGTCGCGTCCGGCCTTGGTGCGGAGCACGTCGGGATGGTTCTCCCCGTAGGTCTCCAGCATCAGCTTCATCTGGACGTCCGTGTCCACGAGTTGCCGGCGAATCGTCATGATCTCCGAATCCTGAACGATCACCGAGGCCGACTCCATCAACTCGGTGCCGGACATGTTCTCCAACTGCTCCATGCGCGCTTTCCGGTAGAGCATGTCCACGCGAGCCGCGATACGGTCCGCCTCAAGCTGGGAAAGGCGCATCTTGTCGACCCTGTAGCCGGTCCCGGCCGGCCCGCCCGAGGTGATCATCGAAACGCCGAGCTCTTTCCGAAGGCGCTCGACCTCCTTCTCTTGAGTATTCAAACGCTCGCGCTGCTTCTCGACCTCGTTGCGGATGGCGTCGATGCCGCGTTTGAGTTCGTTGCGCTTGACGGAAAGACGCTGGTCGCGATAGACGGACCCCACCTCATTGGCGATCCGCGCTGCCTCCTCGGGAATCTCGCGCGTAACGTTGATTGCGATCAGGCTGGTATCACGATACTGGTCGACGCGAACCGAGCGAGAAAGAGTTTCGAAGGTGTCGTCCTTGCCGAGCGGACTCTTGTCCGAGTTGTACTTCTCACCCCAGACACGTGCGAGGTCGAGATTGGCCGCCACAGTGTAAAGGATGGGACGAGACTGGATGATCTCGTACTGCGTCCGGAGGAAGAACGGGTTCCACCCACCGGCGAACTCCCTTTCAAACACGGGAACATCCAGTACGTCCTCCCGCACCTGGATTCGCGCCTGGGCCTGATACATACGCGGGAGACTGAGTGTGTACAGAACTCCCGTGACGACCACCAACAGCATCACCGCAAGGATGATCTCCTTGCGAGATCGGATCACCCTCCAGTAGTCGAGAAAATGGAGTCCCGTGTCCTGAGTCTGCTGTTGGTCCATAAAGAAGCGCCTTACCGGTTCCGACCGCTGGGCTGCCCATGCGCGGAACAGCGGGGGCCTAGCCCCCGCCGTCCACCATTCTGCTTGTAATGGTTATGACCCGAGGATCCCGGGGCTATGCCCTAGATCCGGATCCTCCAGCCGAGATCCACGCGATTGCGCTCAGAATTCACGCGGCCGGCGAAGTCCGATTCGAACTGGGAATAGGTGTACCCAGCATCGACGTAGTTATTGCGATTGACGCGGTAGCTGGCACGCAGCGCTGCCGACATGACGTCCTCTGTTCCGTTCCTAACCAGGTTCTGATCCACCAAGTCCACCGAGGTTTCAGCGTCATAGTCGGACTGATAGTACTGCCCGACGAGGCTCAGGGTGATCTTACTGGTGATATCATGAGCCAACACGGCGGAGAGCGTCGTGCGGCGCTGGCTGGCGAATGTCGCCACGCCGGACTGGTACATCGAATATCCAGCGCCCAATGTCAGACGAGTTGTCGGCATCGGCGTGATTGTGACCGAGATCTCACCGTACGGGGAGTCGTCGTTGCCCACATTGGCGGCATCCAAATCCTTCGAGGAATATCCCGCACGTACGCGCCCCAACAGGTTGGGACTGAATACATTCTCGTAGCCGAGGCCGATCGAGAGTGTCTGCGCGTCGCGATTCGGAACCTCTTGGATCACAGTCTCACTGTAACCTGGCACGAAAACTTCCTGCACGGCGCCCGAGCCATCGTAGGCCATGTCCTCATAGGAGCCGTCGACGAACAGCGTCGATTGTTTCCCGACTTGGTATCCCAGAGAGAGTCCTCCCGCCATGATGTCGTAGTCCTCGCGATTGGCAAGCAACTCATCATCGTACATGAGCATCTGGCTTCGCACCGTCGCGTTCAAGCGCGCCTTTGGCGTAAGGACCACGCCGATTCCACCGACTGCCGAGTTGTACGTATATCCATAGTTGGCTTGGCGAAGGGCGCCGTCTGCATCAACAATGTCGGACCGGTCATAGTACATGAAGGCGTCCTGCAATGTCAGGCTCACCGTCCGACTCAACTGCTGATTCCACGTGATGTCAGCCGCGTGGGTCCAATCGGCCTTGTCATCTTCCAGTCCCTCAAACCACGTGACTGAAGGGCGATACCGAAGGCCAAGGAATCCGGTCTCGTACACGTTGTCGAGCGACAGCTGGATCTCATCCGTGATGTAGAAGCTATCGATCTTGTCGTCCGCTGCGTACGTGACGTTGTCGTCGAAACCCACGCGAAGGG
>CAYRFK010000154.1:6540-11825 GCA_964423465.1 uncultured Verrucomicrobiota bacterium | reverse complement strand
GGAAGTCATCTTCGGGTTTTCCATGGAGCGAAACATGGTCATCACGCGCGGCTGGACGGTCGGAGCAGGCCTTGCGGTGGCGCTGCTGGGCCTTGCCGCCTGCACGTCGGCGCCGGACCCGCGCATGGATGCCGCCTGGCGGTTCGCCCTGGCAATCACGAACGACGCGAAGGATATGGCGCTCTGCCAGGAACGCGTCGCCCGCACCCATCTGGAGCGCGGGGAGACCGAATGGGCGCTCCGGCGCGCCCGCGGGATCGAAGACTGGCGAAAGCCCGCCGTGCTGGCCGACATCGCCACGTACCACCTCCGCGCCGGCGAGCGCGATCGTGCCGCGCCGATCCTGGCCGAGGCCCGGACGCTGGGCGCCGCCGTGACAAACTGGCCCTTCGATCGGGTTCTTCTGCATGTCACGCAAGCTGAGATCCTTATGGGCAACCGTGAGGGCGCCAAGGAAATCCGGCTCCGGTACGACCTGAACCCGGAGCATCGCGGCCGCGCCGACGCCTACTTCGCGCTGGCCCTGCTGCTGTCCGGCAAGACGGACGAGGCGCTCGCGACCCTTGACGAGCTTCCCGGCGAGCGTCGTTACGAGGACTTCCAGTGGCAGACGGAGGGCTACCTGCTCGTCGTCAACTCCGGCCGCCTCCCGCCCGCCGCCGCGTCGAACGTCCTGGAGCGGGCGTGGGCCTCAACCGAAACGATCCCGGGCTGGAAGAAATGGGACCAGCGGCTGGACGTTGTGGATGCGATGCGGCAGGCCGGCATCACCGGCGCACTGCCCGGCCGCTTGGAGTACATCACGACCAACGTTGCCGTCCTCGGCCTTCCCGGATACGTCAAGGCCCCGCTGATGGCCCGCGTGGCCTTGCGGTGGGCGCGCGAGGGCGACACGGCGCGAGTGGCGGCGCTCGCCGCCGCGGCCGCCCCTTGGATCGAGACCGACTCGCAGCCCGTCGAGCAGCCCTCCATCTGGGCCGCGTTCGCCGAGGCCGCGGCGGTCGCCGGCGACCGCGACAGGGCGCGCGACCTCTACCGGCGCGCCGTCGAGGTCGCCGCCGGACTCGTCAATCTCCGCCCGCGGGCGATCGCAAGCGTCGACATCGCGCTGTCAGCCGCCCGGAGCGGCTTCGACGATCCCACCGTGCGGGCCGGGCTGACCCGGTTGATGGCCACGTTCCATGACGGATAGGAAACATTGGGTGCCGCTGATGGCGCTTTGGATCGCACAGATCGCCGGCCTCCCGCGGGTTGCCTCCGGACAAGGCGTCGCGGGGGGCATCCGCGGCGTCGTCTACGATGCCGAGTTCCTCGGCCCCGTGCCGCAGGCGACCGTCCGCCTGCTGGAGGCCAGCCGCGAGCAATTCACGGCCAACGACGGCCATTTCGTCCTCGGCGACGTGCCGCCGGGCGCCTACACGCTGACGGTCTCCAAGCCCGGCTACGAGCGCTTCGTTCAGGCATCGGTCGTCGTCACCCCGGGCGCGCTCGCCGATGTGACCGTCCACCTCCGCGGCGAGTTCAGCGAGATGGAGGAATTCGTCGTCCGCGACCTTGACCTGCAGGACACCGCCACGGAGGCGGGTCTGCTCTCGCTCCGCGAGGACAGCCTCACGTTCCAGGATTCGGTCGGCAAGGAGATGATGAGCAAGGCCGGCGCCAGCGATGCGGCCGGCGCGCTGCGGCTCGTCGTCGGCGCCTCGGTGGTCGACGGCAAGTACGCCAGCGTCCGCGGTCTGAGCGACCGCTACGTCGGCGCGGCGTTGAACGGCATCCGCGTGCCGAGCTCGGACCCGAAGAAGCGCGCGATCCAGCTCGACGTCTTCCCGGCCGGCACGATCGAGAGTATCAGCGTCACCAAGACCTTCACGCCGGATCTTCCCGGCGACTACACCGGCGGCGGCATCAACATCCGGACGATCGGCCTGCCCGAGGAGAACTTCATCAAGTTCGGCTTCACGCGCGAGATCAACCGGTCCACCACCGGCAAGGACGGCTTCGTCACCTACGACGGCGCCGGCATCGACCGCTGGGCGCGCCACCGCGGCAGCCGCGGCATGCCCCCGGGCGCCGACACGATGGAGGCCGACAACCTCCGCGACCGCGGCCTGCCCTCGGCCCACACCGATCCGGCGACGAATCCCCGGAACGACTCCCAGAACTACAAGGACTACGACCGCATCACGCGCTCCTTCGCGTCCGCCATGGGCACGAAACGGATCCCGGTTCCGGACGGCAACCACAGCTACGACCTCAGCCTTGGCCACCGGAAGAACCTTGGCGGCGCCTGGGATCTGGGCATCATCGGCGCGCTCACCTACAGCAAGAAGTACAACTTCACGGATGCCACCGAGGCCACGTACCGCTCCCCGCCGCTGGGGACGCCGGCCGATCCGACCAACACCTTCACGCGGGCCACGGGAACCGAGGATCTCAAGTGGAGCGAGATGCTGGCGATCGGCCTTGCGCGGGACGACGCGCACATCGTCACGATGACGGCGCTGCGCAACCGCGCCGCCAGCGACCGCGCCGCCTTCCGCCTGCGCGACAGCGCGGGCAGCGGCACCGCACGGGAGGAACAGTCGATCCACTACATGGAGCGCTCCCTCGACGCCGTCCAGTTCAAGGGCGAACACCATCTCGAGGCCCCCTCCGACGGCAACCGCTTCCTCGATCTGAACTGGTTCTTCGCCAACAACCGTGCCGAGCAGGAGGAGCCGGACGTCCGTTACTTCGAGAACGTCGTCTACCCGCCCTCCGGCACGAACACGATGTGGCGCCGGCAGCAGATCGCGGACGGCGCCTCGGGCGCGCCCGACAACCTGGCCACACGGACCTGGCGCAACACGCTGGAGCAGAACTCGCAGTACGGCTTCGATTTCGCCAAGCCCTTCCACTACAAGGTGCCGGACTGGAACACCTCGTTCCTCGGCTTCGGCGACACCGCCAACGCGTGGGTGGAGCAGGAGGCGAAGTTCTCCATGGGCCTGGTGCGCGACTTCACACACCGCACGTACCGGCAGAACTCGTTCTTCTACAACTTCCCGTCCCAGAACCAGCCGATCTTCACCGGGCCGGTCCGCGGCCAGTTCCCCAACCGACCCGCCTACCTCGCCGCCCTCGCCGCGTGGCGCGCCAGTCCGGCCGGCCTTCAATATGTCAACGCGACGGCCGACGCGGCCGAGGATCTCAAACTCAAGTCTTTCGAGACCGAATCCGACGATGCATTGTGGACCGACGCGTTCACCGACCCCAACCGTATCGGCCTCGGCAGCTACTCGAACAGCATGTACTGGTACGTCGTCCCCCGGCTCGACGACATCACCTACGAGGGCGAACAGAACCTCAAGTCCGGCTGGTGGATGCTGGACCTCCCCGTCACCAAGCAGCTCAAGAGCGTCTGGGGCGCCCGCCTCGAGGTCACGGACATGCAGATCGATCCGAAGTCCGACCGCGCGGGGATCGAGGGAATCGATCCCAACCAGCTCTTCTTCATCCCGCAAAAGCAGTACATCACCAACGCCACGGACGAGGTGCGCTACTACTACTACCTCGACTACATCGACCAGGAGAGCGCCCAGGCCGCCATCCAGGATTCGTCGTGGCTCCGCTCGTTCGGCCTCGTCTACGAGGTGAAGCCCGGCATGAATGTGCGGTTGAACTGGGGCCAGACCATCGCCCGGCCGACCTTCCTCGAACTCGCGCCCGTCATCACCTACGACTACATCGAGGACGAGGCCTTCGCCGGCAACAAGGACCTGGTCCTGTCGCGCATCACCAACCGCGACCTGCGCTGGGAATGGTTCCCGTCGGCGGACGGCGTCCTCGCGTTCAGCCTCTTCGAAAAGCGGATCACCGACCCCATCGAACGCGAGTCCTTCGCGATCGGCGGCCAGGAGTTCCTGATGGCCGTCAACTACCCCGAGGGAACGGTCAGCGGCTTCGAACTCGAGGGCCGGACCGCCCTGACGTTCCTCCCGGCACCCTTCGACCGCCTCAAGATCGGCGCCAACTACACGAAGATCAACGCGAAGGTTCTGATCCCCGACGCGCTGTCCGAGACCCTCGAGTTCCACGGCATCGCCCGGACCGAGCGCGAGATGGAGGGGCAGCCGTCGTTCCTTGCCAACTTCAACCTGACCTACGACATCGAATCGTGGGGCACCTCGTTCGGGTGGTTCTACAACCTGCGCGGCGAGATGCTGAAGAGCGGCGCGGCCGTCGGCGATAGCGGCGCCACGCCGGATATCTTCAGCGACGAGCTGGCGAGCGTCAGCCTCAGCATCTCCCAGAAGATCGGCAAGCACGCGAAGCTCACGCTCCGCGCGAAGAACGTCACCGATCCGACCGTGCGCGAATTCTATCGGGAACCGATCACCGAGGACCGGGACGAGGTCCGCGAAACCACGCGCCGAAAATACAAGGAGGGTGTCGTCTACTCGGCCAGCATCAGCGCGGAGTGGTGAGACGCACCGGAGACATCACGATCATGAAACGGGGAATCTGGATGGTGGCGGCGGTCCTGGCCGGCGCGGCGGGTGCGGCGGACGATCCCGCCGCGGTCGACCGCACGGCGCTGGAGAAATGGGTGGAGACGCGCCGGCTCGAGTCGCGCGAGAAGCAGGACTGGCGGGTCGGCCGCGAGATTATCGAGGGCCGGATCGACCTCGTCCGCCGCGAGGTGGACACCTTCCGCCAGCAGACCGGACAGGCGACGAACGACATGGGCGATGTGGACAAGAAGCTCGCCGAGCTTCGCGCCGAAAACGCCGAGCTTGCCGCCGTCACAACCGGGCTCGGCGATTCGATCACCAAGCTCGAGGCCGGCACCCTGGCCATGCTGGGGCGCTCCCCCGTGCTGCTCCGCGAGCGCGTCAAGCCGCTCAGCCAGCGCGTTCCCAAGGATCCGGCGCAGTCGAAGATGACGCTCTCCGAGCGTTTCCAGAACGTCATCGGAATCCTGAACGAAGTGAACAAGTTCTCCCGCGAGATCCACATCGCCAGCGAGGTGCGCAATCTGCAGGACGGCGCGAAGGCGGAGGTCTCCGTCCTCTACGTCGGCCTCGCCCAGGCCTACTACTGCAACGAGGCCGGCGGCGTGGCGGGCATTGGACGGCCCGGGGACGCGGACTGGGTCTGGGAGCCGGACAACGACATTGTCGGGGCCGTCGCCGGGGCGATCGGCGTCCATCGCAACGAGAAACCCGCGGATTACGTCCGCCTCCCGGTGACCGTCAAATGAGGACTCCCGTGCACGCCCGATGCCTCCCCGTTCTCGCCGCCGC
>CAYRFK010000154.1:0-6440 GCA_964423465.1 uncultured Verrucomicrobiota bacterium | reverse complement strand
GTGAAGCTGGAGGAATCGCTGGCGCAGCTCGAGGCCACGCGGACGTCCATCGCGGCCGAGCGCATCCCGCTGGCGAAGTCGCTCGACAAGCTGGAGAACGAGCTCATCGAGGCCCGCAAGGAGTACGAGACGGTCAAGCGCCAGCTCGACGGCCGCAACCTCGACCTCAACAACCTGCGCAACGAGATCAAGGCCCGCGAGCAGGAGAAGTCCTACCTTTCGAGCCTCCTCGGCGAATACATCCGCAACCTGGAGACCCGGCTCCACATCATCGAACTGGCGCGCTACGCCGAGGCGATCAAGGCCGCCGGGCTGGCGACGGAGAACAGCTCGCTCAAGCCGGCGGAGGTCTTCGCGGAGCAGGTGAAGGTGGTGGACCTGAGCCTGAAGCGGCTGGACAGTCTCATCGGCGGCGAACGGTTCCCCGCGCGGGCCGCGGGCGAGGACGGCCTCGTCAAGGATGGCGCTTGCGTGCTGCTCGGCCCGGTCGCGTTCTTCGCGGCGGACGACGGCTCCCTTGCCGGCATCGCGGAGCAGCGGATCGGCTCGCTCGAACCCTCCATCGAGGGCTTTCAGGATCCCAGTCACGTTCCGTTCGTGCGCGATCTCGTCCAGAACGGCTGGGGCGAGATGCCGTTCGACGCGTCCCTCGGCATGGCGCGCAAGGTCGAGCTGACCGAGGAGACTGTCGTCGAGCACTTCCTGAAGGGCGGCGCGGTGATGTGGCCGATCCTCGGTGTCGCGATCTTCGCCGCGTTGGTCGCACTGTACAAGTGGATCGCGCTCTCGATCGTCCGCTCCCCGTCGCCCCGGCAGGTGGCCAAGATGCTCGAAGCCGTCGGACGGAACGACCAGGCGGCGGCGATCGATGCCGCGCGGCCGATGAAAGGCCCTTCCGGCGCGATGCTGCGCGCGGGCATCACCCACTTGGGCCAGTCGAAGGAGTTGATCGAAGAGGTCATGTTCGAGCATATGCTGGATGCCCGGTTCCGGTTCCAGAAGTTGCTCCCCTTCCTCGCGGTGTCCGCCGCCTCGGCGCCCTTGCTGGGCCTTCTGGGAACGGTCACCGGCATCATCACCACGTTCAAGCTGCTGACCGTGTTCGGCTCGGGCGACATCAAGATGCTCTCCGGCGGCATCTCGGAAGCCCTCATCACGACGGAGTACGGCCTCTACGTGGCGATCCCGTCGTTGCTGGCGCACTCGATGCTCTCGCGCAAAGCCAAGGCCCTTTCCGACCGGATGGAACGCCTGGCCATCTCCCTCCTCAGCGAGGTCGAGAAGAACAAATCCCGGAGCGCGGCCCCATGACCGTGACGAATCTCCAGATGGTCGCCTCGCTTCCCCCGGCCCTGCAGAAGGTGGTCGCCGAGGCCGCCACGATCTGGGTCCAGGGCGGCTGGGGCATGTACGCCCTGGCGGTGGACGGCGTCATCCTGTACGCCGTGGCCACGGCGATCCTGCTGCGGCTGATGGCGTGCGGATCGGGGGCGTCGGCGGACCGCGCCTGGGCGGCCTGGCGACGGGACCCCAACCGGCCCCGGGGACCGCTGGGACAGATCGCGGCGGATGCCATGACCTGCGACAGCGACAGCGAGATCGCCCACTACTTCGAAGCCCTTCGAAACGACGAGATGGCCCCCTTCGAACGCGACCAGCGCGTTCTCAAGACCGCCGTGACCGCCGCGCCGCTTCTGGGACTGCTCGGCACCGTCACGGGGATGCTGACCACCTTCAACGCGCTGGCCATGGGCGGTGGCGGCGACAAGACGATGGACATGATCGCCAGCGGCATCTCCGAGGCGCTGATCACCACCGAGGTCGGCCTGGTCATGGCGCTGACGGGCCTGATGTTCCAGCAGATCCTGCTCCGCAAGCAGGAGGGGTACGGCAAGGCCCTCGCGCACCTCGAAACCCTGTGCCTGCAGCAGATGCATCGCGGCGGCCTGCCCGCGGGCGGGGCGGCCTTCATCGAACGCATGGCCGGCGGCCCGCCTCCCGCCGCGGCGGCCGTGGAAGGGACGGCCTGACCATGGGACGCTTCCGTTCATCCGGCGGCGAAGAGGGCTCCGAGGCGGCGATCGACATCTCCCCGCTGATGGACTGCGTGTTCATCCTCCTGCTGTTCTTCATCGTCACGACCTCCTTCGTCGAGGAGACGGGCGTCGAGGTGGACAAGCCGCAGGCTGCGTCCGCCGTGAAGTTGGAGAAGAACAGCGTCCTCGTGGCGCTCACGGAGAAGGGCGAGGTCGTCTACGGCGGCCGCGATGTCGGAGTCGGCGGCGTGCGCGCGATCGTCAAGCGCATGCTGGAGAAGGAGGACCTGCCCGTCATCATCCAGGCCGATCAGGCGGTTCCCTCGGGGTTGCTCGTCCGCGTGATCGACGAAGCCAAACTCGGCGGCGCGAAGAAGGTCAGCCTCGCGACGCGGAAGGAAGGCAAATGAGCGAGCGCTTCGGATTGCGCCGCGTGGCGGCGGGGGCGGGACGGGCCGTCCGGTCCCTTCTGGGCATGGCGGCGTCCATCGTCCTGACGCTCCTCGTGTTCTTGATCCTGCCCCTGATCGAGCAGGCCTCGAAGCCGCCCGAGGGCGACACGGAGATCCGCCAGGTCACCACCGTGAACCTGCCGCCCCCGCCGCCTCCGCCGCCCGAGGAGGAGGAGAAGAAGGAAGAGGAGCAACAGCCGCCCCAGATGACCGAGATGGAGGCGCCGCCGCTGGATCTCTCGGAACTCGAGCTTGCTCTGAATCCGGGGACGGGCGGAGACGGAATGGGCGGAGACTTCGGCGTGCGCCTGCTGACGGCCGCGGAGGGCAAGACTCAGGAGAACGCCGACGCGATCTTCTCGATCAGCGACCTCGACCAGACGCCGCGCGTCGTCTACCAGCCGTCACCCGAATACCCGGCCGACATGAAGCGCAAAAAGATGCAGGGGACGGTCCACATCCTCTTCCTCGTCGACGCCGCCGGCTCCGTGCAGAACCCGATCGTGCAGAAATCCACCCACCCGGCCTTCGAACGTCCCGCCCTGCAGGCGGTTCGCAAGTGGCGCTTCGAGCCCGGCAAGCGGAACGGTCAGGCGGTGCAGTTCAAGATGAAGGTCCCCGTCACCTTCGCAACCGGATGAGCGCATGAAGGCGATCCCCCATTTCATACTCGTTGCGGCGGGCCTGGCCGGTGCCGCGGGCGCCCAGGACGACATGGAGCTGCGCCTCTGGCGCGATCCGCGTTTCCAGCGCCAGTTCCTCGGCACCTACGGCGCCCAGGCGGAGATCGAGCCGCGCGTCACGGGCCTCGAGAAGGAGCAGATGGAGAAGATCGTCCCTCTGATGGGGACGAAGAACGGCATGCCCCTCGCCCGGAAGCTGCTGGCGCAGGCCGCGACGCCCGCCGCGAGCGCCGTGTTCGACTTCACGCTGGCCAACATCTACTTCCAGCAGAACGAACTCGACCCCGCCTCCGCCTGGTACGACAAGGCGGTCGCGAAGTTCCCGTCCTTCCTGCGCGCCTGGAAGAACCTCGGCATCGTCCACGTCCGCGCCGGCCGCTTCGACAAGGCCGCCCCGGCCCTCACGCGGGCGATCGAGCTCGGCGCGGGCGACGGCCTCACCTACGGCATGCTCGGCTACTCGCACATGCAGTCGTCGCGGTTCGCCTCCGCGGAGAACGCGTACCGGCTCGCCGTGATGCTGCAGCCCGAGACGATGGACTGGCGCCTCGGCCTGGCCCGCTGTCTCTTCAAGCTCGGCAAGCACGAGGAGGCCGCCGCCCTGTGCGACGAGATGATCCGCATGGACCCCGCCCGCCCCGACTACCGGACACTTCAGGCCAACGCCTTCCTCGGCATGAAGCAGCCCGTGCGGGCCGCCGAAAACTACGAGCTGCTCGACCTCGAGGGCCATGGAACCGTCGAGACCCTCAACACCCTCGGCGACATCCAGGTCAACGACGGCTACATGGACCTCGGCGCCGACGCCTACCTTCGCGCCATGGCCAAGGACACCAAGGGAGAGCCCGCGCGATTCATCCGCAACGCCGAGGTCCTCGCCGCCCGCGGCGCCCACGCCGAAGCCGAGCGCATCGCGGCGCGCATCCGCGAGGTGTACGGGGAGAAGCTTGACGACTCCGCCCGCAAGCGGCTGCTCAAGCTCGCCGCCCGCATGGCCGCCGCCCGCGGCGCCGCGGGCGCCGAACAGGCGAAGCTGCTCGAGGAGATCGTCGCGCTCGACCCGCTCGACGGCGAGACACTCATCCTGCTCGGCCAGCACCACGCCTCCGCCGGCGATCTCGAAAAGGCCGTGCTGCTCTTCGAGCGGGCGGCGGCGATCGAGAAGCATGAGGCCGACGCGCGCCTGCGCCACGCGCAGTGCCTCGTGCGCAACGCGCGCTACACGGACGCCCTGCCCCTGCTCAAGCGGGCGCAGGAGCTGCGGCCGCGCGAGGACGTTGCACGCTACCAGGAGCAGGTCGAGCGCATGGCGCGCATGAAACGATGATGGAACGAACGGGCTCCCGGACCGGAGCGGCGGACGGCCGCGGCGGACGGGGAGAGGGACGAGGGACGGACCGACGACGGCGGCGGATGCCGCAGGGAAGGAACAGGACGATGAAGACGATGACGCGATGGTTGATGGCGGGGGCGCTGGCCGCGACGGTGACGACGGGCCGGGCCCAGCAGGATCCGAAGCTGATGGACACGCTCGAGGAGGTCACGGCCGAGCCGTGGCAGGTGTTTGCCGACGCGCTGCACTACAACATCATGTTCGAGCACGACGCGCTGCAGACCCGCACGGACTTCGAGAGCGACAAGTCCGAGAGCTGGCGCGACGGCGACTCGTCCGGCCAGGGCTGGGGCCTGCGCCTCACCGTGGCGAAGGGCGACGGCGCCCTGTCGATGCGGTACATCTCCGCGACGAGCGAGTTCGAACGCGACGTCGCCGGCGGCCGGCACTTCATCGAGACCGACCGCAGCGACGTGGAACTGCTCTGGAACCAGCAGGCCGGCGCGACCGAGTTCGCCCTTTGGGGCTGGGATGTCGGCTACCGCTACCTCGGCCTCAAGAAGCGCATGGAACTCGAGGAGGGCCGTGACAGCCTCAGCTTCGGCGAGGGCATCGAGTTTCACATGCTCACCGCCGGCTATTTCGGTCGCTGGCGCCCCTTCAAGGGGCCGAACCTCGGCTTCTTCGCCTCCGTCAACGGCTTCCTCGGCGAATGCAGCGGCATCTCGCGCAACGGAAGCGACGACGAGTGGGACGGGCACATCGACGAGGTCTACAACCAGGAATACTCCCTCGGCTACGGCGCCCGGTTCGACTTCGGCCTGAACTGGGACCTCAGCAACGGCCTCCGCTTCGGCGTGAGCTACCACCGCGAATGGCTCTACTCGTTCGATGCGACCAGCACCGGCATCGTGGTCTTCCCGGACAACTCCGACGCCCTGTTCATCGAGACCACCCACGCGGTCCTGATGTCCGTCGGCTACGCGTTCTGAACGCCGGCCGGCCGCGAACGTAACCGAAATCACGGGGGCTTCTGACGGCGATCACACAGGATCCTAACCGAGGACGGGCACTGTGGTCGCGTTGCGGGAGAACGGCTGGCCGGACCGGCGATCCCCCGTGCAGGGTTTGAAACATCGCGGCGGCCGCCACCAGCGGCCGCGGCCTTCGGCGAAGAAGACAGCCTGGACAGCAGGAGGGCGAGACGGATGAAAAGAATCGTATTGGCAGGTATCGCGGCGGCGGGCCTCGCGGCCACGTCGCACGCGCAGTCGTTCCCGAGCGTGAACTCGGTCGGCTTCGTTCCCGTGACCGTCCCGGCGGCGGGCGGGTTCGTGCAGTTGGGCGTCAATCTGCAGAAGATCGGCGGGAACGGCACCATCGGGGCGGTCGAGTTGTTCGGATCGAACCAGTTGGTGCGGGCGAACGCCCCCGCAGGCGGAACTCAGGTCTTCATCTGGAACGGTGCAACCTACGATATCCTGTACCAGCGGCTAGACGGCCGCTTTCGGTTAAGCACGGGTGCATACACGAACTACCAGTTCGCCACGGGAAGCGCCGTTTGGTTGAAGTCCCCCGCGACAAGTGCTGTGGCTAAGGTGATCCATCTTGCCGCGGAATTGCTTGCCGGAGCAGGGACCCAACGGGCGGTCCCGCAGGGATACACCATGGTCGCGAACCCGTTTGCCTCGCCGTGGTATCTTAACGGGACGAACATGACGTGGGTGGCGGATGGAGCCAAGCGCGGTGCCGCGGGCAACGCCGACAATATCTTCGTCTGGAACGGCTCCGGCTACGATATCTACTACCTTCGCACAAGCAACTCGAACTGGGTCAACGCCGCCAACAACGCCAAGATGACCAACCCTGTTCCGGTCGGCGCCGGTTTCTGGTACCTCGCCCGGACGAACTTCACGAGCCGTATTCCGCGCCTTAC
>CAYRFK010000153.1:9668-11833 GCA_964423465.1 uncultured Verrucomicrobiota bacterium | reverse complement strand
GCCGGCGCGGCGGCTGGGGCGCTGGTCGCTGCCGGAGCGGCGGCCGCGGGCGGCTCGCCGACCGGCGTCGGCGCAGGGGCCGCCGGAGCGGCGGGAGCCGTGACGGGCACGGCCGCGTCGGCCGCGAGTTTTTCGACCAGTTTGCCCGTGCCGAAGCGGTCGCCCTTCCGGACGATCTCAAAGACGATCCGGTCGCCCTTCGCCGTGTCGGGGACGTAGATGGTGACCTCGCCCATCTTCAGCCGGCCGTCACCGCGCGAGCCAACGCCTTCGACGACACCCGTGTAGACCTGCGCAGCCGGCGCGGCGGGCGGTTCCGCCGCAGGTGCGGCGGGCGCCGCGACGGGCTTGTCGGGCTCGCCCACGGCCACGGCCTCGGCGGTCGTCTTCTTCACCGCGGTGACTTCGACGACGCGCGTCTCCCCCGCGCGGCCGCCGGTGACGAAGGTGATCATGCCTCCGATCCGGGCGATCGCGTCGGCGCCTTCGCGCGCCTCGGCTGAAAGGTGGACGCGGTAGCGGCGACCGGTCTCCGGCCGGATGCCCGGCGAACGCGCGGCGTCCGTCACTCCGCCCAGATTAAGCCCCAGCGCCGAGGCCTGCGCCGGAGAAAGGACGTCCACGCGGACCTCGTCACCACCCGTGCGCCCCCCCCACGCCAGCGCGGCCACGCCGCCCATGGTGGCCACCGAAATGGCCAGCAGAACCCATGGCGGGGGGCTTCTGCGGATTTCGCCTGCGTTCGGATTCGACATCGGCTCGCTCATGATCATCCCTCCGGGCGGTTACGGGGACAGTAAACCAGCACGCGGGCCTCTTCGCAATGTCGGCGGGGTTTGTTTTCACACCCGCGCCGGTCCGGGACGGCGGGCCGCCCGGCGCGGCGGCATCGCCACCGCCCCGGAGGACGCAACGGCACCGGAATCGGCTCAGGAGCGGCGGCGGCGCAGGAGCCAGCCGGCGATCATGGCGAGGCCGGCCAGGCCCGCGGTGCCGGGCTCGGGGATCACGGTCAGGGTGACGTCGGTGGCGTTGTAGTCGATCTGAAACTCGGTGGCGCCGACCGTGAAGGTGGAGCCGTCGCTCCGGCCGCTGAAGATGCCATTGACGCCGGGATTGAATCCCGAGAGGCCCGTCACGATCGTGAACACATCGCTGATGCCCGGCGTGAACCCGAGGGTGACATCCAGGGTCGGATTGCCCAGTGTGAGCGAGCCGCCCGAGAGCGAGAGTTGATCGTACTGCACGCCGGCCGTCGTGCCGTTGAGTTCGATCGACAGCGTCGACCCGCTGCTCATCGTCAGGTCGCCGACGACGGTCAGCGTGCCCGGGCTGGTGCCCGGCGCGACGGTCGAGCCGCTGTCGGTGATCAGCCCGCCGACGAATGTGCCGGCACCCTTGAGTGTCTGTCCCGACTTGAGGTGCAGCGTGGACGCGAGGTTCGACGCCATCAACGTCGCGCCGGCATCGATCTGCAGCGTGGCGCTGGTGTCGATCGAGGCCGTTCCCGAGAGATCCAGAACGCCGGCCATGACGCGCGTCGTCCCGGTGTAGAGATTCGCGCCGGTCAGTCGGAGAACGCCAGCGCCATCCTTGGTCAGTCCGCCGCCCCCGCCGCCATTCTGCAACGGCGCGGCGACCGTGTTCGTGATGCCCGCCGCCAGCGCGACTTTCGCACCGCCGGACAGGATGGTGACGGCATTCAGGCCCGTACCGAGAAGGGTCACATTGTTCACGGTGCCCGAAAGCGTGCCCCCGTTGAAGTTCACGAACCCGTACACATCCGGGTTGGTCCCTTTCGTGATCCCCTTGTTCAGCGCCAGCACGCCGCCGGCCAGATTGACGACGCCGGTTCCCGGGGGATGCCCGACATTGCCGCCGATCTGGAAGGTGCCGCCGCCGGTGAAGTTGAACAAGCCGCCGGTGACGTTCAGCGTACCGATCGTGTTGGTTCCGGGAGCCGGACCCCACGACGGCGGACCGATGGTCACATTGCCATTCTGGAGAACATCGCCCGCGTTATTGAACGTCCCCGGGGTGTACAGGCCGATGTACATCGTCCCGGCAGGCATCACGACCGATCCCCCGGCGAGGTTGTCGAACACGGTGAGTCCGGCCGCGGCGCCTTCGCTGATCACGAGCGCAACACCGTTCGTGAGGGGCCC
>CAYRFK010000153.1:0-9568 GCA_964423465.1 uncultured Verrucomicrobiota bacterium | reverse complement strand
TTGGTGATCCCGAGCGAGGTGCCGGCGTCAACGGTGAACGCACCGCCGCCCACGCCCAGCGTCACCGCGCGGTCGGCGAGCAGCATGGAGGATGCCGTCTGCAACGCTCCGCCGCCGGAAAGCGCCAGCGGTCCGCCCGCGGCGCCGAGCGCGGTCTCATTCGTGATCAGCAGCGTGCCGCCGCCGATGCCGGTCCCGTTGCTGTGGGTGTTCGCCGCGCCGAGGATCAGCATCGCCGCGCCGTTCTTCACGAACTGCACGCTGCCGCCGATCGTCCCGAGGAAGTTCGTGCTCGATGTCTGGTTCACCGTGAAGGTGACCGGCGTCGAACTCCGGTTCGTAATGACCGATGCGTTGAAGTTCGTCCCCGAGAACAGGCTCCCGATCGTCTGGTTGAACCCGTTGAGGTCCAGCGTACCCTTGGTGTTGAAGCTCGTGTCGCCGACCATGAGGCTGGCGTTGGTCGGCAGCGCGTTTTCGACGCCCAGCACCAGGAGGCCGCCCTGCCAGATCCGCGACTGGGTGAAGACGTTGCCGCCGACGTTCAGGTAGTTCGTGCCTGCACCGTTGTTGCCGCCGGAGAAGTAGAACAGGTCGGTGCCCGAGATCGTCATCGGCTGGTTGGCGATGACCACGTTGCCGCTGTTGACCGCGAAGTTGACCGCCGCGTTGCCCCCGATGCCGTTCGTAATCATCAGCGTCGACCCGTTCTGGATCGTGATTCGCGTCAGCCCGGTGGTGACCGTGATCCGGCCGCCCCAGAAGTTGCTTCCGCCCGTACTCTGCAGGGCGCCTTGGTACGCCGTGGAACCGTCACCGCCGTAGAGCGTCAGGGGGTTGGTCATCGACAGGCCGCCGGAAATGCGGAGCTGGCCTCCGTTGGTGAGAACCACGGGGCCGCCGCCGAGCGCATCGGAGTTGGATGCAAGGATCCGGCTGTTGTTGATCCCTCCGAAGGTCCCGGCGACGATCGTGCCGCCCTCGTAGCTGTTCGAGGTCGAGAGCGTGAGACCGCCGTTGCCCGACTTGATCAGGCGCCCCGCGCCCGCGATCGCATTGGTGATGCCGAGCGTGCGGTTCGTATCCACATTCAACGTGCCGCCGCCCGAAAGCAGGGTCACCTGCCGGTTGTCGAGGGTCCATGATCCGCTGGCCTGCAGGGTGCCGCCGTTCAGGGTCAGCGCGCCGCCTGATGCGCCGAGGGCGGCGTCGTTGCTGATGTTGAGGGATGAGCCATCGATGAAGGTCCCGCCGGCGTGGGAATTGGCGCCGCCCAGCACGACGGAGCCACCACCCGCCACGGTCAGCATCCCCGCCCCGGCAATGGCGCCGGGCACGGACAGTGCGCGGCCCGTGTCGACGCGGAGCGTGCCGCCACCCGCTTCGAGCGTCAGGCCGCGGTTGGCATGGAGCGCGACTCCGTTGCTGACGATGTGCAGGGTGCCGCCGGCGAACTCCAGATTGTCGGCGGTGAACGCGCCCGGCGCGGTGCCGAGATTGACGTCGTTGGTGACGCGGAGGACGCCGGACTGGATCCGCGTCGAGTCATGCGTGTTCGGCGTCAGCAGGACCACCGTGCTGGACCCGTCGCCGCCGGCCGGGCCGACGACGAGGTTCGTGCCCGCGCCGATCGACGGCGTGTAGATCAGCGTACCGCCGCCGCCGCCCAGGCGCGCGGTGGTATCGCCCCAGCCGACGCTGCCCGAGAAGGTCATGTTGCTCAGCGGCGCCGCACCGAGGAAGGAGGGATTCCCGAAGAAGTAGAACAGATCCAGCGTCTCGGCACTGTTGGCGCTCAGGGCGAAGGCGGCGGGCGCCGCGGGCATGCTTCCGTAGGCCCAGTTGACGAAGGTCTGGTCCAGCGTACCGGTCGACCCGATCGCCCCGCCGGCCACGACCTGCAGGCCGGCCATGTTGCCGATTCCGTCCGCGGTGCTGTTGACCAGCAGCGCACCGTTGCTCACCGTCACGGCGCTTGCGGTGACCCGTCCGCCGGCACCGAAGACCAGCGCGCCACCGTTGACCACCGTCGTCCCCGTGTGCGTGTTCACGCCGCGGAGCTCGAGAATGCCCGCACCGGTCTTGACCAGGTTGACCGAGTTCGTGAGGTAGCCCGCAAAGATGCTCCGGGCTCCGACCGCGTTGGTGAACGTCAGCAGGGATCCCGTGCCGCCCGTGACATAATGCCGGTTGGACACGGTGCCGATCGCGGTGAGGCCGTTGATCGTCAGGTTGTGCCCGCCGAGGTCCATCCAGTTCTGGTTGTCGGCGCCGCTCGTCCCGATGACCAGCGGCATCGCACCGACGAAGGCGTCGTCGACCGTCAGGAGCAGCCGGTTGCCCCACTGGATGTTCAGGCCACCCACCACGTTGCTCGCCACCCCGATGTGAACGTCCTTCACGGTCAGCGCACCCGTGCCGATCCGGATCGGGTTGTTCGTGAAGATGAAGGGGTTGCCGCCAACGTCCGAGTAGAAGGAGACGGCGACGTTCGTGCCCAGAACACCGCCGCTGATGATGTTCATGCCGGCGCCGGCGCCCGACAACACCTTGGCGGCGACGCTCGCAGCGAACGTGATCGGTCCTCGAATCTCATTCGTGGTGCCTCCCCAGAACTGGAGGGCGGCTCCGTTGACCTGCCAGTTATTGCCGCCGCCGGCCACGTAGATCGCATTGGTCACGATGACGTGTGCGAGGCTCAGCGTTCCATTGTTCAGGATGACTCGCGACGTCGACCCGAGGGCCGTGCTGGGCACGGCGGAGGGTGCCGCATTGCTGATCATCAGCAACATGCCGTCCTGAATCGTGGTCGCCCCGGTGTAGGAGTTGGTTCCCGCAAGAACGACGCTGCCAAAGCTCCCGCCACCGCCGATGACGACGGCGTCGCCGCCCGTGATGGAATTGGTGATGACCAGCGCGCCGTGGCCGCCGCCGAGCCGCCAGATGTTCGATCCTGTCACCGCCGCGTTGACGTACGGGGTGTGGGTGGCGAGATCGAACACGATCCGGCCCGCCGTTGCCGCCAGGTAGGCGTTACTGAACAACGCGGGGCGGAAATCGATCGCCTCGCCCGCGTTGGCGGCCGAGATACCCAGCGATCCGCTCGAGATGAGGCCGATTCGGCTCGTCACGGCATCCATGAACCCCGCGAAGTTGATGCCGATGGCGCCGCCGGCATTTGTAACATTCGCGCCGCTGCCGCCGATGGAGGCCAGGGAGTTGAACTGCAACTGCCCGCCGGTCACCCGTGTTCCCGACTCATAGGTGTTCGCGCCGCCCAGGACCAGCAGCCCGCCGCCAGCCTTGAGCAGACCGCCGTTGGCGAGGGTGCCCGAGTTCGTCGCGAGCGTCTCGCTTTGCTGGGTGGCGAAGACCGTGATCTGCCGGACTCCCCCGCCCAAGTTCACGCCGCCCGACAGGAGCAGTCCGGCACCGCTGTTGTTGCCGCCGATGGTCAGGTTCGTCCCGATCAGCAGGTCGTTGGCGATGACGCGACGGATGCCCGTGGCGTTCGTGAGCACCGGCATCGTCGCGCCGTTATTGGTGAACGAGAGAAGGCCGCCGGAAAGGTTGATCGCGCCCGTCTGGAAACGCAGCGCATTCAGGACGAACGATCCCGCCAGATCGTTGTCCGCCGTGTTGTTGGCCGCGGCGTTGCTGAAGACGAGGACGAAGTTGGCCGCGCCGCCCACTGTCGGGGCCACGCCCCCCATCCAGTTTGCGCCGGTGGACCAGGATTGCGCTCCGCCCACGGCGTTGGTCCACGTGTGGACCTGTGCACGCGCCCCCTCGCCCAGGGCGGCGAAAATTCCGACAGCGACCAGCCCGATCCGAGAAACCCGTGCAACGTTCATCGTCATCCTCCGCCTTCCTGCGCACCGACCCTCAACATTCCAGACCCTGCAGCCCAAAAATATACCATGGCATTTGATCGTTGTTATGTCAACTGAATCCGGATTTCAGGAACGCCGGGGGGTGCGGCAGGAGCGGCCGGGTGGACGGGACCCGGGGTCTCCCCCACCTGCGTCCCCAAATCGTTCGTGAAAAAGGGCGCGACCAAGGGTACCGTCTGCCCCCGACAGCGAAAGGACGTTCGGACGTATGGACAACTTCGTTTACAGGAACCCCACGGAGATCCTGTTCGGCCGCGGAACGATCGCGGACATCGCGGGGCGGGTGCCGGCCGGCGGTACGGTGATGCTGGTCTACGGGGGCGGATCGATCCGCCGCAACGGCGTGTACGATCGGGTCCGGAAGGCCCTGGAGCCACGGCACGTCGTCGAGTTCGGCGGCGTCGAGGCGAATCCCCAGTACGCAACCTGCCTGAAGGCCGCCGCCGCCGCGCGGGCGGAAGGCGTGCGGTTTCTGCTTGCGGCCGGCGGAGGCTCGGTGCTCGATGCCGCCAAATTCATCGCGGCCGCCGCCGTCTTCGAGGGACCCGACCCGTGGGAGATCCTGCGGACGCACGGGGAGGTCGTGAAGGCCGCCCTGCCGGTCGGCACGGTGCTGACGCTGCCGGCGACGGGCTCGGAGGCGAACGGGAATTCCGTGATCTCGCGGGCGGAAACGCAGGAAAAGCTGCACTTTTCCTCGGCGCACGTCTTCCCGGTCTTCTCGGTGCTGGACCCGGAAACGACGTTCACGCTCCCGGCGAAGCAGGTGCGAAACGGCATCGTGGACGCCTTCGCGCACGTGATGGAGCAGTACATGACGCGTCCTGCGGCGGCGCCGCTCCAGGACCGCCTGGCGGAGGGCATCCTGCAGACGCTCGTCGAGGTCGCCGCCCGGACCATCGCCGAGCCGGCGGATTACGATGCCCGCGCCTCGTTCATGTGGAGTGCAACCCTGGCGCTGAACACCCTCGTCGGCTGCGGCGTGCCGCAAGATTGGTCGACGCACATGATCGGCCACGAACTGACGGCCTTCCACGGCCTCGACCACGCCGAGACCCTGGCGATCGTCATGCCCGGGGTCTGGCGCCACAAGATCGAGGCGAAGCGAGCCAAGCTGGAGCAGTACGGCCGGCGTGTCTGGGGCGTCACGACGGCGGAGGAGGCTATCGCGAAGACGGAGGCCTTCTTCCTGTCGATCGGCATGCCCGTGCGGCTCAAGGACCACGGGATCGACGCCGACGAGTCGGCCCGGCGAGTGGAGGCACGTTTTCTTGAGCGGGGTGCGGTGTTCGGCGAGGACGGCGATATCGACGCGGCGGCGGCGGCCGCCATCGTGCGATCCCGCGCATGACCGCGCCGGACAACCCGCTTGCGCCGGCCCCCTTCCTGTGGCATATAACGCCGGTCGCGGGGGAGGCGGAGCACCAACATCATGGCAGATGACGTGTCGTATATCGCCCCCTCGTCGGGATTGACGAGAGGGGTACGGCTTTCCACGGCGGCTTTCTCCGTTCTGGTGGCCTTCGTCGCGCTCCCATGGGCGCTCGTCGCCACGGGAATTGTCGGCGGAGGAGCCGCAGAGCGTTCGGCTTCTAGATCAACGGAGCGAAGAGCCCCGCCACCCGGCACCGCGCTTCGAGCCGGCCCTTGGGGCGATCTCGAGACCATCCGCATCACAATCTCCCCGTCCGAGGAACTCATCCCCGCCGGCTGGTCCAAGCAACTGGCGGTGTCATGGTACTTCGCCAACCACAACGAGGAGTCGCTCCGGCAGTTTCTCGGCAGCCTCAATCTCACGGAGGTACAGAAGACGACCCTGCTGAATGTGGAGACATGGACGGTCGAGCAGAGCGGCATCGTGATCCAACCCGACGGGGATACGGTGCTGTCCCTGACGCCTGAAGTCCGGAGTGCGCTCTATCTCGCCCTGGCCCGCTCGGACCGCAACATGCCGCACCATCAGCCGTGGTCCTGCCGGACCGAGGACTTCGAGCGCGCCCTTGTGGCATCCGGGTTGACGGAGGAATCCCAGACCGCGATCCGCCAAGTGGCCTACGTCCGGGGTCGCCGGACCTTCGTCTCCGACAGCTTCACCATCCTGAACCGGGTCCTCGAACGCGAGGAGAAGCTCCGCATCACCCGGCTCCTCAGCTCAGCGTCGACCTACCTCGTGAAGATCCGGGTCACGAAGGACGCGGATATCGACTCGCTCGTCAGCTACTGGGGCGGACGCGGACGCCGGAAGGATCTCCGGCCGATGCTCGAGTCCCTGGCCGCCCTTCCGGCCGGCGGCACACTGGACATCGCCCACCTGCTTCCAGCCTTCGGACGCCAGCGGATCTATATCTATCCGCATCCGGCACAGGCCGTTGACGGCGTCCGCCGCGACTGCCACTGGACCAGCCTCAACTTCTTCAGCCTGATCCCGGACGACCGATTCGGCAATTCCGAGGAGGCGCAGCGGTATATCGTCGAACACTACTACGGCATCGGCGAGACCCCGCAGTTCGGCGACCTTGTGTTCTTCTCCCTTCCGACCGGCGAAATCATCCATTCCTGCGTGTACCTCGCCGCGAACCTCGTCTTCACCAAGAACGGCGACTCGATCAGGCAGCCGTGGTCCATCATGGATCTCGACGACGTGACGGACCTCTACTCCGTCATGTCGGCCGACGGCGTGAACGTGCAGTACTGGCGGAATCGTGAATTCGAGAACTGACCGCCGCATCCGCACCGCCGCCGCCCTGCTGGCGCTCGCGGCGCTGTCGCCCTCCGCGCAGGCCGCTGCCGCGGCATCTGGTTCACCGTCCAATCCATGGACGATGGACCGCGCCGTGATGAAGACGTGGAGCCCCGCATCTCCCTGACCCCATCGGCTATCGGCTATTTGCCGTTGGCCATCTTCAGGACGCGGTCGTTGTAGCTGTCGGCGATCAGGATCGCCCCGTCGGAAGCGACGCAGATCCCGTGCGGCCGGTTGAGTTCGACGTCCAGCGACGGCCCCCCGACCCCGGCGGTTCCCTTGCGTCCGCACCCGGCGATGCGCACGATCCGGCCGTCGGCCGGTGAGTACTTGCGGACCAGGTGGTTCTCGGCATCCGCGATCAGCACGCCGCCGTCGCGGTCCATGCAGATATGCTTCGGCCCGTTCATCGTCGCATCGATCGCAGGCCCGCCGTCGCCGGAAGCGCCCTTCTTCCCGGATCGGTTCACCACGGTGCGAATACGCCCCGTGCGGTCGACCACGCGCAGGGCGTGTCCGCCGCGCTCGAGGATGTAGACGTTGCCCTGCGCGTCGGCCGCGACGGCTCGCGGATCGGCCAGCGGGGCGTCCGCAGCCATGGCCCCGTCCGCCGGGATCCCCTTCGTCCCGTTGCCGGCGAGAGTCGTCACGATCCCGGTCTTCAGGTCCATCGCGCGGATGCGGAGGTTGTGGAGATCCGCCATGTAGAGCGTCCGGCCGGCCGGATCGACCGCCACCGAGTAGATGCCCGCGAAGCGCGCGGCCGCGGCGGGACCGCCATCGCCACCGAAACCTTTCACACCGGTTCCCGCGAAGGCTGAGACGGTCCCGGTCCGCGAATCGATGCGGCGGATGCGGCAGTTCCACGTATCCGCGGCCAGCAGGGCGCCGTCCGGCGCGACCACAAGGCTGTGCATGCCGTCGAACGACGCCTTCAGCGCCGGTCCGCCGTCGCCTTCAGCGCCCTTCGCGCCGGTGCCAGCGACCGTGGCGAGCGTGCCGTCCGGTGAAAGCCGGTGGATGCGCTGTCCCCTGGACATCTCGGCGATGTAGAGATTTCCCGCGCGGTCGAAGTCCACCGCGTACGGCTCCCGCAGTTGCACGGCGCCATCCGGCGCGGAGCCGCCGGCGACAAGGACGATCCGGTCCGCCCGCGCCGCGCACGAAAGCAGGATCGCCGCCATCACCGCCGCCCGCACCGGTCCCAAACCATGAGTTGGATTCATGGCTCCATTCTCCACAACCGCGCCCGGATTCCAATCCCCGGCCGGCCCGCCCCGCGGGGGTGCGCAACTCCGCGCTTCTCCCGCGGCGCAGGATCGGTATGCTGTGCAGGATGTCGAGCGCTGGATGGCGGATGTGAAGACGCAGGAGCACGGCCCGATTCTGATTGTCGACGACGAGCCCGTGGTGGCGGAAGCCACTCGGCGGCACATTGTCGCGCACATCCCCGGGGTCGAGGTGCTGGTATGCACGGACGCCGAGGTCGCGCTCCAGGTCGTCGCGGCCAGCGAGATCGCAGTCCTGCTGTGCGACCTCCGCATGCCCGTCTTCACGGGGACCGAGATCCTGGCCGAGGCGCACCGCCGAAACCCCTGCGTGGTCTCGATCCTCGTGACGGCCCACGCGACCAAGGAAGCCCTTCTCGAAGCGGTCAACGAGGGCCACGTGTGGAAGGTGATCGAGAAGCCATGGCGGGCCGAAGTGCTGTGCGACGCCGTCGCCGGAGCGCTTGCCCTGCACGCGCGGCGATCCGCCTCCCGACCCGACGCCGCCCAGGCCCGGCCGCAGATCCGGTTTCCCCCCGCATCGCCGGCACCCGCGGCGCCGCCCAGGCGCCCGATCCGGATCGTCGTCTCCAAGCCGGGCCCGCGACCCACGGCGGCCTCGCCCGCGCCCCGGCCCGGGGCCGCCGCCGCGGCGCGGCCGACCTTCGCCCCGCAGATGCACGCACCACGCGTCGCGGCGCGTTACACCGACCTCCAGTTGCTGAGCCAGGGCGGACTGGGCGCGGTCTACCGCGCCCACGATTCCCTGCTGAAGATCCCCGTGGCACTCAAGGTCATCGCGGAGCCGTTTGCCAAGGACCCGAAGGTGCTGGAGGTGCTCGTCGCCGAGGCGCGGGACGCGGTGCAACTGTCGCATCCCAACATCGTGCGTCTTCACACGCTGGACCAGACGGGCGACCAGGTCTACCTCGTCATGGAATTCATCGACGGCGCCACGCTGCGGCGCGTGCTCTCGCACTCCGGAAAGGTCGCCCCGGCGGCCGTGGCCGGGATCGCCGCCGCATGCGCCTCCGCCCTGGCCTACGCCCACGGACGGCGCGTCCACCATCTCGACCTCAAGCCCGACAACCTGATGATCGACACGAAGCGGACGCTGCGGATCATCGATTTCGGTCTGGGCTGCCTGGCCTCGCTGGCCAAGCCGGAGGACGACATTCTGGGCACGCCCTTCTACATGAGCCCCGAGCAGTCCCGCGGTGAGCCGCCGAATCCGCGCATGGATATCTACTCCCTGGGAATCACCCTGCACGAACTCCTGACCGGCGTCCTGCCGGATCATTCCGGAACCACCATGCCGGCCGACTCTGGCGACTACCGTCCCGCCGCGGCCACGGAGCTTCCGCCGGACGTCCGCGCCGTGCTCAACCTGAGCTTCGCCCTCGACCCCGCGGACCGTTTCCAGACCGCCCCCGAATTCGCCGACGCCTTCCGCCGGGCCGTGGCGGCGACGTCGCCGCGCAACTGACCGCCCAATCCTCAGCCAGGCCGGGACGATGCGGTGGACGTCGCTCCGCAGGGGGCGCAACGACCCGGCAGTGAGGGAACTCAACCTACTAAGCCGGAACGATTCAGTTGCCCGTGAGCTGCGGGGAGTCCATGGCACCGATAAGGAAGTAGGGAAACTCCAAACTCCAAGGAAGTTG
>CAYRFK010000152.1:11181-11838 GCA_964423465.1 uncultured Verrucomicrobiota bacterium | reverse complement strand
TTGCCGGACCGTGGACGATTCCCCCGACCTTTCCGGAGGACGGGCCGTCGCCGAGGAGCACGCAGCCCAGCCCGTCGCCAAAGATCGCGGTTCCGATGATGTTGTCCCACGAGAAGTTGTCGATCTGGATCGTGTTGCTGGGAAACTCGACGGACAGAAGCGCAACACGCCGGCCAGGGTATGCCTTCAGAAAATCGTAGGCATAGATCATGCCCGCAGCGCCTGCCGCGCAACCGATCTGCGTGACCGGCATTCTGCGCACGTCACTCCGGAGTCCCAGCAAGTTGACCAGATGGGCGTCGAGGGACGGAATCATATGGCCGGTGCAGGACGTTGTGATCAGCAGATCCAGATCCGTGGGCGCCCACCCCGCCATTTCGAGCGACTCCCGGAGTAGCCGTTCGCCGAGTTCGATGGCCTTCTCCGCGTACAGGCGGTTGCTCTCGGTGAGGGACCGGCGGCCGAAAATCACATCGGCCGGGGCGATCGTGTGCTTTTCCTCGATCGCCGCGGCTTCGAAGATGCGGTGGGCCTTGTCCCGGAACGAGCGCGGTCGCCCGGCGACCCATCGGTCGTAGGCCGCCATGGCTTCGCCGGCCGTGTGGGCATGTTCGGGCAGGAGGGTGTGGACGGTGACAATGCGGGGGGGCATGGATT
>CAYRFK010000152.1:7978-11171 GCA_964423465.1 uncultured Verrucomicrobiota bacterium | reverse complement strand
CGCATGTCCCGGTCGGTCGGGAAAGGCGGCGGCCTGTTCGAGATGCTTCAGCGCCTCATCCTTGCGGCCTTCGTCCATGAGGTACTCACCGTATCGATAATGCGTGTCGAGGCAGGATGCAGCCGCGATCGCTTTCTTGAAGTACTCCTCGGCCTTCTCATCATTGCCGAACGAGACCGGCCAGCCGGGAACCTTGTGGAACAGCATACCCAGCGCGTTGTAGGCAACGGGGCCGGCAATCTTCTCGTCCATGGCGAGTGCCCGCTCCAGAAGGCCCCTGGCCTCCTTGACGCTGCCCAGAGCACCGAGGCTCTGATGCTTCGCCAGGGCGGACATCGAAATGCCCTTCCAGATCAGGGGCTCGGGACGATCGGGAAACTCGCGAACAAACGCGTCGGCCTGGGCGACCAGCGTTTCCAAGGCCCTTCCCTTGTCCGCCTGTCCGTGATCAATTGCCGTCACTTGGAATCGAATGGCCGCGACCTTCACATCCACTGGGCTGCCGGAAGGGACGGTCTGTGCGGTTGCGCCAACCGACGCCACGATCAACATGCCAAGAATCTGAGAACGCAATTCTGTCATCATGTAATGGAAAAAACCTTTCAGACAAAGACGCTTCAGTATACATCGATGCTGCCGTGACGCCAATGGAGGATGCCAGCGATCTCAGATGCAAACAAAGGGGAAACCGGGATCAGATACAAATCCCTTGTCGGGCATCCGAGCCCATGGGAACCCGTTCCCTCAGTTGGGGCCGGCTACTCCACTCCCACCATGAAGTAGCAACGGACAACCGACACCGCAGCCGTGTAGCTGTTCACGCCGCCGGTGCCGGCAATCCCGCTCTGCAGAGGTTCAAACCCCGCACCGCTCATCAGGTTGGTCGAGCACCGTACGGAATAGTTCTTTCCCGCAACGCTCGACCACCTGAGGATGAGCTTTCCTCCGGCCGGTGCGCCGGGCGGCGACATGCACATGAACACGGAGTTGGGGTCGGTAGCGTTGGTCCCCGCGAGGTACTCCTGGCGGTTCGTCATGCGGTCACCGTCAAAATCGTCGTCGGGAAGGACGTCGGAAATCGACGCGATGTCATCCCCCGGGTCAGCATCGACGATCCCCTGGTCGAAGGCGTCCGGGAGTCCGTTCAGGTTGTGATCGCCGGGAACGGCATCCAGAATCGCCAGACCGGCATCGTCCTCCGACACGAACGCCATCACGCCCTGTGCCGCGATGCGGAGGGCCTTGGTCAGCGGTGCAAAGGCGCGTTTCTCGACCGGTGTCAGCGGTGTCGACATATCCATCGACACGCCCGCCGGCGGCACCCCGGACACGTGAACCAACGTGCCGGCCGCACCGACCGCACCGATGGCGCCTTGGGCTGCGTGGGCCGAGCCGATCATGGCGGGCGCCGACGGCGTCGCCACATTGACCGCGGCCCAACCGCCGGTTCCGCACGCGACATAGGCGGTGGTTCCGCTGGCGACGACGCCCATCGCGAGGCCCGGGAGGCTGAGAGATCCGACGGCGACCACGCCGGGAAGGCTGTACACGCGCAGTCCGGCCTCGCCCGCGGCGGCGACGGCCGCCGAGCCTGCGAGCGCCACTTGGTGCACGATCATCGACGCGCTGGATCCGCCGGCATCCAGAAGTCCGCCCAGAACGGGCGACGCCGCGTTGACCGCGTCGATGCACGCGATGCGGCGTCCGTCGGTCACCACAACCCGCGTTGCATCGCCCGCCACGGAAACCAGTCCGCCGAGCGACGCATTCGTATAGGTCGAGCGCAGCACGGCCTGCGTGGGCGATGAGAGCTCGGCGATCCGCAGTCCGAGGGCGCCGTCGGCAACGTAGAGACGCGTGCCGGAGACCGCGACATCGGTTGCCGACAGGGCGCCGACGAACCGGCCAGCCCGGAACGCCCCGGCGGGATTCGTAACGCACCAGATCTCCACGCCCCGCTCGCCTGCTGCCACGTAGAGATGTCCGTTCGCCGGCGCCGCGGCTCCGCGCGCACGGAGACCGTCGCCAGCAACGGCCAGAAGCGATGGACTTGCCGGCGTCGCGACGTTCAGAATCCGCAGGCCGCCGTAGCCGTCCGCGACCATGGCCGTCGTGCCCGACACCGCGGTGCCCGATGCCTCGCCGCCGGTCGCCTGCGTTATCAGAACCGCCGGCGCCGACGGGGTCGACACGTTCACCACGGCCAGGCCGGCCGGTCCGATCGGTACGAAGGCCGATCCGCCGGACAGAACCAGCGATTGCGCAGCACCGGACAGGGGGATGTTGGTCACAAGCGCGGGCGATGCCGGCGTTCCGACATTCACGACGCTGAAGAGACCGGCGGAGCCCGCAACGAATGCAAAGGAACCGGAAAGGGCCAACCCCTCCCCCGCGCTGACGAGATCGCAGGTTCCGAGAACCACGGGCGCGGACGGCGTTGCAACGTTCACGATCAGGAGTCCCGCATGCTGGTCCAGAACGTAGGCGGTCGATCCGCTGACCGAGACGGCCCGGACCGGCCCCACGGTGGCGAGTCCGCCCAGCATCGAAGGCGATCCCGGGGCGGTGACATCAAGGATGCGAAGTCCGCCCGCGCCGTCGGCGACATAGAGCCGCGTTCCATCGAGGGCGAGACCTCGCGAGTGTCCGGCGCCGTTCCACGTCGCCAGGAGGGTCATCGTCGACGGAACCGAAGCATCCACCACATGCACGCCTTCCGCGCCGGACGCCACGAACACATGGGTGGCGTTCGCCACCACGCCTTCAATGGCACCGTTGAGGCGAACGCGCCCCAACCGCACCGGCACGGCCGGCACGCTGATGTCATAGGCGACCAGCGACGCGCCCTCGCCCGCATAGGCCCGGGTTCCCTGCACCGCCACCGCGCCGCAGAACCCGCCGATGGAGCCGGCCGCTTCCAGCCGGACAAGAGAGATCCCCGATCCGCCGATCGATGCGGTCGCCGTTGCGGCATTGTTGGCCATGTTCGTCTCGCCGGCGACAGTCCCGGCGGCGGCACGAAGCACATGGCTGCCCGGGGCCGCTCCGCGCGTATCCCACTGGAACTTGAGATCGCGCCAGTCGCCGGGCGCCAGCGACGCAACGCCCTGGGAGCCCGCCGAGGCCCCGGTATTCGTGTCGGTCAGCGTCACGGTGAAGGACTCGACGGCCTGTCCCGGATTGCGAACGCGAA
>CAYRFK010000152.1:0-7968 GCA_964423465.1 uncultured Verrucomicrobiota bacterium | reverse complement strand
CAGGTCCCGGAACGGAAACCGACTCCACGGCCACGTCGCGATTCAGCGACAGGTTGGGCGTCACAGCGCCTAGCTCGAGGTCCATGGCGAGATCGCTGCTGCTCGCCAAGTTCTGATGCACCTCAACCGCCAGGACGTTGCGCCCCGGCTGCAGAAGCCCCGTGTCGATGGCATAGGAGAACCAGTTCGTCTCGTCGGGCAGGGCCACGGCCCCCAGTGCGAGATTGGTGTAGGCGGGCGTCTCCAGCGGGTCCATGTTGCTTCGGAAGGCCTCCTGGCCGTTGATGTACACGACAACGCCGTCGTCCCGAATCACCCGGGCGGACATGGACAGCGGGACCATGTCGAGGAAGAAGTCGCGCCGGAAGTAGTAGCAGATCCGGCCGGTCCGCACGGTGGTGACGAGGCCCGGATCGCCGAAGCCGAACCGTGCCGTGCCCTGGCTCCAGTGGCCGTCATAGTAATCGGCGGTCGTCCATGGGCCACCATGCAGATCGAGCCCCAGATCGTGGTATCTCCAGAGCCCCCCGGAGCTCGCGCCCGCGGGCACGTTGGTCGAAAGGCCCGATGCGATCGCCACCGTCCGCGAATTCGTGTTGTTCAGCGGGTCCGCATCGTCCACGACGACCCCTGCGATGGCGCTCACCGCATGGAACCCCTGGGTTCGCCCCGTCGTATTCCACGCAAACGTGAGGTTGGTTCCAGCATAGGCGGCCAGCGGACTGATCGTGCGCGTGCCGATCGCCACACGGTCGGTCCGGTCGGTCACGAGAACCGTGAAGGTCTCCGCAAAGTCGCCCCGATTGGTCGCCAGGACGGTGAGGTTGGATGTGGCGCCCGGCACGATCAGCACGGGCGTGGTGAACGACGCCACGGCAATATCGTGGAAGGCGACGCGTGCGGTGGTTCCGGTGGTCATGAGGTTGTCCGCCGTCACGGTCTCGCCGGATATCGGCGCCGCATAGGCCGCAAGCGTGTAGCTTCCCGGCGCAAGCCCCGATGTGTCCCAGGCGAAGGTGTTGGTCCGCGCCGTGGCGCCCCCCATGCCGTTGATGGATGCCTGCCCGATCAGCGCATCCGCGGTCTGGTTGCTTAGCGAAAGAATGAATGTCTCGGTCGTGGCCGTCTTGTTGGTCAGGACCACGGGCACTTGGATGATCGCCTCCGTGTTGACGATCGCCGGAAGACCGACCCGTGTCACTGCGATGTCGTGCGAGACGGATGCTGGCGTCCAGATCACCTCGATGTTGCTGAACGGACCGGTGTTGGCGGGCTTGTTGGTCGTTGCGGACGGTCCTTTGAGGATCTCGATGTAGTTGGTCGGGGTTACGGTGCCGGCCGAGTTCTTATCGGTCAATTCCATCCGGTATCGATAAGTGCCATCGGCGACCAGAACATTGGAGACGTTCCTGCAGTTCCATGTGTTGGTCCATATCTTCGTGCCGGACTGCGTTGCACCGGTCACGGCGTCCACGATGTTGCTGCGCGTCTCCGCGCGCCACGTGTACAGGTGTTGAAGCCGGGAGGCCGCGTACCGGTACCGGGTCTTGACGAAGTTCGTGCCCGTGCTGTCGACCCACGCCGCAAAGATATAGGCGCTGTAATTTCCGGCCGGATCCGAGGTGGTGACGCGGAGTCGCATCGATCCGTCCGTCTGCGCGGCAACAGGCCCTGGCAGGAAGGTCAGGATGGCTGCCGTGGCAAGTCCGATCCACACTCGGCCGTTACGCATGATCGTCTCCCGGTTTCTCAAGTTCATGTTGCCTCCCACGACGCATCGCCGCCGGTCTCCAGAGCCCACGCGGCCAGCGTGCGCCGCACTTCGCGGTCCAGGGCCGGCAGGGCTTCCCGAACCTCGGGCGAAAGATCGGTTCCATAGCAGACATTCGCGGGCTCGACCCCCAACACACGAAACTCGGACGGGCCGGGGCCGCGGCCGAAGCAGGCCATGGCCGTGGGGAGGTCGAGCGAGTGCAGTGACACCGGCTGCGGCGTTGTTCGGGCGTCGCGACCGTCGAGTGCATAGACGGTGCCCGGGGCACCGCCTGCCGCGAGGGCGTCGAGGGCGAGAACCTTCTCGGCGGACTCCACCCACGGCAGGGCATCGAGCACCGCAGTACCCGCTTCGATGAGCCGTACGCCGGGGGGGGGATTCGCAGCGAGGGCGCGCAGCGCATGCACGCCGACGCCGTCGTCGCCCATCAGGCAGTTGCCCAGTCCGACGACGACCACGCGTGCGTCGGGGGATGCGGAAGTCATACCCGTTCTCCGCGGATTCGGGCTGAAGGCGGACGCCACAGCGGGAACACGCGGGCCTTCTCGCCCGGCCGCATGACGTGGGTGGCGCAGTCAAGGCACGGGTCGAACGAATGGACCACGCGCAGCACCTCGACCGGATGGTCGACCCGGGCCACCGGCGTGCCAATCAGGCCGGCTTCCATCGCCCCCGGGTGGCCCGCCGTATCGCGGGGCGAGCAGTTCCAGCAGGTCGGAGTAATCACCTGGTACCGGCCGATCGTCGTCCCATCGACGTGGATCCAGTGTCCGAGGGCGCCCCGCGGAGCCTCCGTCAGGCCGAGCGTGTCATGGTTCGCGATCGTGCCCGGATCGAAGGCGTCAAAGGCGCCTGTATCCGTCGGAAGGGCCGTCAGCCAACCCTGCATGGCCTGCGCGATCCGCCGCGCCTCGTGGGCGCGGGCGAGATGGCGGTCCATGACCGAGATGCCGCGCGTGTAATGCCCGGCCACCGCCATGCGAGACAGCGGGCCGCACTCGTAGACGGCGCCGCCGTACCTAGGCGCCTTGAGCCACGAGTAGGCATCGGCCTTCGGGGTCAGCGGAACCGTGGTCCCGGTGGCCGGAGGCTGGTTGTTGGTTGCATCGTCGTACCACGAGTGCGTCACCTGCTCGGTGATCTGGACGATGTCAACGGACTGGGGCGAAGTCGTGCCGTTGACCGTCCGTCCCCGGGCCAGGAGGTTGCCGCCCGCTCCGTCTTCAAACACGCCGAAGGAGATCAGATTGCCCGGCCCCCGACCGATATGGAAGTACTCGCTGTAGAGGGAAGACAGGAGTTCGACATCGGGGATATAGGTTCCCTCGATGAAGGCCAGGATCTCGGTCAAGAGCGCCCCGAACTTCGTCTTGTCGGCTGCGGACGAAACCGCGGTGAAACCACCGGCGATGAATCCCGGCGTATGCGGAAGTTTGCCGCCGTAGATCGCACCCATCTCGTGACACTTGCGGCGCAGATCGATGGCCTTGAGATAGCCGGCGACGAGCCGGTTCTCGGCCGCGGGATCGAGGCGCCGGCCCAGTTCAAGCCCCGGGAGCCACGGCGCCATCGCGGGGCCGCGGATGTAGTCCGGCAGACACAGGAGGTAGAAATGGAGGATGTCGGACTCGAGGAAACATGCGCCGTGAACCAGATTGCGCAACAGTCGCGACGCCTCGGGCGGGGTCGCCCCGTAGACACTGTCGAGCAGCAAGGCCGCCGCCAGCGAGTGGGCGGTCGGACATACGCCGCAGATGCGCGAGGTGATCAGGGGTGCGTCCCGCGGGTCGCGTCCCTGGAGCAGGATCTCGAATCCCCGGAAGAGCGTGCCCACCGCCCGGGCATCCACGACCTGCTGGACGCCGTTGACGGTGTCGATGTCGATTTCGACCTTGAGATGGCCCTCGATCCGGGTGATGGGGTCGATCGCGGCTGTGATGACAGGCATGGTGGGAGTCCTCCGCTTCGGTTCAACCGCTGAACGGTTCGTAGAAAGGTTGCGGGCCGGGGAATCCCGGCTCGGTGCAGCCATGGCACGGGGCGTTGACGCCGATGCACCATGCGCCCTGCCCCGGCACCCCGTTCCAGCATGCCTCGCATCGGGCCTTGGTGAACGGGCCGCGGCACCCGAGCGTTTCCAGGCAGTGGCCGTTCTCGCCAAATGCGGCCGCGAGCGGCGTGCCCGTCAACCCGGGATTTCGCGGGCACTTGTCGTGGATGAGCGCCGGAGCGGCGGCTCCCGTCAGATCCTTGGAGTACAGATCCACCGGACGGGAGTTCTCGTCGAGCGTCACGGGGGTTCCGGTCAGCAGCTGCACGATCGCCCACACGATCCAGTCGGGGTTCGCGGGGCATCCGGAGATGTTGATCGTGGGACGCCCGGTCAGTTCCCGCACGCTGACCACGCCGGTCGGATTGGATCCCGACCTCGGGATGCCGCCGAAGCTGGCACAGGTGCCCACGCTCACAATGGCCGCGGCACGGGCGGCGAGTTCCTGGACCGCCTGCATGTAGGTGATTTCGCCGCCGCCGAATCCATAGGTGATGCAGCACCGGCCGCCGAAGGCCGTCGGAACTCCGCCCTCGCACACCAGCACGAAATTGCCCGACTGGCGTACGCGAAGCAGTTCGGCCACGGCCGGGTCGCCGGCCGACGACATCAGCGTGGCGTGGAAGACCAGATTGATGTCGTTCACGAGCACCGAGGCGATGTTGTCGCCTGAGGCCGTGATCCGGTTGAGCAGTGAAACCGAGCATCCGGTGCACGAACTGCCGTGAAGCCAGATCACGGACGGCGCGGCGGGGTTCGCCATCGCCTGGTTCAGCAGGCCGATTCGCAGCGGATCCAAGCCGATGGCCGCGGCGGATGCCGTGCAGTACCGAAGGAAAGACCGGCGGGAGATCGTCATCATCGCGCTTCGCCCTTTCGTATCCCGATCAGATTTGCCGTGGACCGTCCGTCTGCCCAGCCCCCCGCCGTCATGACCCTGCACCATGATGGCTTGATTCGCGACAGGACATTTCTACGTTTCATGGTAAAGTTCATTTCGAAGAGCAGGAAGCGAGGATGCCAATGGACGCAATACCGACGGAGACCACCACAGACCTTGGGCAGGCGATTCTCAACGACCCGGTCCTCCGGCGCCTGGATGCGATGGCCAGGGATCTCGCGTCGACGAAGTTGATCGTCCTGCTGCCGGCCGCCGACGATCTCCTTTCGGTTCACCTGGTCGGCAACGACGAAATGCCGGAATTCTGCAGAATGGTGCAGTCGACCGCCGAGGGACGAAGCCGGTGCATGGCCTGCCGCACGATCATCACGGTTCGGACGGCATCGCATGGTGCGTGCGTGCACTCCTGCCATAGCAACATCCAGGCTTGGGCCGCACCGGCGGGGTCTGTCAGCGACGCGGGAACGCGGTTCGCTGTTGTCACCACCTGCGCCTTCCGGCCGGCCGGTCGTGATTCGTGGAGCGCCGCCAGAAAGACCCTCGGTGGACTCGGCATGCCCTCCGCTACATTGCGCGCAGCGTACCACCGTCTGCCGCTGCTGACCGCCCTGCGACGGGACATCGTGCGCCACATCGTGGAGACGGCCGCCGAGGCGGTGGCTCACATCGTGCGGGAGAGCGCCGCGGGACGCCGCAGGTCGCCCCGTGCGGACGTCGTCCGGATGATGGAGTCGGTCGCCCCCACGGTGGACGGTGAACCCGCAGCGACGCGCTCTGCGCTGGTCGTCGATACCGTTCGTGCCATTGTGCTCAGGAACCCCGGCGCCCGCATTTCCGTCAAGGCGGTCGCGAACGCCGTCGGCCTGACGCCCAACCACTTGTCCAATGTCTTTCACCGCCACACCGGCCGGACGTTCATGGAGTTCCTGACCGATCGCCGTCTCCAGCACGCCGAGACACTTCTGAAGGACCCGTGCATGAGTGTCGCCGATGTGGCCGCAAATGCGGGCTTTGAAGATGCGGCGTATTTCGCGCGGCGATTCCGGCAACGACACGGGATGACACCCCGGGCGTGGCGTTCCATGAACGGAAAGGCCGCCCCGAAGGCCCCGACATCCCCCTGAGAAATTCGCATCGGTGGCGTCTACGCCGGGCGCGGACTGCAGTTCGGCAACCCTTGGCATGTGTCGTCCCATCCATCGAGAACGCAGGCCGGATCACGGCCCAAGCGTCCCCATCCCATTCATCTCGCTGCGGCCCGATGCGACAGGTGCCGCAACTGCAAGCATGAGAAGCTACGATGTCGTGCGTTGCAAGGTGAAGTTTATTGCCTGACAAGTGCGTCAGCTTGCGGCGCAGGCTACCGGCCATGCGATGCAGACGCACGCACCGCTGCCCACTCGATTGCAGATTTCTGCGCGCGCGCCATGGAGCCGGGCGATCTCGGCGACGATGGCCAGTCCGAGCCCCGTACCCTTTCCCGAGATCCCTTGAGCGAAGGGCTCGAACAACATGCTTCGCAGATCCTCGGGGATACCGGGGCCGTCGTCCACGACGCGGAGCACGGCGTTCGCCGCTTCACGGGCGCCCCATGTGAGCTGGACATCCCCCCCGTCGGGGGCGTGGCGGATGGCGTTGTCGAGGAGGTTGGCCGCAGTCTCCGTGAAGAGCTCCGGGATGCCGAGAATGTGGATTCCGGCATCAACCTGCACGCGCAGAGTGACGGCCCGGGCCGAGGCCACGACCGTGAAGTCATCGCACAGGGACTGGAGGGCGGCGGCCGGATCGTACAGCACGAACTGTGAACGCAGTGCGGGCGCATCGAGCCGGCTTAGCTCCAGCAACTGCTCGCAGAGACGGGAGAGCCCGTCGACCCGCTCCAGCATGCTCTCCAACGCCTCGCGGTACTCGCCCGCCTCGCGCGAATGGGACAGGCAGATCTCGCCTTCGCTTCGCATGGCCGACAGGGGCGTCCGAAGCTGGTGGGCTGCGTTGGCGGCGAACCGCTTCTGTCTCTCCAGGTTGCGGTCGAACTCGTCGAATGCTCCGTTCAGCAACGCGACGAGCCGGCCGAGTTCGTCATCCTCCACGTCGCAGGGTATCCGCTGTTTCAACCGTCCGGCCCGGATATCCTCGGCGGCCGTTGCGATCCGGCGAATCGGAGCCATCAGGCGGCGCGCGACGCCCCACGCCCCCAGGAGCACCAAGGGCATCGCAAGGAGATTGAAGACGACCATCACGATGCCCTCGGCGGCCTGGTGATCAAGGCCCAGCCGGGTCATCAGTGTTCGCGAGTGTACGTCGAAGAGCCAGTCGGCCCCGAAGTTGAGCACCAGGCAGAAGAGCACGAGCCCGGAAATCCACAGGAAATATCGAACCGTGGTGTTTCGCTTCACGCAGGGGCCGTCAGTTGGTAGCCGATGCCGCGGACGGTGCGGATCACGTGGCAGCCCGCGGCGGCCAGTCTGGCGCGCAACCTGGACACATTCACCTCGATCACGTTGTCCACCGGCGTTGCCCGCGACCGGACATGCAGGACATCGCGGGCCAGCGTATCGCGCGAGACGGTCGTACCCGCATGTCGCGCCAGGTAGGCGAGGAGATCGAACTCGCGCGAGGTCAACACGACGGGCGCTCCGTCGACGGTGGCCCGTCGCTGAATCAGGTCGAGATGGAGACGGCCGATCGTCAGCACCTGTGCGGATCCATGCGATCGGCGCAACAGTGCATGAATGCGAGCCACCAGTTCGCCAAACGCGAACGGCTTGACGAGATAGTCATCGGCGCCCTGCCCCAGCGTCCGAATCCGCTCGTCCACGTCCGACCGAGCCGAGACGATGATCGCCGGAATCAGGCGCCCGGTGGAACGAAGGAACTCCAGCACTTCCGAACCATCGCGTCCCGCAAGAGACAGATCCAGAAGAATGAGATCAAGGGTGCGCTCGACGAGATGCCGCTGGGCTTCGTCCACGAAATGCGCAACATGAACGCGCATCCCCTCCTCACGCAGCCCCCTGGCGATCACGCCGGCCATCGGAACATCATCCTCGACCAGGAGAACCGAGATCTCGCTCTTGTCCATGGCACGTCCTTGAATCATGCGCGCAGGACGGGACCGGTGTGTTCCTCATGGGGATCGTCGGTCAAGGCGGTCGGGTACTGCCACTGCTCGAAGGGCATGAGCGTGCCGGCGACCGCCGAGGCTCCGCCGTCGACGTGGATGATCTCGCCCGTGACGCCGCG
>CAYRFK010000151.1:8080-11899 GCA_964423465.1 uncultured Verrucomicrobiota bacterium | reverse complement strand
AAAACGTCGTGAGACAGTTTGGTCCTTATCCACTGTGGGCGTAGGAGATTTGAGGGGATAGTTCCTTAGTACGAGAGGACCGGGAACTACGCACCTCTGGTGATCCGGTTGTCCCGCCAGGGGCATGGCCGGGTAGCTATGTGCGGAAAGGATAAGCGCTGAAAGCATCTAAGCGCCAAGCCCCCCCCAAGATAAGATCTCCCAATCCGTAAGGGTTCTAAAGGCTGGTTGAAGACGACGACCTCGATAGGCCGGAGGTGGACGCGCAGTAATGCGTGAGCTGACCGGTACTAATCAGCCGTGCGGCTTGATCTTTATTATCCTTTGGTCGGCTTGAACGCCGACTTGCTTCTCCAAATCCCTGTGCAATAGTTTTTTTTCCGGTGACCATGGCGAGAGGAAAACACCCGTTCCCATTCCGAACACGGCCGTTAAGACTCTCAGCGGCGATGGTACTGCGGCGTTGGCCGTGGGAGAGTAGCACGTTGCCGGGATTACTTTGAAAACGCCGCGGAACTACAAGTTTCGCGGCGTTTTCTTTTTCTCTTCATTCATGCCTGGACTTCGTCCCGATCTGGCCCTATTTGGCAGATGCGCCGTCAATCTGCTTTGGAAGAGGAGGGGCGCGAATCTGATCGTACGGCTTCGGCTACGGAAGAATGCGGGCCAGCGTGGCGATGAGTATCGATCCGGCGGATCTGATATTCGGGCCGTATCCGATCATGCCGTCCTCATGGCCCGCAAGCGCCATGACTCCGGCGGAGTTGCCCGCCCGGCTCGTCAGCGCGCCAACGGCCTCTGCCAGGGCGGGGGTGCCATACTCCGCGTGGCGAGATGTGGCTGGAATGTCCGCCGTCAAGGCATGTTCCCAATGCCTTCGTGAGTGGATGTGGATCACGCATTGGATCTCGGGGTTTGCGTCAAGAATAGCGGCATGGCTCATGGTCTCGGCCGAGGCCTTGACGGGCCCCACGCATCGGACGGTGTTGGTCGGCAAGTCGACCCCAGTAACGCGGGTGTACCCATCGGCGCCCAACTCCCGCGCTGCGCCGGTAGCCGTTCCTGTGATGATGAAACTGTCCACGGCGTCAGCATCCCGCAGGCTCAGATTTCCGAATCCGACGCCTTGTGCGGTGATGCCGATCCACCCGCGGTCCCAGAGCGCGGTCCTGAGGATATCCAGATCGCGAATCCGTGGATGGTGGGGCGCGGGCCCAAGGGTCCAGAAGGTCCGAAAGCGCACATAGCCTTCGGATGGTGAAGCCGAGGGGAGACGCGGGTCTCCTGGAGTTGCACTCATCGTCCGCCCTGCTCCCATTCCGGAAAGATCCCGCGGATCGCATCCTCACTGGCTGGGATCAACCCGCGCTCTGTGATGATCATATCTACAAACCGCGCAGGCGTTACGTCGAAGGCGGGATTGCACGCGGATGTTTCGGGCGGGCAGATGCGGACATCCAGCAACCTGCCCCCATGGACGCCGGCGATGTGGCAAACCTCTGCGGGGTCCCGATGCTCGATTGGAATCTCGCGGATCCCATCAAGAATGGACGGGTCAAATGTCGTTGTCGGGGCGGCCACATAGAACGGAATTCCGTTGTCACGGGCCGCGAGGGCCTTGAGATACGTTCCGATCTTGTTGGCGACGTCCCCCCGGCGGGTAATGCGGTCGGCTCCGACCAGAACCATGTCGACCAGCCCATGCTGCATGAGATGCCCGCCGGCGTTGTCTGTCACGAGCGTGTGCGGAACCCCGCCCTGGGACAGTTCCCATGCGGTCAGCGCTGCGCCTTGGTTTCGCGGACGCGTCTCATCGACCCATACATGAACGCGGATGCCCATGCGGTGGGCGAGATAGATCGGGGCGGTTGCGGTTCCGTGGGCGACGCATGCGAGCCATCCCGCGTTACAGTGGGTGAGAATATTCACGGGGCGATGCGGGAAGCGACGGGCAGCGGACTCGATCAGGGAGAGGCCATGTTCCCCGATGATCCGGCACGCATCGGCGGACTCCGAGCAGAGAGCCTCGGCCCCAGCCTCCAGGGAGATCCTTCTCGATGCGTCATCCGTGGCAGCTCTGGAGATCGCTAGCTGGCGGTTGATGGCCCCATGCAGATCCTGAGCGGTGGGGCGCGTCGCCCCGAGCATCACGGCGGCCGCCTCGACGGCAAGCGAGGACTGCCCTGGGCTGGCTCGGAATGCAGCAAGTGCAAGCCCCCATGCGGCCGTGGCTCCGATCAGTGGCGCGCCGCGGACCGCCATGTTGCGGATGGCGGCGGCCGCTTCCGCGGCCGAGGCAATATCGAGGATGCTCACGTCCGCCGGCAGCGCGCGCTGGTCGATAACATGAACAATAAGAGCCCCCCCCGGACCAGGACTCGTCCAGATCGGGCGGCCAGCACGCAGGCGCTCCGGTCGCGATAAAGTGCCATGCATGGGCCAAATAGAGGGCATCCAGTTGCAAAAGTCGAGACCCGAAGCGCCCCCAAAGCGGCACCGCCGGGGCGATCGTAAGTATCCGCGAAGAGCGGCCAAAAAAAATCACACAAAGCTGTTGACTCGCATTCCGAAAACGCTAGTCTAATGGACCGTTTTGCGAAGAACCGGTCCGGTAGGATCGCAGGCTTTGCGCGGAAAACAACGAAACAGGAACTTCTCTCCGGGCTGATCTCCAGCGGGGACGGGCGGCGGGAGGTGTTTTGTTGTTTGCGCGTGGGGCTTGGATCGGCGGCCGCAATCGGGCGACCGGGCGAGGGTTGGGTGCTGGCCCACGTAGCTCAGTTGGTAGAGCACGTCCTTGGTAAGGACGAGGTCAGCGGTTCAATCCCGCTCGTGGGCTCCACCGCGAAACGGTTCGTTCGCTGATGCAGATGGATTCGGAAACGGCAGAGGGGCAACCAGCAGAGGAACAGGAGTAGCGACCATGGCTAAGGAAAAATTTGAACGGACGAAGCCGCATGTCAACGTCGGCACGATCGGCCACGTGGATCATGGCAAGACGACGCTCACTGCCGCGATCACCAAGGTGCAGTCCGACAAGGGGCTCGGCACCTATATCTCGTACGACCAAGTCGCGAAGGCTTCCGAATCGCAGGGACGCCGCGATCCGACGAAGATTCTGACGATTGCCACCTCGCACGTGGAGTACTCGAGCGCTAATCGGCATTATGCGCACGTTGACTGCCCGGGCCATGCGGACTACGTCAAGAACATGATCACCGGCGCGGCGCAGATGGATGGCGCGATCCTGGTGGTCAGTGCTGCCGACGGCCCGATGCCCCAGACGCGAGAGCACATCTTGCTCGCGCGTCAGGTTGGCGTGCCTGCGATCGTCGTCTTCCTGAACAAGGTGGACACTGTGGATGATCCGGAGTTGCTGGATCTCGTCGAAATGGAGATCCGCGAGCTTCTCTCCAAGTATGAATTCCCGGGCGACGATACGCCGGTGATTCGCGGGTCGGCGCTCAAGGCCATCCAGGCGCCCACGCCGGACCATGCCGATGCCAAGTGCATTCAGGATCTGATGGACGCACTGGACTCGTACATCAAGGAGCCCGAGCGGGCGATCGACCAGCCCTTCCTCATGCCGATTGAAGACGTCTTCTCGATCGAGGGTCGTGGAACGGTTGTCACGGGCCGAATTGAGCGCGGTATCGTCAAGGTCGGCGAGGAAGTTGCGATCGTTGGCCTGCGCGACACGGCGAAGACCACGGCGACCGGCGTCGAGATGTTCCGCAAGTTGCTCGATCAGGGGCAGGCGGGCGACAATGTCGGCGTCCTGCTTCGCGGCACGAAGAAGGAAGACGTGGAGCGCGGCCA
>CAYRFK010000151.1:0-8070 GCA_964423465.1 uncultured Verrucomicrobiota bacterium | reverse complement strand
CACCGTTCTTCAAGGGCTATCGTCCGCAGTTCTACTTCCGCACGACGGATGTTACTGGTGACATTACGCTCCCGGAAGGCGTGGAGATGGTCATGCCGGGTGACAATATCAGCGTGGAAGTGAAGTTGATCACGCCCATCGCCATGGAGAAGTTCATGCGGTTCGCAATCCGCGAGGGCGGTCGCACGGTCGGTGCGGGCCGCGTGACGGAGGTTTTGGAATAGTCGACGGTTTGCCGGCGGCGGCCCGCCCTGTGGGGCGGGCCGCGCGCGCGTGTCCGCGCGCCGGTGTTGGAGGCTCAAGATGCCAAGAGAAATCATCACGCTGGCCTGCACGGACTGCAAGCGTCGTAACTACACGACGACGCGAAACAAGCGCGTGCAGACGGAGCGGTTGGAAATCACTAAATTCTGTCGATTTGACCGCAAGCACACGGTTCACCGCGAGACGAAATAGGTGGCGGGAGTTTTGCAGGCCAGTAGCTCAATTTGGCAGAGCACCGGTCTCCAAAACCGGTTGTTGGGGGTTCAAGTCCCTCCTGGCCTGCCAGTACGTTTGGAAACACGAGGCGCTATGGAGAAGATCAGGGCATGGCTGGGTCGCGGGCGGGCCTTCTTCGCGGAGGTGCAGGTTGAACTGAAGAAGTGCTCCTGGCCGACGGGGAGCGAACTTCTCGGGTCGACGACCGTGGTCATCGTGTCGGTTGTGCTATTGAGCACGTTCGTGGCGTTGAGCGACTGGGCCGTCATCCTCATCCTGCAGGCGATCCTGCCCCGATAGGCGGGGCGGCGCGAGGGCATCATGGAAAAGCAGTGGTTCGTATTGCATACGCTGTCCGGGCAGGAGAACCGTGTCAAGGAGAGCATCGAGCGGCGCTCCAAGATCGAGGATATGCAGGAGTATGTCGGCGATGTTCTAGTGCCAACGGAGCGGGTAACGGAGACGAAAAGCAACCGCCGAACGACAACGGTTAAGAAGTTTTTCCCCGGGTATGTGCTGATCAACTTGGCGCTGTACGACGATCAGAAGAACCTGGCCGAAAGGGCGTGGTATTTCATTCAGGACACGCAGGGAATCATCGGATTCGTCGGTGGCGAGCGTCCGGTCCCGTTGCGGCCGAAGGAGATCGACACCATCCTCTCGCAGGTTGAAGAGAAGAAGGACAAGGTCCGGCCGAAGGTTACGTTCGAACCGGGAGAGACGGTGACGATCACCGACGGACCGTTCCAGAATTTCAGCGGTGTGGTGGAGGAGGTCGATCCTGAACACGGGAAGCTCAAGGTCTCCGTGTCGATTTTCGGGCGTTCGACTCCAGTGGAACTCGAGTATTCGCAGGTGGAGCGGGCGTAAAGCGCCCGGTGGAGCACTATGGCGAAGAAGGTAACAGGCATCATCCGGTTGCAGATTCCGGCGGGTCAGGCCAATCCGGCCCCCCCCGTAGGTCCCGCCCTCGGCCAGCAGGGCGTGAACATCATGGAATTCTGCAAGCAGTTCAACGCGACGACTTCGAGCCAGGCCGGGCTCGTGATTCCGGTGGTAATCACCGTCTATCAAGACAAGTCGTTCACGTTTATCACGAAGAGCCCCCCCGCATCCGTGCTGCTCAAGCGGGCGGCAGGAATTGCGAAAGGTTCGGGTGTTCCGAACCGGGACAAGGTGGGGAAGGTCACGCGCGCCCAAGTCGAAGACATTGCGAAACAGAAGGCCAAGGACCTGAACGCGTCCGATCTTCCGCAGGCATCCCGGATCATCGAGGGGACGGCCCGGAGCATGGGCATCGAGGTGGTGTGACATGGCGACTCATGGAAAGAAGTACCGCAAAGTGGCCGAACTGGTTGACCGCGAGAAGGTCTACGGCTTGGCCGATGCGATTCAGTTCATCAAGGATCATCCTGCCGCGAAGTTCGATGAGACCATGGACGTCTCGTTCCGGCTCGGCCTTGATCCCACCAAGTCGGACCAGGCCGTCCGCGGCACGGTTTCGCTGCCGCACGGCACCGGTAAGAAGGTGCGCGTGATCGTCTTCGCCGATGGCCCTGCCGCCGATGCGGCGCGCGCGGCTGGCGCAGAGGCGGTTGGATTCCAAGACCTTATCGAGAAGGTGCAGGGCGGGTGGATGGACTTTGACATCGCTGTCGCGACTCCGGATGCGATGAAGGAAGTCCGTAAGCTTGGAAAGGTGCTCGGCCCGCGCGGGCTGATGCCGAATCCGAAGACGGGCACGGTCGCCACCGATACGGCCACCGCGGTCCGGCAGTTTCAGGCTGGCCGGGTCGAGTTCCGTATGGACAAGAACGGCAACGTGATGGTGCCGTTCGGAAAGCGCAACTTCGCGGTCGCGGCGCTGGAGGAGAACTGCACAGCTGTGATTGACGGATTGCGCGCGGCGCGTCCCGCGGCTGCCAAGGGTATCTACATCAAGCGCTGCACGGTCAGTTCGACCATGGGACCCGGGCTGCATATCAATGTCAGGGATGCCGAAGTTTGAGGTGATGGATGACTACGACTGCCAAGCGTAAGGGCGCCCGCCGGATGCGCCCGGAGAAAGAATCGCAACTGGGCGAGATTCGCGACCGGGTTGCGGCATCAGGGTTTATCTTTCTGGCGGACTACACCGGGATGAACTCGACAAGGACGACGGATCTCCGCGGCCGCCTGCGGAAGATCGGCGCCCGCATGCAGGTGGTCCCCAACAGGCTCTTTGCGGAATCCATCAAGGGCAAGGGGCCCGATCTTCGCAGCTTCCTGAAGGGATCTACCGCAATGATCCTCGGAATCGGCGATGTGGTGGAGACGGCGAAGACCCTCGTCCAGTTCCACAAGGAATGTAAGATGCCTGTCCTGAAGGCTGGCTCGTTCGAGGGCCAGGTCCTTTCGGCTGCCGATGTGCAGACGTTGTCGGCCCTTCCGCCCAAGCAGGTTCTGCGGGCGATCGTGGTGGGCACGATTGCTGCGCCGATGAGCGGCCTTGTCGGTGTTCTTCAGCAGAAGCTTGCGAGTCTGGTCTACGTGCTGAAGGCGGCGGAGGAGAAGAAGGGGCAGTCTTCGGCGGCTTAAGCCTCGGGCGGACGGTTCATGGTGAACAACAAACCCTCTGGTTGCAGAGGAATGTCGAGTAAGGAGAATAGGTAATGAGCGAGAATACTGCGGCCCTGGAACCCAAGTTGGAGCAGATCGTTTCCGGAGTTGAAGCGCTGACTGTCCTTGAGCTTTCGCAACTCGTGAAGGCTCTCGAGGCGCGGCTCGGCGTGTCGGCGGCGGCTCCCGTTGCAGCTGCCGCGGCCCCTGCGGCCGGCGGAGCGGCCCCCGCGGCCGAGGAGAAGACGGAGTTCGCGATCGTGCTGGTCGGCGCTGGCGCGAACAAGATTGCGGTCATCAAGGAGCTTCGTGTGCTGACCAGCCTCGGCCTCAAGGAGGCCAAGGATTTGGTGGATGGCGCGCCGAAGACCGTCAAGGAAGGCGCGAGCAAGAAGGAAGCCGACGAGTTCAAGGCCAAGCTCGAGGCGGCGGGCGCGAAGGTCGAAATCAAGTAGCGACCAACCGTCGTCGACGGCCCTGGGCCGCCGCTGTGCGGCCCAGGGGTTCGCCTTTTCCTGCCCGTGCGCTTCGCTTGAAGGTGTCGAATGGCCCAGAGAATCAACTTCGGTAAGCTGGTGGACGTGATTTCGCCGCCGGATCTCATCGAGATCCAGACGGACTCGTATCGCGATTTTCTCCAGAGAGATGCGGCGCCAAACAAGCGCCTGAAGGCCGGCTTGCAGGCCGTCTTCAAGGAAGTCTTCCCGATCGAGAGCTACGACGGCCAGTGCGTGTTGGATTTTGTGAAGTACGAAATCCGGGACACGAAGATGGGGCCGGTCGAGTGCTTGCGCGAGGGACAGTCCTTCACTGCGCCGTTGTATGTCACCTTCCGCGTCAAGGACCCGAAGGAGGTTCGCGAAGAGGAAGTGTACATGGGCGAGATCCCACTCATCACCGAGCAGGGAACGTTCATCATCAACGGGGCGGAGCGCGTGGTGGTTAGCCAGTTGCACCGGTCGCCGGGGATCTGTTTCGAGACCGGATTGCATGCGAACGGAACGGTTCTCTATTCGTTCCGTGTGATTCCGGACCGCGGATCGTGGCTCGAGGTTCAGTTCGACGCCTCGGACATGCTGAATGTCTATCTTGATCGCAAGAAGCGCCGCCGGAAGTTCCCGGCAACGACCTTCCTTCGGTCCCTCATGGGCTTGGGCGAGAAGGGCGATGGTGGGCAGGGCGCCACCAAGGGCACCGACGAGGAACTCCTCCGAATCTATTATCAGATCGAATCCGTTTCTCTGGCCGGCGAGGTGGAGACCGCAAACCGGGTTCTTCTCCATGAAATCGCGGACCCCGATGCCCAAGTCGTGCTGGGCAAGGCCTACGATCCGCTCACGCCCGAACTGATCAAGCAGTTGAGGGCGATCGGGCTCAAGACTGTGGATGTGGTCAACGTGGCGTGGGACGAAGGTCTTTTCCTCAAGACTCTGCGCAAGGACCAGCAGATCCGCAATGCCGAGGATGCGCTCAAGGACATCTACGTCAAGCTGCGCCCCGGCGACCCGCCGACGCTCTCGAATGCGCGGCAGCTCCTCAAGCGGATCTTCTTCGACGAGAACCGTTACAATCTGACCCGCGTGGGCCGCTACAAGATCCAGCAGAAGCTCGGCCCACATGTCGGCAAGGGCGACGGCGTTGTGCTCTGCAAGGATGACGTGGTCGAGGGCATCCGGTACCTCATCAATCTGCGTCGCGGCGAAGGCACGGTGGACGATATTGACCATCTGGGAAGCCGCCGCATCCGCACTGTCGGCGAGTTGCTCGAGAGCCAGTGCCGGCTTGGGCTGGCGCGCACCGAGCGTCTCGTGCGGGAGCGAATGACGATCTTTGATCCGCAGAATGAGAAGCTTTCGCCGCAGAAGTTAATCAATCCGAAGGCGCTCTCTACGGTCATCCGTGATTTCTTCGGACGGAGCCAGCTCAGTCAGTTCATGGACCAGACCAACCCGCTTTCGGAGCTTGCGCACAAGCGCCGCCTCAGCGCCCTCGGTCCGGGCGGTCTGAGCCGTGAGCGGGCGGGCTTCGAGGTTCGCGACGTTCATTCCAGCCATTATGGCCGCATCTGCCCGATCGAGACGCCGGAAGGCCCGAACATCGGATTGATCTCGTCGCTGAGCATGTATGCGAAGGTCAACGAATTCGGCTTTATCGAGAGCCCATACCGGAAGGTCGTGAACGGCCGCGTCACCGACGATGTCGAGAACCTCACGGCCGACGAAGAGGAGAAGTACGTCATCGCCCAGGCGAATGCGCCGCTGGATGAAAAGGGCCGTTTCGCCAACGAGACGGTCATGGTGCGCAAGGGCGGCGATTTCAAGGAAGTTGGTCGCGATCTTGTCCAGTATATGGATGTGTCGCCGCGGCAGGTGGTCAGCGTGGCCGCCGCCCTGATCCCCTTCCTTGAGCACGACGATGCCAATCGCGCGCTGATGGGCTCCAACATGCAGCGCCAGGCCGTCCCGCTACTGCAGGCCGAGCGGCCCTATGTGGCCACGGGCAATGAGGAGCGCATCGCCTGTGATTCCCGTGTGCTGGTGGTGGCCCGGGATGCCGGCAAGGTCGCGTATGTCGCCGCAGGAATGATCGTAGTGACCCCCGACGGCAAGATGCCCGACAAGAAGGGCATGAAGGATCCTTCCGTACAGGAATACGATCTGCGCAAGTTCATGCGGTCGAACGCAGGCACGTGCTTCAACCAGAAGCCGGTGGTCAAGGTCGGCCAGCGCGTGAAGAAGGGCGACGTTCTCGCGGATGGCCCGTCGACGCGCGAGGGCGAACTCGCCCTGGGCCGCAACGTGGTCGTCGCGTTCATGCCGTGGAACGGCTACAACTTTGAGGATGCCATCGTCATCAACGAGCGCCTCGTCAAGGAGGACGTCTACACGTCCATCCACATCGAGGAGTTTGAGTGCGGCGCCCGTGACACCAAGCTGGGGCCCGAGGAGATCACGCGGGACATCCCGAACGTCAGCGAGGAGGCCCTCAAGAACCTCACGCATGGCGGCGTGGTCCGGATCGGTGCCGAGGTCAAGCCGGGCGACATCCTCGTCGGTAAGATCACGCCGAAGACCGAGACCGAGCTCGCTCCCGAAGAGCGCCTCCTGCGCGCGATCTTCGGCGAAAAGGCGGCGGATGTCCGCGACACCTCGCTTCGCGTGCCCAGCGGTACGTACGGGATCGTGATGGATGTCAAGGTGTCGGCCCGCAATTCGGTCAAGCGTGCCAAGCTGAACGCCCGCGAGAAGCGGCAGCAGTTGAAGCAGATCGAGGACGAGTTCAAGGAGAAGCGCCAGACGCTGCAGGACAACCTGACCGAGGCGCTGAGCAACATCCTCCTCGGGGAGAAGATCCCGCTGGATGTGGTCAACGTCGAGACCGGCGAGAAGATCATCCCGGCCAACCGCAAGATCACGAAGACCCTGCTGCGCAAGCTGGCGGGGGCGCGTGAGCACATCGAGATCGACGCCAGTCCGATCCAGATCAAGATTCAGAGCATCCTCGCCGACTACAACCGCCGGTTCGCCGAGATGGTGACGGAGCAGACGGATGCCGTGGACCGCGTGGAAAGCGGCGACGAGGTCGACCCCGGAATCATCAAGCAGGTCAAGGTCTACGTCGCGAGCAAGAAGAAGCTCAGCGTCGGCGACAAGATGGCCGGTCGTCACGGCAACAAGGGTGTCATCGCGAAGATCGTACCGGAGGAGGACATGCCGTTCCTTGCGGACGGAACCCCGGTCGACATCGTGCTGAATCCCCTCGGCGTGCCGTCGCGCATGAACGTCGGACAGGTGCTCGAGACCCATCTGGGCTGGGCGGCGCGCCAGCTCGGAATGGAACTTGACCGCATGCTTCGGGTGGGCGACTCCGCCCATGACCTCCGGGCGTTCCTCGAGGATTCCTATGCCCGTGCAGGCCGACAGAAAGAGCTGCGTGACATGTCCGACGACCGTGTGGTGGATGTGGCCCAGAGCTTCCGCTCGGGAATCCGGTTTGCCACGCCGGTCTTCGACGGTGTTCCGGAGGCCGAGATCCACGACCTGCTCGCCGAAGCCCGCTCCAAGGGGGCGCCGGTCGGCGATGACGGAAAGGCGATTCTCTGCGACGGATGCACCGGCGAACCGTTCGGGCAGAGCGTGGTGGTCGGCGTCATCTACATGATGAAGCTGCATCATCTGGTCACGGACAAGATTCATGCCCGTGCAGTCGGCCCGTACTCCCTGGTTACCCAGCAGCCGCTGGGCGGCAAGGCGCAGTACGGCGGCCAGCGCTTCGGCGAGATGGAGGTGTGGGCCATGGAGGCCTATGGCGCCGCCTACTCGCTGCAGGAACTGCTGACGGTCAAGAGCGACGACATCAAGGGACGCACGCGGATCTACGAATCCATCGTGAAGGGCGAGAACATCCTCGAGGCGGGACTGCCCGAGTCGTTCAACGTTCTCATGAAGGAAATGCAGAGCCTCGGGCTCGACATCAAGATCCAGCGGTCCGCGAAGGGTTGACGACAAGGGGTGGCCCGGCGCCGCCCGACGGGAGCGAACATGGCAGACAACATGACCAGCGTCGTTCAGCAGGCATTGGGCCTCACGCCCGACCTCGAATTCGACTCGGTCAGCATCACGCTGGCGTCCCCCGAGACCATCCGGTCCTGGAGCAAGGGCGAGGTCAAGAACCCTGAAACGATCAACTACCGGACCTTCAAGCCGGAAAAGGGCGGTCTCTTCTGCGAGCGCATCTTCGGCCCCACGAAGGACTGGGAGTGCTCCTGCGGGAAATACAAGCGGATCAAGCATAAGGGTGTGATCTGCGATCGCTGCGGAGTTGAGGTCACCGAGGCTCGCGTGCGCCGCGATCGGATGGGGCATATCGAGTTGGCGGTCCCGGTTTCGCACATCTGGTTCTACAAGTGCACGCCCAGTCGCATGGGGCTGGTTCTGGATCTTACGATGCGCGCGCTGGAGCGGGTTCTCTACTACGAGGACTACATCGTCA
>CAYRFK010000150.1:0-12120 GCA_964423465.1 uncultured Verrucomicrobiota bacterium | reverse complement strand
CGGAAGGGGTCGCGTCTATAAATGCAAGTATTGAGCGGGCGGCGGGAGAGGGATCGCGGGGATCGGGACTTTGCCGGGCGATGTCGAATGGCGTGGCGAGCCGTGTGGAACTGAGCCTGCTGCGCACCCGCCTCGATGGCGCGCGTTGGCGTCAGGGGATTCTACGCGTCGCGGCGATGGGCTGGCGGCGGGGGATTGCGGGCGGAAGCCGAAGGGATGAACGGCAGGCCCGGCCCGCGGAGGCCATGCAGCACGAGGTCGGCGCCGCGGTTGCGAATCCCGCCAACCGTGGTCTTCCCCCCCGGCCTCGCATAGCTCGGCCCTCCATGATCTCCAATCGTCCCCGCTGCATTGGAGGGGCGAGCTATGCGAGCCCGAACCTTGCGTCACTGTGGTCTTCCCCGCAGCCTCGCATAGCTCGGCCCTCCATGATCGCAGACGGATGTTGAACCAGGTGCCGGCCGTGCCTACCATCGAACCATGGCCCTGCCCGAACGAAAGAGGCCCGCGCACCCGTCGCCCATCGAGCGGGCGGACCGCCCCACGCTGGTTTTCCTGACGGTCTGCGTTCGTGATCGGCGCCGTCTTCTTGCATCACCACCCGCTCACGAACTGCTGCGCACCGCCTGGCAGTCGGCGAACCGATGGGTCATTGGCGACTACATCGTCATGCCGGACCATATTCATCTCTTCTGCAGCGCGGCTGATCCGGCGACCCGTCTGCGGGTGTGGATCGAATACTGGCAATGGCTTGTCACGCGGCAATGGCCGGTTGCGTCCGAGAAGCCGCTCTGGCAGAGGGACCACTGGGACACCCAACTGCGCACGGGACAGAGCTACTCGGCCAAATGGGACTACGTACGTCGCAACCCGGTGCGCGCGGGGCTGGTCAGCGACCCGGATGAGTGGCCCCATCAAGGGCAGATGTCACTGCTCCCCTGGACGGAACGCTGATTTGCGTCCCGGGTCGCCCTCCCCTCCTTGGTCTTGGAGGGGCGAGCTATGCGAGCCCGAACCTTGCGTCACCGTGGCTCTGCCTCCGGCCTCGCGGTAGCTCGGCCCTCCATCATCTCCAATCGTTCCCTCTGCACTGGAGGGGCGAGCCTGTCTCCAGCGACCTCGCATAGCTCGGCCCTCCAGAATCGCGGCGCGAGCGGCTTGACCGGGGGGTGTTCGGGGCCTATTGTTGCGCGCTTGTTTTCAGCAGAAAGGACCACGCGTGAAGGTTGTCATCGAGGATGCCGGCCCGTGCCGGAAGAAGCTTCTGATCGAGGTTCCGGCCGCCGATGTGGCCAAGGAGTACGACGAGGTCCTGGTCGCCTTTTCACGAGGCGCCAAGGTGCCCGGGTTCCGGCCGGGGCGCGCCCCGCGGGACATCGTGGCGCGGCGCTACGCCAAGGACATCGCGTCCGAGTTGCGCAACAGCCTCGTGCCGAGCAGCTATCACAAGGCTCTTGAAGAGCACAAGATCGACGCCGTCGCCGTGGTGGATCTTCAGGAACCGCCCCCGGCGAACCCGCTTCAGGACTTCTCGTTTGCGGTGACGATCGACGTCCTGCCGGACTTCACGCTGCCCGAGTACAAGGGCATCCCGGTCCATGCGGCCGAGGTGTCCGTTTCCGACGACCAGGTGAAGGAGACGGTGGACGGTCTGCGGCGGCAGGCGGCGCGGTACGACGACGTGAAGGACCGCGTCGTGCAGCGCGGCGATCTCGTGCAGATCGATTTTGAAGGCATGCTGGACGGCCAGCCCATCGAGGCGATCGGCGGCAAGTCGAAGGGGCTCGGCAAGGGCGCCGGCCACTGGGTCAGCGCGGATCCCGACGCGTTCCCTCCGGGCTTCGGCGAGGGCCTGGAAGGCGCGGCGATCGGCGAGACCCGCCCGATCCGCTCCTCCTTCCGCGCCGACTTCCCCGTGCCCGAGCTGGCCGGGAAGACGGCCGACTACACGGTCTCGGTCAAGGGCATCCGCCAGCCGGTGCTTCCCGAGATCGATGCGGAGTTTCTCAAGCGGTTCGAGGTCGAGACGGCGGACCAGCTGACGGCGCGCGTCCGCGAGCAGCTCGAGGCGGCGGCGCAGGCGCGCGACCGGGGCCGCCGGCGCGACGAGGCGATCGCCCATCTCCTCGCCCGCACGCCCATGGACCTGCCCGCGACGCTGGTGCAGAAGCAGACGGAACGTAACGTCTACAACCTCGTCCGGTCGAGCATCCGGCAGGGTGCGGTGGAGAACCAGATCGTCGAGAACAAGTCCAAGATCTTCGAGAGCGCCAACCGCAGCGCGACCGAGATGCTGAAGCTTCGCTACATCCTGCACCGCATCGCGGAGGCCGAGAAGGTCGAGGTCGCCGACGAGGACGTTGCGGCGGACATCCAGCGCCAGGCGCAGCAGGCCGGCGTCGATCCCGCGGGGCTCGTGCAGCGGATGAAGGGCGACGGTTCGTTCGAGGAGGTCCGCGGCGACCTCCGCGAGGCGAAGGCTCTCGAGCAGGTGGTCGACTGGGCGGTGATCCAGTGACCGGAAGGGGCGGCATGGACACGAGGTCTCAGATCCTGATCCCGATGGTGATCGAGCAGACGGGGCGCGGGGAGCGCGCCTACGACATCTTCTCGCGGCTGCTGAAGGAGCGGATCATCTTCCTCGGCACGGCCATCAACGACGACGTCAGCAACCTGACGATCGCGCAACTGCTGTTCCTCCAGAGCGAGGACGCCGAGAAGCCGATCAGCATCTACGTCAACTCCCCCGGCGGGTCGATCACGGCGGGGCTGGCGATGTACGACACGATCCAGTTTCTCAAGTGCCCGGTGCAGACCTACTGCGTCGGCCAGGCCGCCAGCATGGGGGCGGTCCTCCTCGCCTGCGGCGCGAAGGGCAAGCGGTTCGCGCTGCCGAACGCGCGCATCATGATCCACCAGCCGTGGGGCGGCGTGGAGGGCGTGGCGGCGGACATCAGCATCCAGGCGAAGGAGATCCTGCGCCTGCGCGACCGGCTCAACGAGATCCTCGCGCATCACACGGGCCAATCCGTGGAAACGATCGCGAAGGACACCGACCGCGACAACTTCATGTCCGCCGCGGAAGCGAAGGCGTACGGTCTCATCGACGAGGTCGTCCTCCCGCACGTCCGCACCTGATCCGGAGGCCCGGCATGGCCGGCAAACGTCCGACGAATTGTTCCTTCTGCGGCCGCCCGGAGACCGAGGCCGCCCGCATGTTCGCGGGGCCGAACGTCCACATCTGCGACGCCTGCGTCGGGATCTGCCAGCAGATCCTGGCGGGCGACGCCGGCACCAAGCCGCAGAAGGCTGCGGCGCGCCCCCCGCCCCCGCCCCCACCGCCCGAGCCGGTTCACGTGCCGAAGCCGCGCGAGATCCACGAGCGCCTCGACCGCTACGTGGTCGGTCAGGAGCGCGCCAAGCGGGTGCTCTCCGTCGCGGTCTATAACCACTACAAGCGGCTCGAATCGAAAGACGCGGTCCTGGCCGGGGCCACGGGGCCGCACGCGGACGTCGAGATCGAGAAGAGCAACATCCTCCTCCTCGGCCCGACGGGCTGCGGCAAGACCCTGCTGGCGCAGACGCTCGCTCGCATGCTGCAGGTGCCGTTCAGCATTTCCGACGCGACGACGTTGACCGAGGCGGGGTACGTCGGCGAGGACGTTGAGAACATCCTCCTGCGGCTGATCCAGGCGGCGGACGGGAACATTCCTCTGGCCGAGCGGGGCATCGTCTACATCGACGAGATCGACAAGATCGGCCGACGCACCGAGAACGTGTCGATCACGCGCGACGTCTCCGGCGAGGGCGTGCAGCAGGCGCTGCTGAAGATCCTCGAGGGCACGGTGGCCAACGTTCCGCCGCAGGGCGGACGCAAGCACCCGCAGCAGGAGATGATCAAGATCGACACGCGCAACATCCTCTTCATCTGCGGCGGCGCGTTCGTGGGACTTGAGGACATCATCCGCCGGCGCCTCGGCAAGGGCGCGCTGGGCTTCCACGACGACGCCGCGGGCCGCCCGCGCGGAACCCGGATGCGCGTCGAGCCGGAGGATCTCCGCCGCTACGGCATGATCCCCGAGTTCATCGGCCGGCTGCCGGTCGTGACGATGCTCGACGCACTGTCCGAGGGCGAGCTCCTGCGCATCCTCACCGAGCCGCGCAACGCGATGGTGCGCCAGTACCAGAAGCTGCTGTCGATGGAGGGCATCGACCTGCGGTTCTCCGCCGAGGCGCTGCGCGAGATGGCGCGCCGGTCCGCCGGCAAGGGCACGGGCGCGCGCGGACTCCGGGCGATGCTTGAGTCGGTGATGCTCGATGTCATGTACGAGGCCCCGGACCGCCGCGGCGGCGGTATCTACCGCGTGACCAAGGCGCTGGTGGCGGCGCGGCTCGACCGGGAGGACCCGGCGCGTCCTTCCCTCCCCAACTGCGCATGAACCCCCGGCTCGCGGCGGCGATCGCGGCGGTGCTGACCGCGACGGGGATCGTAGCGGCGGCGCGGGAGGCCCCGGTTGTCCTGCTCCACACGACCGACCTGCACGGCCGCATCGTCAACGCGATTCCGAACGGCGACGACAGCCCGGACGCGGGCCTGCTCCGTATCGCCACGCGCATCCGCGCGATCCGCGCCGCATGCCCGGAGGCGCTGTACGTCGACTGCGGCGACACGATCCAGGGCACGCCCGAGAGCCTGCAGACGCGCGGGCGGATCATGCTCGACGCGCTGTCGGCGCTGCGATGCGACGCCTGGGTCCCGGGGAACCACGAGTTCGACTGGGGCCTCGAGGTGCTCCGCCCGCTGGTGCAGTCGGCCCCCTTCCCCGTGCTGGCCGCCAACCTGTCCGCCCGCGCGGGCACCGCGCCGCGGCTGCCGGCCGTGCGGTCGTGGGTGATGCGCGAGGCCGGCGGCGTGCGCGTGGCGATCGTCGGCACGACGCATCCGGGCATCCCGGGCTGGCTCCTTCCGGAGTTCCTCGGCGACGTGGAGATCCGCCCGGCGGTCGATGCGATCCAGGCGGTGCTGCCCGAGGTGAAGGCCGCGCGGCCGGACATCCTGGTCCTGCTGATCCACGAGAGCGCGCGCGAGGAGCCGGACGTCGGCTCCGTCGGCGCGGCGGCACTGGCTGCGCGGTTCCCGGAATTCGACGTGATCCTGGGCGGACACTCGCACGAGGCGGTGGCGGCGCGCTCGCTGGGCGGAACGCTCTACGCGCAGGCCGGATGCCACGGGGCGTTCCTCGGCCGGATCGACCTTCTGTACGACACGCTGCAACGCAAGGTGGTCCGCAAGGCCGGCACGCTGCTGCCCATCGACGGCTCCCTCGCGCCCGATCCGGATCTCGCCACGGCTCTCGGCCCGGCGCTGGAGAAGGCGCATCGCGATCTCGACCGCGAACGGGCGGTCATCCGGGGACCGCTCGACGCACCCGGCGCGGCGCCCGGCGACGAGGCCCCGGCGCGAATGCTGCGGACGGCCATCGCCGCCGCCAGCGGGGCCGAGGTGGTGGTCCACGCGCGGCTGTCCGGCCGCCTGCCTGCGTCCGGTGCGATGACGGACCGCGATGTCTGGAGCATCGTCCCCTACGAGAACCGGATCGGGATCTGCCATCTGACCGCCGCCGAGTTGAAGGAGATCCTTGAAGAGGCGCTCGCGCAGCCCGGCGACCGGCCCGTGATGGGCGTGACGGGTCTGCAGTGCGACATCGATCCGACCGCGCCGGCGGGCAGCCGGGTCCTGCGGCTTGCGCTTCCCGACGGCCGTGCGCCCCATGCCCGCAAACGCTTTGCAACGGCCTTCAACAGCCACGTGCTGGCCACCGGCGGGCGGCGGTTCCCGGTGGTCCGGAGGCTGGCCTTCCAGCCCGAATCGCGGTTCGAACTCACTGCCGTCGACACGCGCGAGGCGGTGCGAAAATGGCTGGGGAGCCGGAAGACCGTCGACGCCGGGGATCTTCCCGCCCCGGGCTACCGGACGGTCACGACGGCGCCGGCCCGCTGACCGGGGCCTGGCCCGACCGGGGACGAAGCGGCACGGGCGGGAGGATCAGGGTCACCCGCGTTCCGCTTTCGCACGAATCCACCTGCAGGCGGCCGCCGTGGTCCAGCACAACGCGGCGCACGATGGGAAGCCCGAGGCCGAGCCCCTGCGCCTTCGTCGTGCCGAACGGGGAGAAGATGCGATCGCGTACGGCGGGGTCGATCCCGCGCCCGTTGTCGCGCACCATCAGCATCAGGAAATCCTCGCTGCCCTGTCGGAGCGGTTCCGCGGCCACCACCACCTGCAGGTCCTTCGGATCCGGCGCCGCCTCGATCGCATTCGTGATGAGATGCGCGAGGGCGTCGGACAGCGCGGCCTGGTCGCCGACGATCGCGGGCGTTTTCTCGGCGATGCAGACCTCGACGCGGGCGCCCGGAGCCGACACGCGTTCCCGGGCCGCATCCACGGCGGTGGTGAACATGCGGGCGACATCCACCGGCCCCCACTTCGGCTCGACCGGGTGCGCGAAGTTGTTGATCGCCTCGACGATCCGCTGCAGCCGCACGACCTCCTCGCTCACGAGGCCGTGGAACTCCTCGCGGAATTCCGGGTCCGAATAGCGCTGCGGCAGCAGTTGGGCGTAGGTCTTGATCGCGGTCAGCGGATTGCGGATTTCGTGCGACATGGCGGCGGCGAGATCGCGCCAGAAGGCGGAGCGCTCGAGTTCCTCCGCTCTGCGCGCCAGTCGCTCGCTTTCGGTATGGTCGTCCAGAACGGCCACCGCGCCGAGACACCCGCCGCCGTGCACGAGGCGTCGTCCGAGGACGGCGACCGAGGCACCGGTCGCGGGATCGGCCCACTCCTGCGAAGCCACGGGCTCGCCCTCGGCCAGCGCACGGCGCAGGAGATCCGCCAGCCGGCTGCCGCCGGCCTCCACGGGCCGGCCGACCAGGGATGCGGAGTCCGTCCCGAGAATCCGCGCCGCCTCGGCGTTGCACAACCGGATGACGCCGTCCTCCGCGATCGCGAGGATGCCCGATGGAATCGAATGCAGCAGGGTCTCGGCCAGCGTGCGTTGGCGGGCGGCCTCCTCGTAGAGGTAGGCGTTCTCTATGATGGTCGAGACATGGCCGGTGAGGACGGAAAGTTCCTCGAGATCGGCGTAGGTGAACGGGGCGCCGGTGGCCCGGCGGCCGACGAAGAGCCAACCGTAGAGGCGGCCGCGGGCGAAGAAGGGCGCGATCGCCTCGGCGCCCATCACGTCCAGCGCCCGGTTGAGCAGCAGACGATCCTCGGGCCGGGCGATGTGGGCGAGAAGCTGAAGGGACACGAGGTGCGAATGGCGCTCCATCCAGAGCACGAGCGGATCGCCGGCCTCGTATTCGGTCGACTGGGTGTGCTCGAGGCAGCCCGAACCTGCGCGCAGCCGATAGCCGCCCCCGGTCGGGTCGCGGGCGAAGATGCCGACGCGGGAGAGCAGCATCGCCGCGGAGATGCCCTCGACCGTGCGCACAAAGAGCGACGGAACGTCCTCGATATTCCGCATCGCCAGGGAGAGATGCCAGAGCGGCGTCGCGCCGCCCACGCCATAGGAGGTCCTCTCGCCCCGCATCGGGGGCGCGGGTGAAGCCGGTGGTTTGGGCTGCTCCTGGAGACGGGCGACCTCGCGGCGCAGTTCCAGGCTCTCGAGGCCGCGGTCGACCAGCGACTGCAGCCTCCACAGGTCCGGATCGAGATCCTCGGCTCCGAACGCGCCGGACCGCATGGCGCTGCGCAGCGGGTCCGAGCGGTGGTCGCCCAGGGCGATGAAGACGCTCTGCGGCCAGCGGCGGATGAAGTCCAGAACCTGTTGTCCGCCCGCGCCGTCGCGCATGTCGGCGATGACCAGCGCGGGATCGTACTGGGCGAGGAGCCGGTCGAGATCCTCCACCGAGGCCGCCGGCAGCACGCGGGCCCCCATGACGAGGGCGCCGCGGATGCGCTCGGTGATCTGCGAATCGCGCGTGTAAAGGAGTGCGGTAGGCAGCAGGCTCACAGGGCCACCTCCACCCCGGCCGGCGGCGAGGCCAGCGGGAAGGCGACATGGAAGACCGTGCCCTCGCCCATGCGGCTTTCAACATCGAAGGAGCCCCGGTGCTCCTGGATGATGCCGTAGGCAATGGCCAACCCGAGGCCGGAGCCCTCGGATTTCGTTGTGTAGAAGGGGTCGAAAACGCGCGGCAGGTCCTCGGCCCGGATGCCGTGGCCGGTGTCGCGCACCGAGACCCGGAGCCGGCGCACTCGCGCCGGGGCACCCCAGAGGTCCCGTTCGCCCGTTTCCACCTGTGCCACGCTGGTCTCCACCCGCAACCGCCCCCCGGACGACATGGCGTCCACCGCGTTAAAATACAGGTTGATGAACACCTGCTCAAGCAGGCTCGCATCGCCTTCGATCTGGTCCTCGGGGGCCTCGAAGGCGGTTTCCAGCGCAATGCCCTTCGACCGGAGCCTCGGCTCCACCAGCCGGAGCGTGTGGACGAGCACGGCGTGCATCTGCATCGGCTGCAGCGCGGCCTTGGCGGGGCGGGCAAAATTGAGCAGCCGGTTGACGACCATGTCGATGCGGCTGACCTCGCTCTCGATCAGCGGACAGAAGGTCGACCGCACCTCGGGATCGTCGAAGGCGCGCGGCAGGACCTGGACGAAGGTCTTGATGGAGACGAGTGGATTCTTGATCTCGTGCGCCATTCCGGCGGCCAGGGTTCCGACGCTGGCGAGCCGGTCCGCCCGTCGCATGCTCTCCTCCATGCGCCGGAGCGTGGTGACGTCGTTGATGACGAGCAGCGCACCCAGCCGCCGGCCCTCGAGACCGGTGAATACGGAACTGCTCAGCCGGAGGTGCCGGATCTCGCCGTCCGAGAGGACGACATCCAGTTCCCGGACACCCCGGCCGGCCGCCAGCGCCTGATCGAGCGGCTCCGCAAGGCCCGGAGGAAGCGCGTCGATCCCCCGCCCCGCCAGGTCGGCGGCCGGTGCCTTCAGGATCCGTGCGGCCTCCCGGTTCAGCAGCGTGATGCGCCGCTCCGCATCGCACGCGACAACGCCGCTCGACAGGTTCTCCAGCAGGATTTCGTTATACAGCTTGGCATCCTCGACCTCGGTGTAGAGACGCGCGTTGGCCAGCGCGAACGCGAACTGGCCGCACAGCGTCTCAATACAGACGAGTTCCCTGCTTCCAAAGTGATGTCCGGCCCGGCGGGATCCCAGCAGAACCAGCGCCTCGATTCCCTTGGAGCCCAGAACGGACGCCGCCACCGCGGTATCCGTCCTGCGCATGTAGTCCAGCATAGCCTTGCTATTGGGAGTCGGCCGGGTCCTTTCGAGGGCGTAGCGGGGAACAGGAGTGGACGAGTTCAGGATGCCGAGCCACGGCGCATCGGCCGGCACGAGTTCGTCGACCGGCCGGTCCCGGGTTCCGTGTACGGGCCGCAGTTGGCCGGACTCGCACACGAGGATCGAAAGCCGGTCCACATCGAGCATGTCGGCGACCAGCCCCGCGAATTCCCGATAGAGCCCGTCCAGCATGCGAACCGAGATCAGCGTCCGTCCCGCCTCGCGCATCCGCCGGGCGCGAAGCAGGGCCGATTCGCCCTGCGTGAGCCGGACGACCAGCGGCTGAATCCGGCTGGCTGCCGGCGAGATGGACAACGCAACCACCGCCGTGGCCACCAGGTGCGCGGCCGCGCCCCAGTCCTCGCCCCGCATCCGGCCTGCCATCCAGAGACCGCCCCCGATGACGGCGTAGAGAAGGGCCAGGTAGCCGCCCACCAGTGCATACGACAGAAGGTGCTGCACGACCTCCGCAAACCCGAGGATGCGCCGCGTCGCGATTCCGTACGACAGGATCGTGGTCAGGACGATCACACTGGCGGCGTTGGCAACGGGCACGGAACGGGCGGTGCCCACGATGAGTTCGACGACCATGCCGAGCAACGTCGCGGTCAGAAGGGCCGCCACCGCCCCAAAGAGGATGTACTCCACTTCGGCCCGCTGAATGCCGGACAGTTTTCGGCGATCCCGCAGGATGCCCCGGATCAGACCTCCGACGGACAGAAGGAAGAAGACGATGTAGACCGGGAACAACGGACCGTACGTGGGCTCGGCAACGGCAAAGTGGCGCTCATGATAGGGTGGCACCCTCGCATCGACCAGAAAGGGCGGCAGGTAGCACATGGCGAAGATGCCGGCGGTCACCGCCAGCAGCACCCGGATCCGCCCGAAGATCTGCCCCAAGCGCTCGTCGGGATGAAGGACCGCCGTGCGCAGCAGATAGAAGAAGGTCGGAATCATCGATCCCGTCGCCGACGCCGTCCGGATCAGCCAGGCCGCCTGATGGTCGTTCGTGGCCTGCAGAATGAGGAAGTTCGTCAAGAGCCACGTCGCGATGACGATCGACCCGACCAGAAAGGCCTGATTGGCGTTGCGACGGGGATTGGTCCAGTAGACGCCGGCGCCCAACCCCAGTGCAAGCAGCAGGGCTACGACCACGATGAATTCCAGAAGCGTCATGTCTCCTTCGCCCGCCTCACAATGAGCGACGAATTGATCCGCCCCATGCCGTGGGCGTTGATCAGGATGCTTTCCGGAGCCGCCACCCGTGCGCTCCCCGCCACGTAGTCGAGATCGCACTGCGGATCCCGGTGTTCATAGTTGGCCGTGGGGGGGATCCGTCCGTGACGGAACATCATGCAGGCCGTGACGAGCTGCATCATGCCGCCCACCGAAAGCGCGTTCCCGGTCACTCCCTTGATCGAGGGCGCCGGAACCCGGTCCGCATGCCGTCCCAGAACCGCCCGGATGCACCGCGTTTCCACGCGGTCCAAATCGCGGTCGCTCGGCCCGTGCGCGAGGATGCAGTCGATGTCGTCCGTGATGAGCCCTTCAGAGGCCAGCGCCTGCCGCATGGACGCCGCAAGACCGCTCGCATCCTCCGCCCCGACTTCGTCCATCGATGTCGCATGGGCGCCGATGCTTGCGTAGGGTGTGCCCCCGCGGGCACGGGCCACATCCTCGGATTCCAGGATGACGACCGCGGCGCCCTCGGCAAGGACGCCCCGGTCGCGAAAGAGGTCGAACGGGCGACTGGCCCTCCCGGGGTCGCGATTCGACCGGCTCAACATGCCCACGGAATCGAGTGCGACCATCATCGAACGCTCGACAGCCGCGTCCGACGCGCCGGCGATGACGATATCGCACTGTCCGGACTCGATCATGGTCGCCCCCACCGCCACGGCATCGAGACCGCCGATGCAGCTGTTCGACAGCGTGGCCGTTTGCGTCGGCACCTGCAGACGGCGCGCCACCTCGCTTGTCGCACTCGTATGAATACACGCGATGACGGCGGGGACCGCCCCCCCCACGCCCTTCACGGCCACGCGGCGCATGTGCTTCTCAAGCAGATCGAATCCACCCATGCTGGTGGCCAGAACGACACCCGCCGGCGCGAGACGCACCATATCGTTCGGCGCAAGACCTGCGTCCGATACCGCCATCGAGAACGCGGCGACAGCCATCTGTGTGTTTCGAGCCATATGCCGGGGCTTGTCCGCCGCGCTGATGAAGTCCTCGGGCCGGAAGCCCCGGACCTCACCTGCGATCCGGCACAAAAGGTCGCTCGCATCAAAACGGGTCACAGGCCCGATGCCGCTGCGGCCGGCAAGCAGGGATTCCCAGAAGAGGTCCTTGCCGATCCCGTTGGCCGCCAGCACGCCCAGGCCCGTTACGACAACTCGCCGTGGTCCGGTCATTCCCGTCCGTTCGCGGAACCCCCTCGAGATTCCGCACCAAATTGTCTTTACAGCCCCCCGAGCGCTGCCGTTAATGTGTTCCGTGAAACACGGTTCGGCCGCACGCCCGCGACGGAAAGTCGCGACATGCATATGGGTATATTGGACGCGGCGCGGCCCCGGAGACAAGTCTTTTGGTGTTCGTAGTTCGGTTGACGCGGTAAGAACGGTGAATGCAGAAAGGGAAACCGGCATGAAGATGACCCCCACTCCCGCGGCCCGACCGGCCGCGACCGCCTTGGCGCTATTCCTGGTCGCCTCCTCCGCGACCGCCGACGGACTGCGGAATCCGCCGCCCGGGGCTGCGGGACTCGG
>CAYRFK010000149.1:0-12221 GCA_964423465.1 uncultured Verrucomicrobiota bacterium | reverse complement strand
CTGAGGCGCACCGGACGGCGCACTGCGCAGGCCTGCCGGGGAAAAGGGCTATCCGATCGTCTCCGGCAGCTTGAACAGGCTTCGCATTTCCTCCCGGCGCCGCAAGGCCGTGATGGCGGCCTCACAGACGGTCCTGATCTCCAGCAGCACGTCCTCGCCCATCCGCTGCTCCCGAACGTCGTCCATGATCAGTTCGGCGAAGGCCTTCCGGCTCTTCGCCAGCATTCCGACCGCCACGCGCATGGTTTCCTCGGGCGTCGGCACGAAGGGCTCGGGCTCCACCTTGGGCTTCACGCCCAGCTTCGCCTTCTTGTCGACGTAGGCCAGGGCGAGGCGCCGCTGGAGGCTGTCGGGCTGCTCCCGAATGCCCTTTCGTATCTGGCCGCACGCCTCTTCGTCATCCCGCGCAAATGCATCGACCCACGCCTCGCAGGGCTCCTTGAACGCGCCCAACTGCGAAGCCTTGGGTCCCGGAATCTTGAAGCCCATATTGTATCCCCCGGCATGTGGGGCGACGGCCACGCGCCGCCCGGGACGCCTTCACTTCCGTAACGCCAGCATCGTCTCTCCCGTCAAGATAGGCATGTTGACGGTCGGCAAGCAAGGGGGTTGCGCTGACGAAATACCCTTGATGCCCGGACTGAACTCCCTACCCTGTCGGGCATGTACCCTTCGGTTCTTGTCGTAGTGCGCCCGGGAGAGAACCGCGCCAAGTGCACGATTCATCCTCTGCGCGGCACTCCTGGAATTGAGTTCCTGTCCTACCCGATGAGCCGGAAGCCCGACCTGTCGAGCCACCTCCTGCTCGCCCCCGGCGCGCCGCCGCTGACCCCCGCCGATGCCGGGCGTCCAATCCTCCTGCTTGACGCCAACTGGCGCTACACAGCCAGGATGCACCGGGCCATGGAACCGGTCGAAGCCCGATCCATACCCTGCGGCTGGAAGACCGCCTATCCCCGGCGATCGAAGGTCCACGCGGACCCCGTCACTGGTCTGGCCACCGTCGAGGCCCTGTACGCCGCCTTCTGCATCCTGAGTTGCCGCGACGATGCCATCCTCCGCCACTACCCGTGGCGCGATGCATTCCTTGCCCTCAACCACGACCTGATTCCCCCGACTGCCGGGACTCCATGATCCGGACCGGAGTCCAACCGCCAATTCGGCGTGCTCGCGCTACAGCTCCACAAAGGTTATGCCCGGGTTGCCGGCGTCCGAACGCTCGCATTTTCGCAGGTCTGGATGCCGGCTCATCAGGCCACGCCCCGCCGCCGTCGTCGCCGAGTAGTCGTCCCCGGGGACAAACCCCCTGATCTGCCGGCTTCGGAGTTGGCGACCCAGATAGCCCCGGCACGCCTCCCGGATTCGCCCGCCGGTCCCGCCGGAGCCCCAACCGTGGATCAGCCGGACCACCCTCACGCCCGCCTGCCTCGCGCGAAGGAGATCCGCCTCGAGCCGCGCCATGGCCTCGTCGACGGTTGGATGCCCTTCCTTGATATTGATGACCCTGACATCCTCCCTCGGCCCGGACGGACCGCGCCGGGCGCTCTGAGGCGATCCGCAGAACTTGCAGACGACCGACTCCCCCGGAATCCCGTTCCCGCAGATCTCGCAGTCCTTCGTTGTCGTGCGCGGATTCATACTTGCAGGGGCGTCGGCGCGACACAACATCGCGCGTGCGCAACTCCAAGGGACAGTCCCGCCTCGCGCCTTCCGCCACAGTTCATCTTCATTCCAGCTACTCCTACCCTACCCATGTCCCTCATCGCCAGCGCCGATTGTCGGAGAGACGGACCGGTGGCGGTCCGCGACCCGCCACGCACCGTTCTCCAGAATCTCGCATGGCCGATAGTCCGCCTTGTAGGCCATGGCCGGGCACTCGGCGATCCAGTAGCCGAGGTAATAGTGGGGCACGCCCAGGCGCCTGCAGATTTCGATCTCGGCCATCACGGAGAAGACGCCGGGGCTGCGGCGGGCAAAATCCGGCTCGAAGAAGTGGTAGACGCTGGACCATGATCGTTCGCAGACATCCAGCACACTGACGCCCATCAACCGCCCGTCGACACGGTAACTGACCTCGATCGTATCGACGCAGTCCTCGTACAGGAACGCCTCCATCGACTCGCGGCTTTCGCCCTGCCGAGTCGACGGGTGCTGAAAGGCAAGATACCGCCCGTAGACGTCGAGAACCTCGTCGCGCGCGGGACGCAAGGCCGGGGCCATCTGGAGTGTCACGTCGCGGTTGCGCCGCATCACGCGCCGCTGCGACCGGGTGGGCGTGAACGGGACGACCGGAACGCGGATCGGCACGCACGCACGGCAGGCCGGACAGCGCATGCGGTAGAACACGTGCCCCGCACGGCGGAAGCCCCTGTCCATAAGGTCATGGTAGAGCCCTCCCGGCAGCCTTTCGGCCGCAAAGGCCTGCTCGCGCGCCACCCGGCCCGGAAGATACGCGCAGGGACGCTCCGGCTCTTCCGGGAGGCTGCCGTCATCGATCGCCCGGAACAGCGGGTGCCCGTCCGCATCGCCTCCGCCCTCTGACACTGCCATCGTCATCCTGATCTTGCTCTCCGCCGAAACCGGCCATCCACTCCGGATGCCACGCCGGAAGCGGCCTCCGCGACCGCGGCACCCGGCCAGGATCCTGGCGTTAGCGGCTCCTTCTTCCAAGTGACCCCTTCCACGAAACGCCCCGTCATGAAACCGACGAGCACGCCCGCACCGTATGTCGCATGCAATCGGGAATCAGATTCGGCTGGGATTCGGCTTGCCACCCGTTCACCGCCTTCCGTATCCTCCCCTTGTGCGGCGGTTCTGTTCATTCCCTTGCTTCGGCCCGGCCCCGCGCTGAGTCAACGCTTCGAAGCACTGACGTTGCGTTGCGTGCACGGCCCCCGGCAAGAGGACTTGGATGTAAGTTGCTGCAATTAGGTACTGTGCCCCGGTAGCTCAGTTGGACAGAGCGACGGTTTCCTAAACCGTAGGTCGGAGGTTCGATCCCTCTCCGGGGTGCCATCTTTCAGTGGGGCCGGGTTGCGGTCCCGCCGAACCCGTCGCCAAGAGCATGGCTGGGCCACGGACGGACCGCCCCTGACCTGTGTCCATCTTTTGACATTCCGGGGCTGCGGGGTCAGACTCGCAGCATGAGCAACCCGATGTTGATCCTCATTGTCGAGGCACTCGCGGTGTATTTCCTGGTGCTCTGGGCGCATTCGCTGCGTCACCGCTTCGGGCCCGCGCACTTCTACGCGCTCATGGGCGGCCTCACGGCGGTCATGTCGTGGGTGACGGATGCCGGCATGCGGGTTGAACTCGGAGGCGTCACCTTCAACGTCGGATCGACCGTGTTCTATACAGCGATCCTGCTGGGTGTCTTCGTCATCTATGTCTTCAACGGCCCGCGCACAACCCGGATCCTCATCTCCACGGTTATCGGCGTCTCGATCATGGTGCCGGGCATCACTCTCGTGCTGAATCTGCAAAGCGCGCTCATCGCCGGCACGGCGATCCGCGACGTGCCGATGCCCAGCCTGCGGATCAACGCGGCGTCCGTGCTGACGACGCTCGTGGATCTCGTGTTTCTGGCCATCGTGTGGGAGACGCTCGGACGTCCCGGATTCCGCATCAAACTCTGGATACGCACGTTTCTCACCCTTCTGGGTGTGATGTGGCTCGACGTGCTGCTCTTCTCGGCGGCGGCGTTCCTCGGCACGCCCGACTACTTCGCGGTGATGAAGGGCACCTTCGTCAGCCGCTTCTTTGTCTCCATCATCGCCTTCCCCCTGCTGTACCTCTACATCGCCCGGCAGAGCCGGCGGGCGGATGTCGTGATCGAGAACCGCCCCGTGCTGGCCATTCTCAAGCAGATCGCCGACATCAAGCAGGAACTCAACCTGGCGCAGAAGGAGATCGAGCGGCGAAAGGCCGCCGAATCCGCGCTGCAGAAGGCCCTCTCGGAGGTCAAGACGCTCCGCGGCTTCATCCCAATCTGTTCGGGCTGCAAGAAGATCCGCGACGACCAGGGATTCTGGCAGCAAATCGAGATGTACATCCGGGACCATTCCGACGCCGAATTCAGCCACGGCCTCTGCCCCGAATGCATCAAGATCTACTTCCCGGGCATCGATCCCGGCGCGCCGGAGACTCCGCCGATCACGAGGCCTCCGGCCACCCCGGCCAACCGGACACCCGGATCCGGATAGAACCCCGCCCTACGCTTTCGCCGGCTCGTCGCGGAAGAAGAGGCCGAAGAGGACCATCACGACGGCCGCCAGCACGGCGGGGATGATCCAGAACGTCTGCCACTGCGCGAGTTGTTCCGGCGTGCCCGCCGCAGCCGTCACGATCCCGTTGAACAGGGCGCCCGCAACCTGCGCGCCGATCAGCATGCCCAGCCCGAGCGTCGCGAGCACGACGAGTCCCTGCGCCTGCCCGCGGATCTCCGCCGGGGCGACCTTGTCGGTGTAGATGTAGCCCGTCACAAAGAAGAAATCGTAGCAGATGCCGTGGAGGAGGATGCCGCCAAGGATCATCCAAGCAACCGAGCCTGTCGCCCCCACGGCGAAGAGGCCGTAGCGCACCGCCCACGCCAGCACGCCGAAGAGGATCATCTTCTTCACGCCCAGCCGGGCGAAGATCAGCGGCATCGCCAGCATGAAGAAAACCTCGGACATCTGACCGTACGAGAGGCTGAAGCCCGGGTTCTCAAAGCCCGTCGCCGACAGGAAGACCGGCGCGTAGGCATAGTAGGCCGACAGCGGGATGCAGATCAGCAGCGAGGCGACGAGGAACACGGCGAAGGACGGCTTGCGAAGCAACTGCAGAGCGTCCAGCCCCACCGCATCACGCCACGAGAACGACTTCCCCTTGGCGGGCGGCGGCGTGTGGGGCAGCGAGAGGCTGTAGATGCCCATCCACGCGCCCGCGGCGGCGGCGATCTTCATCGGCAGGTCGGTCTCGTCGGCCTTGAACACCTTGCTGACGAGGACGCCGGCGGCGATCCAGCCCAAGGTGCCGAACACGCGGATCACCGGGAACTGCTTCTCCTGGTTCGTCAGGTGGCGGAAGGCCAGAGTGTTCGCCAGGCCGATCGTCGGCATGTAGCAGAGGTTATGAAGCTGAAGGAGCAGGATGAACGCGAGCGGCGACCCGCCCGGCTCGGTCGGAACGGCCGTCGGCGCCAAGTACATCGCCGCGGCCCCGACGAGGTGCAGCACCGCAAGGACGGTCTGCGTTGGGAAGAAACGGTCCGCGATCATGCCGAGGAAGAAAGGTGCGACGAACGCCGCGATCGGACCGACCGTATAGGCCCAGAAGATCGCAGACCCCATGCCAGCCTTGGCCATGAAGTTCCCGACCGTGACGAACCAACAGCCCCAGACGAAAAACTGCAGGAACATCATCACCGAAAGGCGCGGCAGAATCCCCGGCGATACGCGATCCGTCGTCATGGCCCATCTCCTCCCGGCGGCCGCCCCGCGCGACCGGTTTGTTGACACTGTAGAGACATGGGCGGGCGGACGGCAAGAGCGAACGAACATCAGAGCGAACGAACATCGAACGCCCAACATCGAACTTCGGACTCAACATCCAACAACCAATCTCCAACAACCAACATCCAATGATTGGACGGGCGGACGGGGGAGGTTTCCAAGGCTTGGAAGCCGCGGCTCTCGTACGGGCGGCGGGGCCGCCGCCCCGCCCGGATCTCCCGATCGAATTCGACTGACGATCTCCGGCCGCAGCCGGAAGATTACGATTACGAGCACGATTACGATCAGGAACTGGGAAGAAGATCGGGAGTGTGGTCCGACACCCGCCACCTGCCATTCGACACCTGAAACCTGACGCCGCCCCTCAACTTGAAACTAGACACGCACAATCATCCGCGGCAGGCAGAGGCGTCGCCGGTTTGACTCCCCCGGCAGCAGGTCCGTTTTCCTGCGCGGGGATTCGTCACGGGCGGTGCGGCGGTGGTTCGGCAGGAAGAGGGCGGTTCCGAGGGCGATGCGATGTTTCCCGTAGAGGGCGTTGACGGCGTCGATGGCGCGCGACGCGTTCCGCATGGCATCGATGCGCAGCCGGTCCTCGAAGAGGTCGAGCTGATCCCCCGTATCGGCCTCGAGCTTCTCCAGCAGCACCATGGTGCCGCGGTACTCGGCGCCGGGCTCGACGATGGCGTCAAAGAGCGGCCGCAGAAGCGGCAGGACCTCGTGCGTGGCGGAGGTCGGCCGGCTCAGGCGGACGCCGAGCGCCTTCTGGTCGAAGTCCTGCCTGCGCAGGGCGATCGCCATGATGCGGGCGCGGAGCTTGTGGCGACGGAGCTTGATGAAGGCCGACTCGACGTTGCGGACGAGCCTGGCGTAGACATAGTCGGGATCCGTCGACGCTGCGGTGAAGGTCTTGCATTTGCTGACGCTCGCCCAGGATGACTTCTCCTCCGTCGTCACGGGGTAGACCGGATCGCCCCGCAGTTCGCTCCATAGTTCCCGGCCGATCTTGCCCATCCACCGGTCCGCCCACGCCTGCGGGCGGGTCACGAAGTCGTAGGGCGTCCGCAGCCCGTGCTTCTCCAGCAGCGCGACCGTGTTCGGCCCGAAGCCCCACACGTCGGCCAGCGCCCGGCGCTGCAGAAAGAGATGGATGTGCCGGCCGGCGACGGGGGTGAAGCCGGCGGGCTTGCGGAACTTCGAGGCAAGTTTCGCCAGGCTCTTCGACAGACTGAGCCCGATCGAGATGCCGAGGTCGAGTTCGTCGCGCACCGCCTGCTGGATCGCCAATGCAATCTGCGCGTAGGATCCCTGGTGAAGGCGGCGGAGGCCGGTGAGGTCCGCGAAGCCCTCGTCGATCGAATGCTCCTCCACCATCGGCGTGAAGCGGCGGACGATGTCGAACATCCGCTTGGAATAGAGGCTGTAGGTCTCGTAGTCGCTGGGCAGCACCACGAGGTCCGGGCACATCCGCTGCGCCTCCCACAGGGCGACGCCGCGCTTGATGCCGAGATTCTTGGCCTCGTAGGACGCGCAGGCGATGATGCCGCGTTCCTTCCCCGTCACCAGCGGCCGTCCCTTCAGGGAAGGATCCAAGGCCTGCTCGACGGATGCAAAAAACGCATCGCCGTCGAAATGGATGACGGCCCGCGGGAAGTCGTCCAGACGCAAGAAGGAGGGTTCCGTTTCCAAGTTCACACCCTGCCTGATCATGGGCTGGTTCTTGGGATATGCCGGGGCGAAAAAATGGAGCGAGCGAAGGGATTTGAACCCTCGACATCCACCTTGGCAAGGTGGAGCTCTACCACTGAGCTACGCTCGCCCCAGAACGGGAAAGACTATGCCGCACAGACCCTCGACCTGCAAGCGCTTTTTTCGATCGTGCGGGAATACCGGAGAATTTTGGGAATCCCTACCGCCCCACGGCCGAAACGGACAGGGCGGAGGCCTTGCAGCCCCCGCCCCGTCATCGTCGTTCCGCCGGATCAGTACGAACGGCCGGAAACGCCCTTGGTTTCCTTGCCGATCGCCTTGGCGGCTTCCGTCGGGCGGAGGGCCCGGACGGCCGCACCGGCCTTCCACATCTCGGAATCGCGGATCGCGGCCAGTTCCTTGGCGACGACCTTCGGATAGCCCGGGGCGCCGCAGACCTCGATCACGCGCTTGGCCTCGGCCCCGGACTTGACGCGCTTGTACAGGTCCTTGAAGACCGGCAGCACGGCCTTGCGGAACCGCGGCTTCCAGTCCAGCGCGCCGCGCTGGGCCGTCGCCGAGCAGTTCGAGTACATCCAGTCCATGCCGTTCTCATCCACGAGCCGGATCAGGCTCTGCGTGAGTTCCTCGACCGTCTCGTTGAAGGCCTCGCTCGGCGTGTGGCCGCCGGCGCGAAGCACCTCGTACTGCGCCTCCATGACTCCCGCGAGACACCCCATCAGGACGCCGCGCTCGCCGGTGAGGTCGCTGTTCGTCTCGTGGGGGAACGTCGTCGGGAACAGGTAGCCCGAGCCCACCGCGATGCCCACCGCCAGGCAGCGCTCCTCGGCGCGCCCGGTGGCGTCCTGGAAGACGGCGAAGCTCGAGTTGATGCCGACGCCGGCCAGGAAGTTGCGGCGGACGTTGAGGCCGGAGCCCTTCGGCGCCACCATGATCACGTCGATATCCTTGGACGGAACGACGCCGGACTGCTTGCGATAGGTGATCGAGAATCCGTGCGAGAAATAGAGGGCCTTGCCCGGCGTCAGGTACTTCTTCACGACCGGCCAGACGGAGCGCTGGGCGGCGTCGGAGACGAGCATCTGGATGATCGTTCCGCGGTCGCAGGCCTCCTCGACCTCGAACAGCGTCTTGCCGGGCACCCAGCCGTCGGCGACGGCGCGGTCCCAGTCGCGCGGAAACTGCTTCGACTGGCCGATGATGACGTGGATGCCGTTGTCCTTCATGTTCAGGGCCTGCGCCGGCCCCTGAACGCCGTAGCCGATGACGGCGACAACTTCCTTCTTCAGGATCTTGCGCGCCTTCGCGAGCGAGAACTCCTTCCGTGTCACCACGGTTTCCTTCGTTCCGCCAAAGTCGATGATGGCCATGTTTGCGTTCCTTTCCTGCCGCCGGAGCGGCGAAACAGCCGTACAGTATGCGGCCTTCCCCGTTCCACGTCAATTCCGGCGACATTCCGGCGACATTCCACCCGCGTTTCAGCCGAAGGCGCGCCCGAATCCCTCCTGTCGCCCGCGGGTGCAAGGCAGCTCCGTCGGACGCCCTCGCCCCTTCCCCTCGCCTTGTCACCCGGCGTGCGCCCGACTATCCTCGCGCGGCGTGAAGATCATCGACCGATACCTGTTGCGACAGTTCCTCGTTCCGCTGGGGTACTGCTTTGCCGCGTTCACGATGGTCTACGTGATCTTCGACCTCTTCAACAACCTCGACGACTTCATCCGCGGCCGCGCGCCGATCTCCGGCGTGCTGCGCTTTTACGTGATGATGATCCCGGCATCGCTGACCTACATCATGCCGGTGTCGCTCCTGCTGGCCGTGCTGTGGAGCCTCTCGATTCTCACGAAGAACAACGAGATGACCGCCATGCGCGCCTGCGGGGTGAGCATGAACCGGCTGATGGCCCCGCTCGCGCTGGTCGGCCTGGCCTCGGCGCTGCTGGTGACCACGGTCAACGAGACGCTCGGCTCCTACGCCGCCTACTGGACGCGCCAGTTCGTCCGCTCGCAACTGCGCGAGGACAAGATGGACGTCTACGTCTACGGCCCGATCGCCTACCACAACCTCGCCGCCCGCCGGACCTGGGCGATCCACCGTTACAACACGCTGCTGCACGAGATGCAGAACGTGGAGGTCATCCAGCACGACGCCCGCGGCATGGATGCCTACAAGGCCGTGGCGCCCCGCGCCACGTTCACCGACGGCTGCTGGTGGTTCGAGAACATGAAGTTCCAGACCTACGACGAATTCGGAAACCCGCGCGGTGCACCGAGGTCCGAGGCACTCCGGGAGATGTCGGAGTTCGAGGAGCTCCCCGACGACTTCGCCAATGAGGTCAAGGAACCGGAGTTCCTCTCCGCCGCCGAGCTCGTGAAGTTCATCCGCACCCATCCGCAGATGTCGCCGGAGGCCATCCGCAGGTTCAGCGTGGACCTCCACAGCCGCCTCGCGCTTCCGTGGGGCTGCCTGGTGGCAGTGCTCTTCGGCATCCCGTTCGGAAACTCGACCGGGCGCAAGGGCGCACTTCGCGGGGTCCTTCTCTGCATCGCGATGTTCTTCTCGTCGTGGGTCATGGTCAGCCTCGGTCTCTGGCTGGGCAAGCGCGGATTCGTCGACCCGGCCATCGCAAGCTGGGGGCCCGTCCTTCTCTATCTCGGCGCTGGCGTCCTCATGGCCGCGCGCGTCCGTTGAGGGGCGGATCCGGCTTTTCGCAGACGCGGCCATCAGCTAGGCTGTCGTCCATGAACACCCGTATCAGCCGTCGCCGGTTCCTTGCAGCCTCGGCCGCGTTCGCCGCGCCGATGATCATCCCCGCCTCCGCGCTCGGGCGCGACGGGCGTCCCGCCCCGTCGGAGCGGATCAACCTCGCATGCCTCGGCTTCGGCACGATCGCCTTCAGCACGACGCCGAACTTCCTGAACGACGAGCGCGTGCAGATCGTCGCGGTCGCGGACGTCAACCGCGAATCGCCGAACTACGGCTACCAGGGCGAGGCGCGCGGCGGCCGCGAGGTCGGCCTGCGCACGGTCAACTCGTTCTACGCGCAGAAGACCGGCAAGGCGGACTACAAGGGCTGCCGCGGGTACGAGGACTGGCGCGCGCTGCTGGAGAAGGAGGACGTGGACGCCGTCCAGATTTCCACGCCCGACCACTGGCACGCTGTCATGGCCATCGAGTGCGCCCGGCGCGGCAAGCACATCTACGGGCAGAAGCCCCTCGCCGTCACGGTCGAGCAGGGCCGCCGCATGGCCGACGCGATCGCCAAGGCCGGCGTGACCTTCCAGACGGGCAGCCAGCAGCGGTCCGACATCCGGTTCCGCATGGCCGCCGAGTTTGTCCGCAACGGCCGCCTCGGGAAGCTGCAGGGCATCAGGGTCGGCCTGCCCGGCGGACACCGCGACTTCAGCCAGCTCGCCTCGCGCAAGGCGCCCGAGGCGCCGCACGACGGGCTCGACTGGGACATGTGGCAGGGTCCCGCCCCCCTGCGCGAATTCCGCCCCGCCCTCTTCCCTCTCAACTGGCGGTGGAACTTCGACTACTCCGGCGGCATGCTGACCGACTGGGGCGCACACCACATCGACATCGCGCAGTGGGCGCTGGACATGGACACATCGGGCCCCATCCGCTTCAACGACTTCAAGTACACGCTGCCCTCCCCCACGGATCTTTACAACACCGCAACCGCCTTCCGCTTCACCTGCACCTATGCCAATGGCGTGAAGATGGAGGTTGGCAACGAGGAGCAGATCCCGCACGGCATCACGTTCGAGGGCGAGAACGGGAAGTCGATCCACGTGAAGCGCGACTCGATCACGTTCACGCCGAAGGAGCTGTCGCAGGAGAAGATCACGGACGGCGAGATCCGGCTCTACGAAAGCAAGATTCACGAGGGCAACTTCATCGACGGCATCTACAGCGGCAAGCCGACCGCCGCACCGGTCGAGACCGCCCACCGCACGATCACCGTCGCCCACCTCGGCAACATCGCCATGCGCCTCGGCCGCGAGTCCCTCGCATGGGATCCGGCGAAGGAGGAAGTGGCCGGCGACGCCAAGGCCAACGCGATGCTCTCACGCCCGATGCGCGCGCCGTGGACGCTGGGCTGACCCGGCCGTTCGGGTTTGACATCCACCGTGGCCGATGTACCTAATCATGTACATACAGGACGGAACGGAACATGGCTCAAACCGCAACGCTGCACGTGAAGATCGAACCGCGAACGGCGCAGAACCTGAAGCACTTGGCCCGGCGCCGGGGCCGCACCGTTGGCGAACTGGTGCGCCAGGCGATCTCCGCGTGCTATCAGCCCGAGATGGAAGGGCTGTCCGCGCCGCATCGCCAGGCGGTCGAGGCCTATCGCGGCGGCTACATCAGTGTCGGCAAACTGGCGGAAGCGCTGGGCTGCACGGTCCTCGACGCACGCCGATGGTTGAACGAACGGTCGGTTCCTCAGACGGCGGCATTCGATCCAAGCGATGCGGCCCATGCCTAAGCTTCCGGCCTTGTTTGCGGATACCGTCGTCCTCTCCAATTTCTCCCTGGCCGGGCGGCTCGACCTGCTTCTGACACGATACGCCAAGCGACTTTGCGCGACCCCACAGGTCGTTGAGGAACTGCTGGCCGGAATGCAGGCCGGTCATGGCGCGTTGGAGGAGGTCGTCCGCCAAGTCCGCACCTCGGTCATCCGCACCGTTGCGGTTCCCCTCGACGATCTGGTCGTCTATCAGGACTTGCGCCGCACGCTGGGCGCCGGGGAGGCGTCATCCATCGTCGTGGCCCGGCCCCATGGCGGTATCGTGGCCACGGATGATATGGCCGCACGGCACGCGTGCGCCCGGCTGGCCCTAAAGGTGACGGGCACCATCGGCATTCTTCTTGCCGCCGTTCGCGACGGCGGGATCCCCCTGCCGGAGGCCGAACGGGCATTGGCGGACATGGTGGAACACGGATTCTACTCCCCGGTGCGCCGTCTTGCCGACGTGATGGACACTATGCCGCCACGCTGACCACCCTTGTCTCCGC
>CAYRFK010000148.1:4241-12226 GCA_964423465.1 uncultured Verrucomicrobiota bacterium | reverse complement strand
CCGCTCATGACTCCGGCGCGAAGGCGCCTCCTATTGCCCCCGCCGTGACGGCCGGTGATTCCCAAGGGCAGACTCCGGCGGACCCCACTGCGAAGGACGCGATCGTCGACGGCCCCTTCATCAAGGAATTCACGACCGAGCAGCAGGCCAAGCTCGACGCCATGCGCAAGGAGTTCGGGGAACTGCAGTCCAAGATCGAGATCGCCGACCGCGAGGTGGACAATGTCCGCGCGCTGTCCGTCGGGCTTCCCGGAATCAAAGAGCATGTCGAGGCGCTCAAGGCTGCCCGCGCCGAGATGCAGGCTGCCGTCGCCAAGTTGCCGCAGCGGCTGGATGCCGAGGCCAAGCTGCGCGCCGCAGAGCCGCCCGCGTCCTCCGCATCCAGCCGGTTCGCAGGTTTCAGCGCCCACGTTCTCGAGCATCTGAAGAAGCCGGCCGACCCGGCAACCGAATGTGACTGGTGCCGTCGGGATGCATCGCGCATTGAGGCTCGGGATCCGCGCCTGGGGCGTGACTACAAGGTGGAGGGCGAGGCCCTTCTCACCGCGGTCAACGAGACCGCCGAATCCCTTCGAAAGGCGCGTATCGAGTTGAGCCGTATCGTGCGCACCGCCGCTTCGCTGCCGGAACTTCAACCGCTGGCCGAGCGCGCCCAGGCGGAGCAGAAGTCCGTCGATGCCATGATGGCCACCCTGCCCGAACTCGCGGCGTTGCGCGCTGAGGCCCAGACGGCGCGTCAGCGGCAGAATGAATTGAAGATCGGTATGTCGGAGATCTATAAAGCGGCACGGGTGGTTTTGCCTTCCGTGGCGCACCGGCCGGATGCAGGCGATGAAAAGGCGAGTACGCCTTGAGTTTGAGGGGAGAGTCCACATGAAGAGCATGCAACGTGGAACCTGGATCGTGGCGGCCGTCGCGGCGGGCCTGTTGGCCGGCGCGGCGAGAGCCGTGGAGCCCATCCCGGACTGGATCACCCTCGTCTTCCCGACGATGGTGCCGAAGAGCGGGAATCCGAACACGGTTCCGGCCGCCCTCGAACGCAACTTCATCGAGTACGCGTACCAGACGCGGTATGAGAGCTTCTGGAAGGAAACCTCGTACTACCGCGACGATCTCGCGACCGGAGCCAAGCTGTGGGGCGCCTACGGCAACACGAAGACTTACGGATTCGTCCAGATGCCGTGGCCGCTGGCCAACCGCCCGTCGCGTGGGGCGTTTGCGCGGGGAAGCGGAATGGCGGATTCGTTCAATCCAGAGACCGATGAGGGCGCCAACGCCGATGCGGCGGTGAATCAGGCGTCGGGCACGGTCGGAACGCCCAATCGCCGCTACTCCCTCAGCGCCTTCAATTCACGTTTCTACAGCTTTTTCTACGACACGGCCGACACCGACCTCGTCTGGTCCCCGGGCGAGTCGTTCAACGATGCCGACAACGATGGCCAGTGGGATCCCCCCCAGCCGGGCGAGGATTACTGGGACAGCGACAACACGGTTGCGTTCGTTGGTGATCCGAATGCCTACCAGCCCCGCAACAACTGGGACGAGTGGAGCCAGTACGGCGGCGAGATGTTCGTGGACTTCAATGACAACAACGGCTTCAACCGCATCCTGACCATCTACTACGCCAACGGTGGTGCTCAGGTCGCCCTGCCGGGACACAACGAACTCGACATCTCACCGGATAACGGGACCATCGGCAGCAACGAGGGTGATTTCAATCATATCATCGTGACGAATGTTGCGATCCCGATGCCCTATGCGATCAATCCGTTCCCGATTCCCGGATCCTTGGTCGACGGCGTGACCATCCCCCAGAACGCCTATCTGGACGCAACCACGGATGCCGACGGAAACCTGCAAGTTGTCGATACGGGCCTGTACATTGAGTACGGCGCCTACTGCACGACCAACGCGGCCGCTGAGACCCGCGGCTACTACATCTGGAATGAAGTCTGGAAGGGTGCCGGCGCTCCTCCGGCGACCACCCAGTTGCGCACGGTCCGCGCCTCCATTTTTGCGGCGCGCGAGCTCTATGGAACCTACAAGAGCGGCGCAACCGCAACCCCGGGATCGGGTATACGCATCTACGGCGATCTCCGCGGTGCCGTCGCGCCGACCGCACAGAATCCGGCCCGCCGCATCACGAATGCGAACGACGGCCAGCCGACCGATCCGATCAACGGGGAGACGTTCGAGGACTTCCTCACGGTCTACGATCCCGCGCGCGGCGCGCAGACCTTCATCCAGATTCCGGCCGCCCTGGCGGGCAATGCCAGCTACGAGCGCGGCAACCGCCTCCAGAACGGAAGCATCAATACCCGCGGCCGATCGATTTCCTTCACCTACGACTACTACACGAACTACCTCGCGTGGAACTACCCGGGACAGTGGACCTCCATGGTCGCCCGTACTTACAACGGACGCTTTGATGGCCCGGACGACTGGGCTGACCAGGGCAGCTCGGGCAAGTGGGTCTGGGATGCCCGTGCGGCACCCGTCTCAGGTGCGCTGGAACCCACCCCCGCTGCCGTCGATCCATTCTCCGGCGGTCTGATCTGGCCGTCGATGAATCCGGGCGGCGGATGGGATCCTCGGTCGGGCTATGCAACGTGGGGAGACTGGTACACGGCAGTCTTCAGCGCTGGTGCCACGCCGGCCCCGGCGTATCCGGGCGGTGTCACACGAATCACGCGCTACACACCGAGCAACGCGCGGGCGGCCAACGGGTGGATTCCCGAAAGCACGTGGACCTTCGATTGCCAGGCCGAGTACTGTGACATGCCGTCTTCGATCTACCATCTCAACGGTGACTATCTGAACGGCGAGACGCTGATCTGGCAGTCGGGAGGTGCGGATGATCCGCTTACCCAGTACACATGGACCAACACGGTCTACATTGCGGGGGGCGACCGAAGGCTCGGCGAGGTGACCTCGCCTTGGAACGAGGCAATCTGGGGCCATGACATCGAAGGTGCGGCAGGTTGGTACGGCCCGGGCGACAACGTGACCCCCGCTGCCGGGCCGTACAGCTTCAATACTCTGGGTGGCCAGGGCTATGACGGCGCGAATATGATGTCGCTGGAGTTCGTCTCGCATCGCCGGACCGGCGTGCCGGGCGTAGACATCCACCCGCCGAGCCTGCGCGATACCAACCTCGACGGATATCTCGACGGCGGTCGCGAACTGCAGGGGGAGGCGAACTACGCCACGGACACTCCGGCGCCCGGCGTGTTCAGTTGGCACCGCTACATGGAAGACGTCATCGCCCTGTGGGATCAGAGCGAGAACTTTGCCCAGGTCCAGGGCACGACGTCGATGCAGTACATGTACGGCTATCCAATCTATCCGACCGCGCCCGGTGCGGAAGGGTGGGCGGCTCTCGGTGGACCGTCCGGGCAAGTCCGGCCGTTCATCAGCCGTGACACCAACGTCACGCTCGCAATCACGTTCCAGGTCCGTCCGTTGAACGGCGGCGGTGAGGCCGGCGGCGTCGGCCCCGGCGGTGTCTACGACCCGAACTGGGATCCGAACACGGCGCCCGCCGCCCAGGACTTCGGCATGGCGCTGCTCTCGCACGAACAGGGACACGATCTGATGGGCTGGCCCGACCTCTACGACTACGATGTCTGGTCCGGCGGTAATCCGATGATCAACACGCCCATCGCGGCCTACGATCTGATGGCCGGTGGCGGTCTCGTGCACGGCATGCCCGACCTCAAGGCTGCGGCCGGCGTGGGTGGGCCGTGGGTCACCATGAACGATCTGACCTCCATGCTTCCGCTCGACGGCGGCTCGCTGATGATCGAGATGTATCCGATCGAGCGTCGCAACAATCAGTATTTCCAGATCGCGAATCCGGCGAATCCTGCCGAGATGCTGAATCTCTGGTACACGGATAACAACACGGACTTTGGCGTGGTTGGCGGTCGCGGCATCTATGTCGAGCACGTCGACTTCACGTTCTTCGGCGGCGCGCTGCCGATCCAGCAGAAGGTGAACAACCACTTCACGTGGGAGCTGATCCAAGCCGACGGTCGCTCCGATCTGCAGGACGGAATCAACAGCGGTGATACCGGCGATCCGTTCCCGGGCACCCGCAACATGAGGGCCTACACAGAGAACACGCAGCCCGCGGCCCGTTGGTGGGACGCGTCGCCCGTCGGCATCCGCATTACGAATATCGAGCTTCCCCCGACCGGTACCGACGGCCCGGCGCGCGTGACCTTTGAGCGCTACTCGACCGGAGTGGGGTGGTCGACCGATCGCACAGGTGCAGACACAGACGGAGATGGACTGCCCGATTCGTGGGAGTTCCGCTACTTCGGCAATCTGACGTCCGCCAACCGAACGTCGGATGTCGATCTGGACGGTCTCACCGACTACAGCGAAATGCTGGCCGGGACCAATCCGACCATGCAGGACACCGATGGCGACGGCGTTCGCGACAACCGGGAAGACTCCGACGGTGACAGCCTCGCCAACGAGGACGAGCAGAACATCCACGGCTCCGATCCCGGACTGGTCGATACGGACGACGACAACATCGGCGACGGCATCGAGGTGGGCAGCTTCACCGATCCGACGGTCAGCACCGAGCCCCTCTACGACCGCGTCATGCAGTTGAACGGTGCACTGACCGGCTATCTCGAGATGCCGCGCGTCATTCCGTTCGGCGATCGCTACGTCTTCTCGAATCTCACGGTGGCCGCCTGGGTACGTCCGACGGCAACACCGGCTGTGAGCGCGACGATCTTTGAGCGCGTCGTCGACGCCGGCAAGTACAACTACAGGCTCCAACTGATGGCCGACCGCCGTCTGCGCGCAAGCTTCTCGCCGGCGGACGGATCGCCGGATGTCTTCGTCATGACACCGCTGGCGACCGGCATCGTGCCTCTGAACGACTGGACTCATGTGGCCATGTCCTTCAGCGCAGCAACGGGCGAACTCTCCGTCTACTTTGACGGCGTCAAGGTTGCCTTCGTACTGACCCCGCGCCGCCCGCAGACCGTCGGCCCGTCGGGCGTGGACTACACCCGCGTCGGCGCCGGTTTCACAGGCTACATGGATGAGGTCGCCTTCTTCAACGGCGTGGTCGACGTCGCGACGGTTGCCGGGGCGACGTTGGGCCTGGATACGCTGGGCCTCGGTTCGATGGTTGGCTACTTCCCGTTTGACGATGCGACCAATCCTGCAGGAACCAGCGGGAACCCGGCATGGACGTGGGGGCAGGTGGAGAACTTCGCGATCACTCCGCGTCAGGACTGGATGAACAGCTGGCGAAACGCGGCGAGTCTCCGTGGCGGCGTGCTGAGCCCCGACGTGATCGAGGCCCCGGCGGCTCTCGCCATCAAGGTTTCGGCGGCGGACCGCGACTCGGATGGCGACGGCCTCCCGGACTGGTGGGAGATTCTGCGCGGGCTGGATCACACCAACGCCGGCGGCACCGAGGGCGCCTCGGGCGACCCCGACGGGGACGGTCTCAGCAACCAGACCGAGTACGAGGCCCGGGGCGCCAACGCCTCGCTGGGCTTCGACGTCGACCTGCCCAGGACGGCCGATGCCAACGGCAACGGGATGCCGGACCGGCTGGACGATTGGGATCTGGACGGCCTCAACAATGCCTTCGAGCAGAACACGACGGGTACGCGCGTCGACAAGTCCGATACCGACGATGACGGATTGCCCGATGCAGTCGAAGCCAATCCAGTGCCAGGCGCCACGGCATCGAGTCCGATCAACTCGTGGGATCCGCCCACGATGCGCGCCATGCAATTCAATGGATTCGGCGACTCACGCGTGGTCGTCCCCGATGATCCCAGCTTGCACCTCTCCTCGTGGTCGGTTCAGGCGTGGGTCCGCCCTGCCGCCGTGGCGACATGGCCCACGGCCACCGGCACCGTGGTTCGCATGGCCGTCTATAACAACCGGTTCGCTGCGAACACGATCACGGGCATCAACTACGAAGTCGGCCTCACCGTCGAAGGCGCTGCGTTCCGTCCGTTCGTCCGGTTCGTGGGCATTCGCGCCGACGGCTCACTGAACGAGATCCGGGTGAACGGCCTCGCCGAAGCGGGCGACAACGAAGTGCTGGGTGCACAGCACATCGCCGCGCTCATCGCGCCCGAGCAGTGGGCTCAGGTCATCGGCTCGTATGATTCGGTGGCGAACACGCTCCGGCTGTTCGTCAACGGGCACCTCGTCTCGTACCGGACCGACGCGTTCGCGCCGACCGGACTCGGAGTGGACGATCCGGGCAGCTTTGACGGTCTTCTGACCCTGGGCGCCGCGGACATGACCGCAGGCGTCGTAACGCATCCGTTTGTCGGGCATCTGGACGACGTGGCCGTCCTGGCCGGCTCGGTGGACTCGGAAGCTGCCGCGCAATCCGCCGGCCAGATCCGGCCGCCGGTGGCCTTCAGCAGTTCGACGAAGGTCGCCTCCGTGCCGCAGGTCAATGTCGCGACGGTCGCGGCCAGCAACATGGTCCCGAACCGCGTCATCGTCCGATTCAAAACTGGAACCGCGGCGGCGTCCGTTCCCGGCATTGCCACGGCAGCCGGAATGACCGTGTCGCGTTCGATGAAGACGATGCCCCTGCACGTCATGACGATCACCGACGGGAAGACGGTCGCCCAGAAGATCGCAGAGTTGAAGCTGAACGGAGCCGTGCTATACGCGGAGCCGGACTACGTCAAGACGGCCTTCATCGTACCCAACGATCCTCAGTTCTCCACGATGTGGGGCTTGAACAACAGCGGTCTGGCGGGCGGAGTGGCCGATGCGGACATCGATGCGCCGGAGGCGTGGGACCGGATCCGCGGGACGCACAGTACGATCGTTGCGGTCATCGACTCCGGTGTGGACTACACACACCCGGACCTGCGCGACAACATGTGGGTCAATGTCAACGAGATCCCGACCAACGGCATTGACGACGACGCCAACGGCCTCGTCGACGACTATCACGGCTACGACTACTACAACGGAGACGGGGATCCGATGGATCTGTTTGGTCACGGCACGCACGTGTCCGGAACCATCGGAGCCGTCGGCAACAACGGTGTAGGCGTGGTCGGCGTAAATTGGAACGTCCGGATCATGGCGCTCAAGGTCGGCGACTACTTCGTCTCCGACAGCGCGATCATCTCGTCCATCGACTACGCGATCCAGCACGGCGCAAAGGTCATCAACGCCAGCTACGGCGGGTACTACTATTCGCAGGCCGAGTATGACGCCATCGCCCGCGCACGGGCCGCCAACATCCTGTTCGTTGCGGCGGCGGGGAACGACGCCAACGACAACGACGGCGCCTACCCGTCGTATCCGGCCTCCTATGACCTGCCGAACATCGTGTCCGTGGCAGCGACGGACCGGAACGATGCCATGGCCTACTTCAGCAACTTCGGCGCGACCTCGGTAGACCTCGGCGCGCCGGGCTACGATATCCTGAGCACGGCGTTGGGCGGCGGCTACGAGACGATGAGCGGCACGTCCATGGCGTCGCCGCACGTTGCCGGCGTGGCCGGACTGCTGGCCTCCATGTACCCGGAACTAAACTGCCTCGCGTGGAAGCAACTCATCCTTGGCGGCGCGGATCCGATCGAGGCGCTGGATGGCAAGGTTCTCTCGGGCGCACGTCTCAATGCCGCGCGCGCGACCGGCGGGATGGGCACGCCGATCGTTCACTTCTCCTTCAATGACGGCGGGACGACTGCTGAAGACTCCCGCTGGGCCTCCGACTGGCAGAATGAATGGGCGCATGCGGCGGTGATCGGCGCCGGGGCGATGTTCGCCGTCAATCCCAATCTTCAGAATCAGATGGACTCCGACGCCGATGGTCTTCCCGATTGGTGGGAGATCGCGTTCGGTATGGACATTTACAGCCCAGACGGCTTCAGCGGGCCCACCGGGGATGCCGACGGGGACGGCTTGGAGAACCTCTACGAGTACTTTGCAGGGACGAATCCCAACAACCGCGACTCGGA
>CAYRFK010000148.1:0-4141 GCA_964423465.1 uncultured Verrucomicrobiota bacterium | reverse complement strand
GAGGCGTGGGTCCGCGCGAGCGCATCCGGCCAGACTGCAATCCTGGTTCGACGTGCCGAGAAGTTCCCCTACAACGGAGTGCGCTGGACCGACTACGAACTCGGTGTGAATGCCGGATATCCTTACGCCCTCTTCCGGTTCCGTCTGAATGGCGCCGCTGTGGAGCAGATCGTCACTGCCCCGACCGAGATGGTGATGGATCGGTGGACTCACTTGGCCGTCGTCAGGGATCTCACGCACGACCAGATCCGCCTGTTCGTCGACGGGAAGGAAGTGGCCCGCCGCCATGTCGCGCAGGAGCCTCCGGCGACGGCCGTCGGCGCATTCGAGACGGTCATCGGTGGCGGCGACATCGTAGGCCCCGCTGTCACCAGCGGCTTCATCGGCACGATCGATGCGGTTCGCGTCTGGAACTACACCCGCATCGGCCTTGAGATCCAGGATGCTCGCGGAGTACTGCTGCCGGAATTCACAGCGCAGGGCCCGGATGCCAACCGTGCACCGCAGCGCCTGTTCAACTTCGATGACGGCGGACTCACGGCAGAGAACAGCCGGTTCACCGACGACTGGCGCTTCAACTGGGCGCATGCTGCCGAGGCGCAGGGCCCGCTTGGCGCAGCGGTCCCCGTGCTGTCCGAGTTCCCGCCGTATGCGCTGGATTCGGATGACGACACCCAAACCGACTATAACGAGCATACCGCCGCGACGAGCGAACTTCGTTCCGAGGCACCGTTTGTTCGTCGTGCCCTTCGAATGAACGGAGCGAGTGTCGGAACGGTCGACGAAATGGTCGACGGCGCCGATACGGCGAACTACGCGCTGACGAACTGGACCGTTGAGGCATGGGTGCGCCCGACGGCCCTGCCGATCGGTCAGAACTCGATCGTCCGTCGAGTCACGAAGGCCGACGGCTACTCCACGTTTGAACTGGGCGTCGAGCGGGTCGGCGCAACGGCGTCGCCGTATGCGCTGTTCACGCGCAGCGATGCCGGCAAGACGGCGGCCAAGCTTGCCAGTGGCCGTGCCATTCCCATCGGCGCCGGCGCGGGCGACTGGACGCATATTGCAGCCAGCTTCGACAGCGATACCGGCAGGTACGTTCTCTACATCAACGGCGGTGAAGTCATGAGGTCGACCGAACTCGGGACGACCCCGTACGTTGGCGAATCAGGACGTCTCGAGATCGGGTCGCTTGGCCTGTCGTGTGACGTGCATGAGATGCGGGTGTGGAAGATGGCGCGCACGGGCGAGGAGATCGCCGAAAGCTACCGCAAGATCCTCCTCTTCACCGCGGCGCTCGAGCAGAACAGCTACCAGGGCAATCTGGCCATGCTGGGACGCGCCACGCAGCAGTCCGCCACGGAGACCGATGCGCCGTACTTCTACGACTATCGGACGGATCAGGCGTTCGGGACGATCCCGTACCTCAGCGGGCACGGTACCTATCCATTCTCGGTCGAGGCGTGGGTTCAGGTCGATCCGGTAAGCGGAGCCGGGATCATTGCCGAACGCAAGGTTCGCACCGGCGACAACCAGTGGGCGATCTGTCACAGCCTGCGATTGTCGGCGGATGGACGTCCGCAGGGCTACTGGGTTGGCGGCGTGATGGTCTACACTCCCGTGTACGGCGGGCAGAACAATGCCACGTTGCTCCGCCTCGATCAGGACTTCCAAGTTCGGACGACAACCATGACGTCGGAAGTCGACATCCGTGACGGCACGTGGCACCACCTTGCACTGGTGGGCGACACGGTTAATGTCAATCTCTACATCGACGGACGGCTGGATGCAGTCCGGCCCTACTATGTATTCCAGCCCATCGCCGGGCTCCCGTTCGAGGGTTACTACGTCATGAACGATCATGACGGATCCGAACTGCGCATCGCCGACAGCTTCGGAGGGAAGGGCGGCCCCGGTGGAACGCCCACCGGCGGCATCAACGGCGTCTTCGACGAAGTGATGTTCTGGAATGACCCGGTCGCGCAGGACAATGTCCGCCGCCATATGAAGTACGGGCTGACCAGGACAGATATTCTGTCGGGTCTTCAGACGATCAGCCCCATCCCCGACTACGCCTTTGATGACGGACTGGCGCACCATCGTCTTGTCTCGTACATGACGTTCGACGGCGCGATCGCGCCGCCGTTCATCACGGATTCGGCGCGCAAGGGCCAGCAGTACATCATGCTCCCGCAGGCCGCCGGCGGGGAGGTCGTGTTGCGCAGCACGCCCCCAATCGAGGTGGACCGAATCCGTGCCTACGAGGACCGCATGACGACCTACCTCACAGCAACCGATGGCGGGTTGCACGTCGAGGACTACATGAAGCGCAATGACTACTCGTACGCGCCTCTGCTGGGCAATGGCATGACCTTCATCAGCCTCGGGACGGATGAATGGGGCCACATTCAGGAGGACTCGGATGGTGATGGCCTGCCGGACTGGTGGGAGACCGAGAACGGCCTCGATCCGGGATCGCCAGATGGCGTTGACGGCGCTGGCGGGGATCCCGACGGGGATGGGCTCAACAACCGGGCTGAGTATCTGGCTGGAACCGATCCTAGGGACTGGGATACCGATGGCGATGGCATCGGCGACTACGATGACAACAACTTCGGCCCCGGAATCGATCCGGGTCTGAGGAAATTCGGCGAGTTGTATGACGATGGCGACCGGATACCTGACGCTTGGGAAGCGAACTACCCGGGCATCATGAGTCCGCTCACCTATGACGCCGCCAACGATCAGGACGCCGATGGCTGGAGCAACTGGGCCGAGTACATGGCACAGACGAATCCTGAGAACGGCCAGAGTTATCCAGTGCCCGCTCTCACGTTCAACGTGAGCTACACGGGCACGCGTACGGCTGGCGATGTCGTATTCCTTGCCTATACGCAGTCCGAAATGGATGGAATCCCGGACGCTCAGGGCGAGATTGATCGTGGCGGAGCCGGCATCGGCGTCTTCCCGATCTCCGGGATCACCCTCAATGTGGCACGCCATATCCGCGAGGGAATGAACCGGTTCTTCGTGTTCATCGACAATGACAACGATGGCGCATTTGATGCCGGCGAGCCTGCCGGCATCGCGGATCCAACCCCGGTTTGGATCGGAACAGGCGCGGCACTTGAACTCAACGTGACACTCACCGATCAACCTTCGGGCCTGCATCGCTTCTCGTGGGCGGCGGTTCCCAACGTTGGTTCGTACAGGGTTCGTGTCGAGACGGACGGCCCCAGCATCATCCTCGACAAGACGGTCACGGCAACGAAGAACTTCATCCAGGAGTTTGACTACTGGATGGCGGGCCGCACTGCGCTGCCGTTTACGTCCTCCTACAGGTGGTTTGTCTATACAAACTACTACGGCGCGCCGTACGCACAGGGCTCGTTCTCGCCGGCGTACGCTGCGGCGATCGCCGCACCGGTGCCCGTGCAGCCTGCCGGTGGACTACTGAGCTTTGCCCGCAACGTGTTCTCGTGGACAGGCGATACGAACTCGCCTGTCTTTGAGATCTCCGTGCGGGCCGGCAACGTGGCGGGTCCTGTGGCCTTCACTTGGATCGCAACGAATTCCCCTCGCGACGCGGCAGGGGTCTATCGGTTCACGCCTCCGGTCTACGCGGGCGAGGGCACGTTCACCAACGGGTTGTACTTCTGGACCGTTCGCGGCTGGAATCCCCGGGCTGGGTACAGTGCACTGTCGTCCACCGCGGCCTTCACGGTAAGCGCAACGAACGGCGTGCCTGGATCGAGTGTGATCTCGGGCCGGACCTACTATACCGGCAAGGCGATGGTGACGAACTGGACGCCCATCTTGGTGCAGGCCTTCGCATCTGCGGGATTCAACGGCGTCCCCGAAAGCCAGACGGCGGTTACCACGCGCACGGCGCAAGGACAGTCCAGCTATACGCTGCGCGGCTTGCGCCCGGGAACGTACTACCTCCGCGCGTTCGTCGATCAGAATACGAACGGGATCCTCGACACCTGGGAGTCGTGGGGTTTCCTCCACACATGGCCGAGCGGAACAGGAACCTATGCCTCTGTCGGGCTGACGGTACCCCCGGATGCGCTTCCTGGAATCGTCACGATTCGCGATCGCGACACGGACAACGACGATCTGCCGGACGCCTGGGAGTACC
>CAYRFK010000147.1:0-12273 GCA_964423465.1 uncultured Verrucomicrobiota bacterium | reverse complement strand
ATCGAGTTCCAGGACGCGGTGTGGCCGCAGACGGTGGACGTCGTCCGCCAGCTCGCAGCCCTCGCGGAGAAGCACGACGCCAAGGTCCTGCTGGAGCCCTTCTATCGCGGCTTCCTGACCACCGCCAAGCGAGTGCGGACCTTCGTCGAGGCCGTGAACTCGCCGCGCGTGCGCGTGCTGCTCGACCCCGCGAACCTGATCGAACTCAACGACCTCGACGAGATGTTCGCGCAGCTCGGCCCGTATATCGACTGCCTGCACGCCAAGGACCGCAAGCTGCACGTCGAGAAGGGCGTCGGCGCCGGGCAGGGGGAAATCGACTACAAGCGCTTCGTCACGCTCGCCGCCGAGCGTACCCCGTCCGTTCCGCTGGTGCTGGAATACGTCGGCCCGAAGGACTACAAGGACGCCCTCGCGCACCTGAAGAACGCCATCCGCGACGCAGGCCTGTCGGAGGCGTGAGACACAGATCCGGCGGACCGGCTTTCAACACGAAGGCCGCAAAGGACGCGAAGACGATGGAGATCCGGAGGCCAGCGGACGGGGTTTCCAGTCCTTGGACGACCCGGGTCGTCGGGCGTCCAAGGGTTGGAAACCCGGGCCGTCCGGTTTCTGCGCTCTTCGCGGTCTTCACGTTGACCTTGGCCGCCGCCGCCGCGCCGCGGCCGAACGTCGTCGTGCTGCTCGCCGACGATCTCGGCTACGGCGAGGCGGGCTGCTACGGCGGAACCGACATCCCGACGCCGCACATCGACTCGCTCGCGCGCGACGGCGTGCGATTCACGGCCGGCTACGTCACCGCGCCGTTTTGCGCGGCGTCGCGCGCGGCGCTGATGACCGGGCGCTACCAGACCCGGTTCGGTTTCGAGGGGAATCCCATCGGGGCGAGGAACGAGGATCCGGCCGTCGGCCTGCCGAAGACGGAGCGCACGATCGCCGACCGCCTGCGAGATGCCGGCTACGCGACGGCGCTCATCGGGAAGTGGCACCTCGGCGGCACCGCGGAGTTCCATCCCCAGCGACGCGGCTTCCACGAGTTCTTCGGATTCCTGCACGAGGGGCACTTCTTCGTGCCCGTCCCGTGGGACGACCACGTCACCTGGCTCCGGCGCAAGGCCCTGCCTGACGGCGGCGAGGGACGCTGGACCTCGCCGGACGGCCGCGTGATCTGGTCAACGCACATGGGGCGGAACGAGGACGACTACGACGCCGACAATCCGATCCTCCGCAGCGGCCAGCCCGTCAACGAACGGGAGAACCTCACCGACGCCTTCGCCCGCGAGGCGGAGAGCTTCATCGAGCGCCATCGCGCCCAGCCGTTCTTCCTCCACCTGGCCTTCAATGCCGTTCACAGCCCGCTCCAGGCCGACGACCGCCACCTCCGCCGCTTCCGGCACATTGAGGACGCCCAGCGCCGGATCTTCGCCGCCATGACCTCGCACCTCGACGACGCCGTCGGCCGGGTCCTCGCGAAACTCCGAGCCTGCAAGCTCGCGGAGAGCACTCTCGTTGTCTTCCTCAGCGACAACGGCGGACCGACGCGCGAACTGACCTCCAGCAATCGTCCATGGCGCGGCGAGAAGGGCCAGTTGCTCGAGGGAGGCATCCGCATCCCCTACATCGTCCGGTGGCCCGGCCGAATTCCCGCGGGCCGCGAGGAGGCGAGGACGGTCAGTTCGCTCGACATCCTCCCAACGGCGCTCGCCGCCGCCGGCGTGCCGCCACCGGCCGGGCTCGACGGCGTCGATCTCGTGCCGCGGCTGGCCGTCGCCGACGCGGCGCCGATCCATTCGAGCCTCTACTGGCGCGTCGGCGGGCAGGCCGCGTTCCGGTCGGGCGACCGGAAGATCTACCGCGCCCGCGGCGGCGCCTGGCAGCTGTACGATCTCGCACGCGATCCCGGCGAGGCGCAGAATCTCGCCGCCGCCGAGCCCGCGGCCCTCGCCGAACTCGAAGCCGCCTGGAGCGCGATCGACCGGCAGATGGTCGATCCGCTGTGGCGATAAGGAAACCCCGATGCGCCGTTTTCATCCTTTGGCCCGCGCCGCGCTTGTGGCGTTGGCATGCGCCGGCGCTGACGCGGCCGCCCCGCCGCCGCCCAACATCGTCTTCATCCTGGCCGACGACCTCGGCTATGGCGACCTCGGCTGCTACGGCCAGGCGAAGATCGCGACGCCGGCCATAGACCGGCTCGCCGCGGAGGGGGTGCGGTTCACGCAGTTCTACGCGGGAGCGAGCGTCTGCGCGCCGTCGCGCTGCGTGCTGATGACCGGACGCAACGGCGCCCGCTGTCGCGTGCGCGGCAACGCGCCGCTGACGGCCCGTCACCGCCAGTCGCTGTCGCCGGACGACGTCACCGTGGCCGCCCGGCTCCGCGAGGCCGGCTACGCGACCGCCTGCGTCGGCAAGTGGGGTCTGGGCATGGACGACACGCCCGGCGCGCCGTGGCTCCAGGGGTTCGATCTGTTCTTTGGCTACCTCGACCAAGTCCATGCGCACAACTTCCACCCGGAGTACCTCTGGCGGAACCGCGAACGCGTGACGCTGCCCAACGAGGTCCGGCCGATCCCTGTCGGGAAGGACGGTGCCTGGGGGATGGGCGGCATCGCGGCGAAGAAGGTCGTCTACAGTCCGAAGCTGATGCTCGACGAGGCGTTGGGATTCCTGGATCACAACCGCGAGCGGCCGTTCTTCCTGTACTTCGCCACGACGATCCCGCACGCGAACAACGAGGCGGCGGCCGAACTCGGCAACGGCGCCGAGGTGCCGGACCTCGGGCGCTATGCGGACGAGCCGTGGCCGGAGCCGGAGAAGGGCTACGCAGCGATGGTCACGTACCTCGACACGCAGGTCGGCGCCCTCGTGAAGCACCTTCGCGATCTGGGGCTGGAGGATCGCACGCTCGTTCTCTTCGCCTCCGACAACGGTCCCGAGCGCAAGGAGTTCACCGGCTACGATCCTGCCTTCTTCCGCTCGGCCGGCGGCTTTCGGGGGTTCAAGCGCGATCACACCGACGGCGGCATCCGCGTGCCGTTCATCGCCCGGTGGCCGGGTCGCATCGCGCCGGGCACGGTGTCCGCTCAGGTCGGTTCGTTCGCCGACTTCCTCCCGACGGCCCTGGACGCGGCCGGCCTCGAAACGCCGGCGGGACTCGACGGTGCGAGCCTCCTGCCGACGCTGCTCGGGCGGCCGGCCGCGCCGCCGCCGCGCCGCGATCTGTACTGGGAATACCACGGCGCCGGCAGCTCGCAGGCGGTCCTGCTCGACGGCCGCTGGAAGGGCCTGCGCAACGGGCGCCGTGACGCGCCGGTCGAGCTCTACGATCTCGCGGCCGACCCCGGCGAGACGCGCAATGTTGCCGCGGAGCATCCCGAACGGGTCCGGCGGATCGAGGGACTCTTTGCGTCCGCGCGGACGGAGGATCCGAACTGGCCGCTGCGCGACGCGCCGCGGCCCGCACCGTAGAATTCAGGAGGGACATCGGTATGAAGCGATGCATGATCGAACAAGCGGTCCTCGGTCTCGCCTGCGCGGCCGCCCTTTCATGGGGTGCGGGGACCGCGACCGGCGCGGCGGCGGAATCGCCGGGGACGGCCGCCGACCGCCTCCTCAAGCTCGGGCTCCTCGACGTCACGCAGCCGCCCTACGCGGCGGATCCGACGGGTGCCGCAGACGCGACGAAGGCCATCCAGCGCGCGGTGAACGATGCGCGGGACCGGCGGCTGGTCTGCTTTTTCCCGGAGGGGACCTACCTCATCTCCGACACGCTGTCCTGCGAGCAGCAGGTGAAGAAGCTGGACAGTCCCCGGCAGACGGACGGGAAGACGCAGCACTACTGGGACGTGCCGCAGAGCATCGTCATGTTCGGCTCGACGAAGGGGAAGCGTCCGGTGCTGAAGCTGTCCAAGGACGCGAAGGGCTTCGACGACCCCGCCCGGCCCAAGGTGCTTGTGTGGATCTGGGCGCAGACGCGCGACGACGCGCCGGGGAAGCAGGAGCCGGAGTGGGGGAAGGAGCAGCCGAACATCGCCTTCGGCCACTTCTTCAAGGGCATCGACATCGACGTGCGCGGCCACGCCGGCGCGATCGGCATCCGCCATTCGGGTTCGCAGGGTTCGGCACTGCTCGACAGCACCATCCAGGCCGACGGCGCCTACGCGGGCATGAACAACTGCTGTGGCCAGGGCGGCGGCACGTACAACATGGAAGTCGTCGGCGGCCGGTACGGCATCGTGATCGAGCCGAACAGCCGCTTCCCGCTGCTCGCGGCCTGCACGTTCAAGGGACAGACCGAGGCGGCGGTTCGCTACGCCAAGGGCGGCGCGCAGGTGCCGACGCTCTTCGTCGGCTGCCGCTTCGAGCCGGCCGGATCCGCCGTGGTCGAGCTGATGACGGAGCCCATGTACGCCGGGGTCAGCTTCGTGGACTGCGCCATCAGCCTGAGCCCGGGCGGCGTGGTCGCGAAGACGCGTCAGAGGGAGAACGTCCACATCGAGGACACGCTGGTGAAGGGCGCCGCGTCGGTCTGCTCGAACAGCGGCAAGCTCCCCGCTGCGGGCGGCTGGACGCTGATTGAGCGGTACTCGTCGCAGGCCGATCCGGCCGTGAACCTCATCGATGGCGTGGAATCCAAGGGCGAGATCCTGATTTGCATGCCCGCGCCCGCCGCGCCCGATTTCGACGCCCTGCGCGCCCGGCACTGGCGCGGGCTGCCGTCGTTCGAGGACAAGGATGCGGTCGACATCCGGACCCTCGGCGCCAAGGGGGACGGCACGACCGACGACACCAAGGCCTTCGAGGCGGCGATCAAGGCGCATGCGAAGATCTTTGTCCCGAAGGGCGCCTACAAGATCTCCGGAACGCTGGCCCTCGGGCCGGACACGCACATCTTCGGGCTCTCGCCCGGTCACAGCACGTTCGGCGGCGGCGAAGGCGGTGGGAAGCGCGGCCGCGGTGCTGCCGAGGAGGTTCCCTTCGTTCTCGCCACGCCGGATGACGCGCGCGCCGCGCCGGGGCTCTCGATGCTCCGGATGCAGGGCCGTGTCGACTGGCGGTCGGGTCGCGGCAACATCTTCATGGCCCCTGCGGTCGTGACGTTCGCGGGTCACGCCGGCGGCCGCATCTACGGCATGATGGCGCGCGGCGGTCCGCTCGTCCTGAAGGGGCTGCGCGAGCCGCTCGCGTTCTACGCGCTGAACGTTGAACGGAAGGGACAGAATCCGCAGTCCGAGATCGCCGACTGCGAGCATGTCCGCGTCTACTACTTCAAGGTCGAGGCCGGGACGATCAACCGTCCTGACGGCGGTGACGGCAACACGCCCTGCCGGATCTCGAATTCGAAGGACGTCCGGATCTACTGCAACTACGGCGTCGTCCGGAAGCTCGGCGACCGCCCGATGCTCGACGTGGTCGACTCGACCGACGTGGCCGTGTCGCTCCTCAAGACGCTCAACGCCGGCGCCTACCCGCACATCGTCGAGACCTTCCGCGGCACGCGCGTCGTGCTCCCGTCATCCAAGCCCTGCGCCCTCTTCGTTCGCGGCACGAACGCCGCGAAGGCGGGGAAGGAGGCCCGATGAGTGCGGCTCCCGGAGTTCGGCTGCGGATGGCGTGCCGCCGACTGGTCGCGGCGGCGTTCGCGGGGATGGTGTGCGTCAGCGAAGCGGGCGATGTGGATGGCGCGGGGATGGCGTCGCGCGCCGCCGCGGCCGCGGCGCTGGCCGCGGACATCCCGTTCCTGTCGGTGAATCTCAACAACTACAAGCATCCGGCGAACCCGGTGTTGTGCGGCGCCACGGGGGAGTGGGACGAGGCCGGCATCGAGCGGCCCGTTGTGCTGCGCGTCGGGCCGGAGGACTGGCGGATGTGGTATGCCTGCGCAGGGGCGCAGAGGAGCATCGGGCTGGCCACCTCGAAGGACGGCGTGCGATGGACCAAGCACCCCGGCAATCCCGTCCTGCCCCCGGCCGAGGCCTGGGAACAGGGCTACATGTCGCCGACCAGCGTCCTGCGGGTGAACGGCAGGTTCCATCTCTATTACTGGGGCCCGTCCCACGTCTATCCCGACCGCGCCACCGGCCGGCGGCCGCCGCCCCGCATGAAGTACATCGTATTGGCGGTGTCCGATGACGGCATCCGCTGGACGCGGACGGGCGCCCTCGACGGACTCAAGGGCGCAGTCCTCGGGCCGGCCCCCGAGGCGCTCAACGAGGGGGCGTCGGGCGGTGGAAGCGGCGTCGATGCGGCGAAGGTGTTCTACCTGCCCGAGGAGCGCACGCGGCCGTGGCGGATGATCTACACCGGTTTCGGCCCGCACGGACAGTGGAACGGGCTCGCCGACAGCGAAGACGGCATCGCCTGGAGAAAGACCGTCGCCCCCGTGGCCGGCCACAGTGGATTCCACGCGCAGGCGACCGGCGACCACCACGACAGCGGTCAGACGATCCGCTGCCCGGTGCGGATCGGCAGCGTCTGGGCCGGGCTGAGTCTCGAACTCGACTCGCACGACTCCGCGCCCGCGGTCGCGTCGTCGCTCGACCAGTGGACCGTCCTCGGCCGGCGCGTGCTCTACGCCAACCAGGACTACGAGCGCCGTGCGGTCGCCCCCTACGCGATGGAGGCCGACGAGGAGTGGTTCCACCTCTACTACAGCACCGGCAACCGGACCGTTGGCTTGGTCCGCGCGCCAAAGCGGTCCGTGCACCAGCCCATTTTGCTGTGGGATAAGGCGGACGCCGGTCCGGCCGGACTCCTGAGTCATGTCGTCGAGGCCGACGGCCGCGCCTTCCACCTGCACGTCGCAAGCGCCGTCGACGGCGAAGTCCGGGTGATCCCGTGGAATCCCGCGTCGAAGGAATGGATGGGTGCGTCGCCGCTGGCGGTCCGGGCCGGCGAGCCGTTCCTGCTCTCTCCGGTGCCTCCGCACGCGCGGTTCCGCGTGGGCTTCACGCCTCGCACCGGGACAGGCGCGCTTTCGGCGTGGCTCGTGACGCAGTGAGGGGGACCGCGGGCCAGGCTGGCGACAATCAAAGGGGCAACCATGAAGATCGGAATTCCTCATCTGGTCGCAGCGCTCATCGGCGGCATGATCCCGGCCCGGGCTGCCGATCCGGCGTCGTCGCCCGTGTCGTGGTTTCCGACGGGGGGCGAGACGGTGTACCACCTCAAGGCGGCCCGTACGGCGGCGGACGTGCCCCGGTCGATCGTGGCGGCGGCGTACTCGGGGAAGGTGCTTTGCTTCGACTTCACCGGCCGGAAGCTCTGGGAGCAGGCGGCCGGCCGGTTCTTCCCCTTCGACCTGGATGTGGGCGACATCGATGGCGATGGCTTTGACGAGTGCGCCGTGGCCTCGGCCGACGGCTCGCTCTACCTCATCGATCACGACGGGAAGCTCCTGGCGAAGGTGTTCGAGGGCAAGCCGCCGCTCTACAGTGTGCGAATCGTCGCGTGGGGGCCGCGCCAGGTCGGGATCGTCTGCGGCGGCCCGGAGCGCGTGCTCTACCACATCTCGCCGCAGGGGCAGGTCGTCGCGAAGGCCGGCCTGCCGGGCGCGATCATGAACCTCGATGAGGGCTGTTTCTCCACGAAGGGGGATCCGGGTCTCGCCGTGGGCATCGACAGGGATTACAACCGCCTTGTTTTCGGCCTTCACCGCCTGCCCGGGCTCGAACCGCAGGGGGAGCCGCGCGTCACGAAGGAGAGCTTCTTCTACCACATGATCGCGGTGGACACGGATGGCGACGGCCGCGACGAACTTGTATTCGGAGGCACAAAGGGCGGGGTGATCTTCGACGCGGCGGGCGGGAAACTCGGCAGTTTGCAGGAGAGGAACACCGGCCGCGGGCAGCATGTCTACGCGATGGTGATGCTGGACAAGGTGCCGTCGGAAGGCGGCCGGCGCGACGAGTTGATCGGGCTGTACGCCTCGGCGCTGCGGCTCTACGGCGCCGACGGGCGAATCCGCAAGGAGGTTTCCCTCGCCGAATCCCCGGCCGGGCTGTGCTACGACGCCGCAACGAAGACCCTGCTGCTGGGCAGCGGTCAATCGGGCGGCGACGGCATCCATCTTGCGAGGATGGACCAGCCGGGCTGGGAAGAGGCGCTCAGGGCGCTCGGCTATCAGGGCAAGCTCCGCGAGATCGTCACGAACATCGAGAAGCTCACCGCCCAGATCAACGCCTTCCGTCCGCCGCCGTATCAACCACAGAAGTGCCCCGAACAACTCTGTGTCTTCAACCTTGAGCCCTTCGCGGTTGGTGCGATCAGCGAGGCTGCCCCGGGCCGTTCGCTCGTTCCGCTCCTGAATCTGCACGCCGGGGAATTCCCCTATGCGCATCTGAACTTCGCCGGCAACCAGTGGTTCAGCGAGGCCATGGACCGGTCGAAGCTCCCGCATGGGTGGGACCGGAAGCGCGACAAGCGGATGAAGTACCAGCTCACTTCGCAGGAGATCGTGGAGTACGCGCGGCGGCTCGAACGCGAAGGGTTGCCCTTTGTCTGGACGATCGGCCATGGCAACGACCCGTTCTTCCTGAGCCTGTCCACCGTCGAGGGCATTCTCCAGGCGGCGCCAACCGCCTGCAAGGGCTTCATCTTCCCCGAGGTCGCGCGGGATGCCACGCCCGCCTATCGCTACGCTGTGGAGGCGCACGTCAAGCCGGTCTGCGACCTCTGCCTCAAGCACGGGAACCGCAAGGTCTTCCTTCGGTCGAAGTTCCTTCACTGGGCCGCCGATTGCTACACCGACATGTGGGACTGGATGCTGAAGGACCGGAAGTACAAGGACGTCATCGTCCCGGCCATGGAGGAGACGTACGAACGGTTGTGCGATCTTTCCCTCTCCGGGCGGCTGGGACTCCAGATGAGCGGCCATTTCTCCGATTGGGCGGGACGCTCCGATCACGACAACGTGTGTTACGACCGGCAGCACCAATGGGCGTCCGGAATGGTAGGCAGCCACTTTCTCCGGGCGTTGAGTTACCGTGCGGCGATGGGTGCGCGATACCATCTGGTTCAACTCTCGGAGACCCGGGTGGAAGACGGCGTCGCCGCGTACCGGGATCGGGACCACGCCTTTGTGGTCAAGCCATTCCTGCACATGGTCGGCAAGGGCATTCTCTTTCCCCCGCGGCGTCCCACCGACAATCTCGCGCTCTCGTCCGTCGCCCTCGGGATGCGCACCCCGTCGGAGGAATTCATGCAGGCCTCCCACAACTCGCATGAGATCACGCGGTACCAGTCCGATCCGCCCTGGGTGCTCAGCCGGCTGCAGTGCTTCTGGGGACAGGCGCCGACGCCGGATTATGATTTCGGCTACTACGGCGTCGGCCGGCGGCGGCAGGCGCTGAACTTCCTGCCCACGCACCCCTTCGGGTTGGTGCCGATCGTGCCGGCGGATTCGCCCCCCGGCGGGATCCCCGGCATCAAGAAACTCCTGATTACGGACGGCGAGAGCTGGTACGACGATGAGGGTGCGCGGCACACGGCCCGGGACTACGCGCAGACGGTCGAGGCGACGCTGCGGGCGGCGGCCGGGACGATGTTCGTACGCGTCACGGGGGATGTGGCGTGGACCGCGACGCGGATCGACGAAAGCCACGTCCGTCTCGTGCTGATCGACTCCGGGTATCTCGACCCGGCGGATCGCACGGCCACGGTTGCGGTGAACGCGGCGGTGGTCGCGGCCACCGACATCCTCAGCGGCGGGCGGCTTGACCACCGCGGCAACACCCTTTCGGTCCGCGTGCCCATGGGCATCCTGCGCGTGATCGACATCGAACACCGGTGACCGCAATTCAGGGAGGATCATCCATGAACGAGTCATTGCCGTTTGGGACGTTGAACCGACGCGAGTTCCTCGCCCGGAGCGTTGTCGTTGCGGGGCTTCCGGGGATCGCGATGGCTGCCGCCATTCCGGACGGTGCGCCACCGGGCGCTGCAGGTCCGGGCCGTCTGCAGATGTTCACGGAGGGCTATCCCCGGTCGTTCTTCTGGTGGACGACGTCCCGGCAACTGCACGACCGCGGCACACCGCCGGAGGAGGTGGAGCGCATCCTCACGCAACTTCAGGGGTTTGCCTGCCCCTGCATCTACTGGGACAAGCTCGCCGGCATCAAGGCGCGCCATCCCGAGAAGCTCGTGTTTCTCTTCACCCAGGGCTACGTCTTCAGCGAGAAGCCGACGATCTTTGACCCGATCGACCGGTCCAGGTTCTTCGCCGGCCACTGGGTCCACTACGAGGGCTGCCGCATCACGGGCGACGTGCCGGCGGCGGGCGGCGAATGCGACATCCGGGTCGAGGATCCGGAGCGCTTCCGCATCAACACGGACAGCGGGCGGAAGTTCCCGGACGACATCTGTCTCTGTGCGCTGACTCCGGAAGGCCGGCCCGACTGGCGCCGCGCCGAGCAGGTGAAGCTCGTGTCGATCGATGCGGGGCGGAAGGTCATCCGCGTGCTTCGCGGCCAGTACGACACGCGTCCGATCGCCCTGACGGCCGGCCAGTCGTGGGCCATGGCTCATGCCAGCGAGCCGTGGGGTTACGAGGATGGCGCGTCGTGGGTCGCCAACTATTCTCCTTTCTGCCCGAAGGATGCCCGCTCGCGCACGGCGGCCGACATCCTGCTCGAGGACTTCGCCTCCCTCTTTGCCCAAGGAGGGCCGCTCGCGCACTACGACGGGCTGGAGTTCGATGTGATGCCGTTCGAAGCGGGCAGCCGGACCCTCGGGCGAAAGGGCCGGGAGGTCGACACGGACGGGGACGGGCTGGCCGACCGCGGATACCGCGACGGCGTGAATGTCTATGGCATCGGGTTCCGGCGCTTCGCCGAGGCGCTGAGAGCGAGGATCGGTCCCGGCAGGCTCTTCATGGCCGACGGCAATACGCATACTCCCGCCGGCGCCCAGCGGTGCTTCGGCGTGCTCAACGGGATCGAGAGTGAATGGTGGCCGCGGTGGGGCGACATGGACGTCACTCTCTGGTCCTACGGCATCAACCTGCACCGCTTCTGGAACCGGCACGCGCATGCCGCGCCGTTCAGCTACATGATCGGCAAGTTCGGCGGCCATGACCGGAAGAAGTTTCTTTCCGTGCCCTGGAGCCACCATCGACTGGCGATGGCGGCGGCGCAGTTGGTCGACGCCGCGTACACGTCGTTCTACACCCCGGAGCCGGAGCCCGGCGAAGTGGTCGGACTGTGGGATGAAATGGTCGGCGGCACGGCGCGAAGGACCGGTTGGCTCGGGCAGCCGCTGGGCCCGCCCGTCCATCTCGCGCATCGCGCGCCGGACCTTCTCAACGGTGAGGGAGTGGCCTGGTCCGCCGATTGGGTCGCCCGCTTCCAGGGACAGGGCATGGCGTTCGCGGCCGACGGGGCCCAGCTTGCCGTGACGTCCCGGGCCGGCGCTGCGAGGCTGGACTTCCGACTCGAGGGTGTGCCCTGTAAACGAGGGGAGGACCTGCTTCTGGCCATGAAACTCCGGGCCGCGCCGCGGCCCGAATACCCACCCGCGACGCCCCGCCTTCTCAGGGTGGAGGCTGATGCGAAGGGCCAGCCCGCGATCGAGTGTTTCGTCGGCAGCGAGGGATTCGAGACGACGCTGTATTTCAGGGCCATGCCGTCCGACCGCGTCACACTGCGCTTCACGCTCGAGGGAAGCGGGCCGCTGTGGCTGTCGGAGATGAGGGTGCATGCCCATCCCGACACCGCCTACCGGCTCTTCGAGAAGGGGATCGTGCTCGCGAACCCCGGCGATCGCCCCTTCACCTTCGATCTTGCCGCCATGAAGCCCGCCCGCCGGTATCGCCGGATCCGCGGCAGTCCCCGGCAGGATCCTTCGACGAACGATGGCGCTTCCGTTGACGGAACCGTGTCGCTCGCGAGGCGCGACGGGCTGTTCCTGACCGTGGACGGAATCCGGCCGGGCGGGTGAGGTCTGCGTCCGGCCGCGGAGCGGACAGAAAGAGCGAGTCCGGGCTTGCGCTTGGATCATATATAATATCCAATATCGGCATGGAAGACCCCATCCAGCGCCGCCTGCTCCGGGACCAGATCCGCGACCATCTCCTCGACCGCATCGGCAGCGGCCGGCTTGCGCCGGGTGAACGGGTCGTCGAGGCGCGCGTCTGCGAGGCGTTGGGCGTCAGCTCGATTCCCGTCCGCGAGGCGATTCGCGAACTGACGGTGATGGGCGTGCTGGCGTCCGCCACGCACCGGGGGGCGTGGGTCCGCGAGGTGACGATCTCCGAGACGATCGAGGCACTGCAGGTCAAGG
>CAYRFK010000146.1:0-12274 GCA_964423465.1 uncultured Verrucomicrobiota bacterium | reverse complement strand
CTGCCGCCGAAGGACGACCCGCTGATGAAGCAGGAGGACGGCGAGTGGAAGCCCGCGCCGTGCCTCGTGCGGAAGAGCGACGGCGCCTTCAACTACGCCACCACCGACATCGCCACCGTGCTCAGCCGCGCGGAGGAGTTCGCGCCCGAGGCGGTGATCTACGTTACCGACGAGCGCCAGCAACTCCACTTCCGCCAGTTCTTCCACGTCGCCCGCGCGCTCGGCGTCACGACGCGGCTGGTCCACGTCTGGTTCGGCCTGATGCGCCTGCCCGAGGGCACGTTCTCCACGCGCCAGGGCAACGTGATCAAGCTCGAGCGCCTGCTCGACGAGGCCGAGGAGCGCGCGCTGGCGATCGTGAAGCAGACGAGCCCGGGCATGGCCGAGGCCGTCCAGCGCGAGGTCGCGCACGCCGTGGGCCTCGGTGCGGTGAAGTACGCGGACCTGAGCCAGAACCCGCAAAGCCTCGTGACGTTCACATGGGACAAGGCCCTCGCGCTCGAAGGCAACTCCGCCCCCTACCTGCAATACGCCTGCGCACGCATCGCGAGCGTCCTGGACAAGTACGCCGAACAGTTCCCCGGCGGTTCGTTCGCAGAGGCGCCGGTCGCCCTCGGCGAGCCGGTGGAGCGGTCGCTGGCGCTGCACCTTGCGCGGTTCCCGGAGGCGGTGCTCGACGCGGCGACCTCCTGCAAGCCGAACGTGCTGGCCGACTACCTCTTCTCGCTGTCGCAGCTCTACAGCAGTTTCTATCAGAACGTCCCGTTCCTGAAGGCGCCCGAGGGCGTCCGCGAAAGCCGCCTGCGCCTCTGCGCGGCCGTCGCCTCCGCCCTGCGCACCGGCCTCGCCCTCCTCGGCATCGAGACGCCGGGGCGGATCTGAGCCGCCGTCAGGGAACTTGCCGGGTGACAGGTCGCGGCCGAACTCACGTCGGAACAGAGGATCCGCTTCGAAGCGCTATTGCAGGAGAAACGCGACCAGCGCGCCCGCTCCGTGCACGCCCCGGCTCCGCGTCCGGCCCGATGAAGACTATTTCTCCGGCGGCGCCGTCCGTGTGCCTGCGGGACGGCAGAAGCACGGGCCACCGCCCCTGCCGCTTCCGGTGCGCGAGCCGGACGACACCGGAGTATCTACCGGCCACGCGCGAAGACGATGGAGGCCAGCCGCCCCACCGGCAGTTGCCATTGCAGGGTGTCGCCATCCGTGACCGTCCTCGTCTGTTGCGGTACCGCCCCGATGTAGAACGTGGCCTGCCACGCGCCGGCGGAGGGCGCGGGGACGGCAAGGGGGACCTCCCGGTCCTGGGTGTTCACGGCGAACACACCGATGTTGCCGCGACCGTCGTCCCATGCGCTCTGGAGGACGAGCGGCAGCGTCACCGTCCGGGACTGACCCTTGCGGTCCCCCTTGGCCGCCGGGATCTCCTTCCGTGTCGCCGGCACGTCGGGGATCAGGGGGCGCCGCATCCGGCCGTACAGCAGGAAATCCTTGGCGTGGGTCCGCATACTCGCAAAATAGTCGTCGAGGACTTGAAGCCCGGCGGGGGGCACGTCGTCCGGCCGCCGGGCCGCAGCGTTCCAGAACGCGACGCTGGGGACCTGCCCGTAGACGAGCATCGCGGCCAGATCCCTCGGGTTGCCGCTATCCGCCGTCACCCAGCCGAAGACCACGGGGATCCGGTCGTGGAAGAGATACTGTGCGAGCGGCACGAGGTCGGGGTTGGTCGAGTCGTGGAAATTGCGCGCCTGGTAGGCGTGCAGGTCCATATTGAGAAGGTCCGTGCAGCTCTCCTTCGTGAGCAGGAAACCCGCCGACTTCCGCCGTTCAGCCTCGGCGCGGATCGCACGGAAGGCCTCGCGCGTTACCGCGGTCGACCAGGGGCCGCACGGAACGGGGTGCCCGTGGGTGGCGTCGAAGCAGCTCTCCTGGCCGCCCGGACAGGGGCCGTGGTCCTGGTCGTCGTGGATGATCGTGAACCCGAGGTCGAGGAGCGAGGCCGCGGTGGACTGGAGAAAACTGCGGCCGAACGGCGTGCCTCGGCAAATCCGATGGCCGTCCCCTCCATAGGAATCGAGCAGACTCCCTTCGCGCGTGCGCTCGCAGACCTGCGCACCGTTGTGCTCCGCGAAGAATCGCTTGAGGGCGTCATCCGTCTCCCGGCCCAGATCCTTGCCGAATACGCTCCGTCCTCCCGAACACCATCGATATCCAGAGATGAAGCCGGCCATGGCGATGTCGCGCTCCCCCAGCTTCGCGGCCAGGTCGCGGAAGCGTTTCTCTCCGGTCGACGGCGGCAGGTAGTCGATCCCCACCCAGTTGCCGTGCTTTTCCCAACCCAGCGGCCGGTAGACAACGGGCGCGTTGAAGCGGCGGCCCCATTCGGCCAGCCGGTCGGGCAGCGTGTCGAGGTTCTCCTTTTCGATCTGGGTGGAGATGCACAGCGGCGGGCGCTTCAGGAGTTCGGGCAGATCCTTGCGCTCGCGCACGGGGGTTCCCGACCATGGCTGGACCGTGGCCCAGTCGCGGTAGACATCGGCCGCATCCTGCCACGCGCCGCCGCAGAGCGTGAGCCGCGTGCGGTACGGCATCGTCCACTCCCGCCCCGCGGCGTACGGCATCAGATGACGCACCGCGAACGCTGCGACGCCCTCCTTTCGCTCGAAGCCAAACGCCTTGACGTTGCCCTCGCCGTCGTCCGTCCACAGCACGAACCCTCCGGCCGGGCCCAGGCAGGCGAACATCTGCGAGAACAACTCGGCCGGATGCGTACGCCAAAGCGGCAGCTTCCGGACAGCCTGCAGCCGGCCCTCGAACGAGGGGAGCAGGTACTTCCGGTCGTCGTCCGCAGGGGACGGCGTCGCCAGCACCGGAAACGCGACGTGCCCGACGGCCAGGGCGGCGTCGCGGGGTTTCACCGCGATCGACCAGTGCGTCTCGCCGCGCGCCGGCACGAGCGCGACCTGCGCGCGGACCGATGTCTGGGCGTGCTCGAACTCCCACTCGGCGCCGCCGGCCTCGCGGCGCACGACCCGCGCCGTCATCGCGGCGGCATCCAGCGTGCCCGCCGGCTGAACACCCTTCATCCATCGAATCTGGAAGAGCCCGGGCGCGCGGGCGGCGTCGGCGACCGCATGCTCCACACCTCGCGCCTTGTCCCGCAACGACACGATCCGCGCCTCGCGTACGACCAACCGCAGGGACTCGTTCTCCAAGGCCACTTCCCCGTCGTCCCTCGGCACCGGATGGAGCGGAAGGTACTTCGCCGAGACCTCCGCCGCCGTCAGGCTTGGGGGTTTGGCCGGCGGGGCCGGCGCCTGACCTTGCGCCGCGGCAGAGACCAGCAGGGCCAAGACCACCGACGCTTCCACTGCCCGGGACCTGACCTGTTTCTTCATGTGTTCCTCCATCGGATGACACCCCCCCGCAGCCGGACGCCCGCGTACGGGGTGCCGGATCATCGCACGCTCCCGGGCTTGAAGACCATGGATGCGAGACGGCCGGGCGCAAGACGCCACGGCAGGGTTTCGCCGTGGCGCACCGCTTGCGTCCGTTGCCTGTCCGCGCCGAGGTAGAACGTGGCCTCCCAAGGGCCGCCTTCCGGCGCGGGGACCTCCACCGTTGCTTCCTGCGCCTGCGTGTTGATGGCGAAGACCCCAATGCCACCGGCTCCATCTTCCCACGCGCTGTGCCGGATCAGCGGAATCGAGATCTCGGCCGATACGTTGCGTGTGCCATCGAGAAAGGCCTTTCCTGTGGCGGGTTTCCGGCGGACTGGCACCTCCGCAATCACCGGCTTGAGCATTCGCCCATAGAGCAAGAAGCTCTTCGCATGGGTCTGCATGGCACGGCAGTATTCCGCGAACAAGGGGGACGAATCGTCGCGCGAGGCGGCGATGACTCCGAGGGTGATCTGGCCGGCCAGATCATCCGCGGTTGGGTCCAGCACCACGGGGATGAATTCATGATAGAGGAACTGCGAAAGAGGCACGACGTGGGGTTGAGAGTAGGTCCACTCCATCCGGGCCAGGTAGCCGTGGATCTCCATGTTCAAGAGTTCGGTGCAGTGCTCCTTGGTTACCAGGAAATCGGTGATCCCGCGGCGCGCCGCCTCCGCCCTGATTTCACGATACGCGCGGCGGGTGCTTTCGATGGACCATGGTCCGCAGGGGATGGGATGGCCGTGATCGGGATTGAAGCATCCGGTGACCCCGTCCGGCGTCGGACCACTGTCCTGATCCCCATGGAATCCCGTGGCGCCAAGGTCGAAGAGCCGCGCCGCCATGTCCTGCATGAAACTCTCTCCGAAGGGCGAACCGCGGCAAATCGTGGTCACCGGATTCAACCGGCCGTCCCGCTGTCGCTCGCAGACCATCGGGCCTTGGTTCTCCTGGAAAAAGCGCTTCAAGTCGTCTCTTTCCTGCTGCGTCAGATGCAACTTGTCCAAGATTACGTTGTCTTCGCCCGACTGCCATCGGTAGCCTGAGAATTCGAGAATAAGCGGTATCTTCCGGGCCTTCAGTCGGCTGGCCATGGAACGTAGTCTCGCCTCGCCGATGGCCGGCGGGAAATAGTCGATGCCCACCCATCCCCCGTGTTTCTCCCATCTCACCGCCCTGACCACCACCGGGACCCCCAGCCGTTGGCCGATCTCCGCGAGGCGGTCAGGCAGTGTATCCAGGTTCTGGGTCTGGCCGGGCCACGGCACCATCGCCTCGTTGAAGCCATAGAATGGATGGTGCAGGAAGGAAGGCACGTCCCTCCGGTCTTTGAGCTTCGTCGCGCACCAATCCTGCTGGAGAGCCCAGTCGCGATAGATCCCGGCCGCGTCGTACCACGAGGGGCCGCAGAACGAGATCCGGCTCTGATAGGCGGCCTGCCACGCGCCCGGCGCATACGGCATGCGGTGGATGACCGCGAATCGGGCGACAGGGCCGGCCGCCTTGCAGTCAAACTCCTTGAAATTCCCGGCGGGGTCGTCGGTCCAGAGGAGGAATCCGCCTTTCAGCCCAAGGCAGGCGACCATCTGCGAAAACAGAGTCGCGGGATAAACCTTCGGTTTGTGGGCGACGATGTTCACGTTGACGGGGTGAAGCCTTCCCTCATACAGGGGCAGGAGGCAGTTCTTCACCGTACCATCGGATGTCACGGGAGTCTCGAACACCGGACAGGCGACGGAACCCACGGCGAGAGCCTTGTTCGCAGGGACCACGGAGATCGACCATGCGACTTCAGCCCGGGAGGGAGACAGTCCGACGTTAATTCGAACCGTGGCCTCCGCGTGCGTGAACTCCATTTCCAAAACGTCCGGCGTCTGACGCACCACGCGCGAGGTCATCTGCGCGGCATCGAGGTCCACCGCCGGCTCGATTCCCTTCACCAGTCGCACGTTGAACATGCCCGCCTTGGAGCCCGCCTTGGGTGCGACATGCTCGATCAATCGTTCTTTGTCAAACAGGGAAACGATGCGGTTATCTCTCAGAACGAGCCGGGTTGATGGGTTCTCCAGAACATGGTCATTCCCCAGCGCCGGCGCGACGCAGAAGAACGCAATGCCGGCAACCGCAATCGGTCGCAGATTGGAGATTGCGATTGTGAGAAGATCCTTCCCGAAGCCGCAGAGTGGTTTCATGAGATTCCGTTCTTCCCTGCAATCTCAATGCGAGTCCCGTTTCACCTGCTCGGTGCGAATCGGATCGATCCGAGCCGTCCTGGCGGCAGTCGCCAGCCAAGCATATCCCCGGCGCGGACCGGCTGCGTCTTCTGCTCTGACGCACCGAGGAAGAAGGTCGCCAGGCATTCACCATCGCCCGGCGCGGGGACCCTGACAGTCGTCTCCTGCTTCTGCGTATTGATGGCAAACACCCCTATGTTGCCTTCGCCATCCTCCCACACGCTGTGAAGAACCGAGGGGATCGCCATTGTGGGCGTCTTGGAATCGCCGACATACTGCCTCTCCTTGACCTTGCTTTGGATCGTTGGAATCCCTTCGATCACCGGACGCTTCATTTTCCCGTACAGGAGAAACTCTTTGCCCTTTCCCTTCATGGCTCGGCAGTAATCCTGAAGAAGCGGAATGGAAACCCTGTCCCTCGGTTGATCCAGCGCAACTCCCGGCGGCTGGCCGTACACCACTTGTGAGGCCAATGCTTCAAATGACCCGGCCCCTGAGATGGTGGGGGTAATATACTCGTGGAAAAGATACTGGGCGAGAAGACAGATCTCTGGCATTTCGAGACAGTGATAAGGCCTGCTAAGGTAGCCATCCAGGACTGAAACAAGCGACTCAGAGCAGTGTTCTTTGGTGAGAAGAAAGTTCTTGATCCCGCGTTGCTCCGCCAATGCCTGAATGTCGGCAAAGTTCTGGCGGGCGACTTCAGCAGACCAAGGCCCGCAGGGAATGGGATGGCCGTGATCCGGATTGAAACAACCCTCGATGCCATTGGGCAGGGGGCCGATGTCTAAGTCGCTGTGAAACCCTGTCGCTCCCAAGTCAATGAGTTTCCCCGCGTTGCGAACAAGATATGTTTTGCCAAATTCCGTACCCCTGCAGATTTGATAGCTTTTGCCCGTTCGGCTGGAGAGGCTTCCATCGCGCTCGGTGATGCAGACTCTCTTGCCGTCATGTTCAATGAAGTATTTCTCCAGTTCTCTTGCAATGCGGGCGACCTGCTCATCGGTTGTGGGTTTATGCCGGCGCAAGCTGGGGTGCTCGCCGGCGGCCCAGATAAGCGCGTGGATGTCGTTAAGAAAGGTCACGTTCAGTTTCTTCAGCTCTCCGGCGAGCTCCCGATAAGTCATCTCTCCCATGGCCGGCGGGAAGAAATCGGGGCCTGAGAACCAAGGCCAGTGCTTTTCCCACTGGGTGCCCCGGAAGACGAAGTGCGCATCCAACTGGGCCTGCCAGGCCCTGACCTTGCCGGGAATGGCGCGGACTTCGGCGACGTCGAGGGGCAACGCCTGCCGGATCGAAATCGGTGCTTTGTGGACGATCGAAGCGTCGGCATCGTTCCGCCGGTCCCGGAGCTTCTTCCCGAGCATCGGCACGGAGGTAACCCAGTCCCGGTATATGTCGGCTGCGTCGTACCAGGAGCCTCCGGTGAGCGAAAGCCGCGTTTGATAGGGCTGCACCCACGGCTGACCTGTAACGTAGGGGAAGCGATGCGTGACCCTGAAAACGGATCTCTCTGCCTTTCTATTCTCATAGGCAAATTCCTTCACGTTCACCTTCTCGTCATCCGCCCAAAGCATGAACCCGGACTTCTCGCCGATGCAGGCAATGAGCTGGGCAAAGAGAATGCCCGGGTACGAGAACCCCTGCCGGGGACGCTCCGTGAGCAGGGGGAACACGCCTTCGTAAAAGGGAAGGAGATATCGCTTCACCTTTCCGTTCTCGTGCTGGGGCGTGTCGATGATGGGATAGGAAACGGATCCCACCGCAAGCAGCGGGTCGAGCGGCCTCACCCGGATCGTCCACCGGCTCTCCCCCGTTTTCGAATCGATGCGGACCGCGGTGGTGGCCTGCACCTTGGAATGCGTGTATTCGATCTCGAACCCGTCGGATGCCTCTCGAGTCACCCGCGATCTCATCTCGGACGGCTTGATCACCGAGTCAACGTCGACGCCCTTCACAAGCTCGATCCCGAACATGTCCGACAAAGGGCCCCCATTTCCCGCGACATGCTCGACATCTCTCTTCTTGTCGAAGAGTGAGGCTACCCGGCCCCCTTGTACCTGCAGTTTGACGAAGTCGTTCTCCAGAGTGGTCTGTGAATTCGAAATCTGTGCGCTGAAGGCCCATAGCAGGGCAAGGACAACGATTCTCGCGGGGTTCACAACCCGGGCCTCCGGCAACCTTGCTGCCAACTCGGAATCATTGATCGCTTTGTGCATGGTCTCGTCCTCAAGTGCCGGGGGTGAACACGATGGATGAGAGACGCCCGGAGGGCAGTTGCCATTCCAGAGTGCCGCCGCTTGCGATTCCCTTCTTGTGCTGCGGTGACCCGCCCAAGTAGAACGCCGCCTGCCACGGCCCGGGGCCGGGCGTCGGAACCTTCACCGTGACCTCGTCGCCCTGCGTGTTCACCGCGAAGACCCCGACGGCGCCGGACCCGTCGTCCCATGCGCTCTGGATGACGGGTGAGGCAACAGGACTTTCTGCCACGAGCGGCCGTCGCATCCGGCCGAACAGCAGAAACGGCTTTGCGTGGGCTCTCATCGCGTCGTAGTAGTCGCCCACCATCCGGTTGTTCGACGGCGGGTTGACCGCCTTTCCCCAGGACGGGAAGCACGGGATCTGGCCGTAGACGAGGAGCATGGCCGTCTGGGGGCTCAGGGGCTTGTTGTCGCAGCCCCAGCCGAAGATCGAGAAGACGTACTCGTGATAGAGGTACTGCGCCAGCGCCGCGTGATGGGGCTCGGTGGCGGCCTTGAAGAAGCGGGCCTGCGACGCATGGATGTCCTGGTTCAGCATCTCGGTGTAGTACTCCTTCGTGAGGAAGAAGTCCTTGATTCCGCGACGCCCGGCCTCCTGCGCGATCTCTTGGAACGCCTTGCGGGTGAGATCGATCTCCCACGCGCCACAGGGAACGGGATGGCCATGGGCGGAATTGAAGCAGCCTTCGCTCACAAACTGAAACGTGCCGTAGTCGACATCGTCATGGATGACGCCCATGCCGAGGTCCATCAACCGTCCGGAGGTGGCCTGGAGGAAAGTCCTGCCGAATTCGGTCCCCCTGCAGACCCTCACCGGCTTCCGCACCGCCCCGTCCCGGTCCTGTTCGCACAGGCCGTTCCCGTTGTTGGCCTGGAAGTGATCCCGGAGGAGGCGCTCGGTCTCCGCCCGACCGGCCTCCCGTCCTTCGCCTTTACCAAGGCTTGTTTTCCACGAATATCCTGAGATGAAGCCGGCCACCGTGATCCCATCGTTCCGCAGGCGCCGGGTCAGCGCGGCGAACTCGTCGTCGCCGATGGACGTCGGGGAGTAGTCGATGCCCATCCAGTTGCCGTGCTTCTCCCAACCGAGAGGCCGGTAGATCACGGGGGCCTTGTACCGGTCCCCCCATGCCTTCAGCTTGCCCGGGAGGGCGTCGAGGTCCTCCTGGTCGATCTGTCCCGACACACAGACGGGCGGGGCCTTGAGAATCGCGGGGATGTCCTTGCGGTCCCTCAGTTTCACGGCCGACCAGGGCTGCAACGAGGTCCATTCGCGATACACATCCGCGGCGTCCTGCCACTGCGGACCGGTGAAGGTGATTCGCGACGTGCAGGGCGGCGCAAAGGGCTTCCCGGGCTCGTAGGCGGCGATGTGCCGGATCTTGAACGTCGAGGCGTCCTTCCGGTGGTCCCGCCCGAACTCCCGGACGTGCCCCTTCCGGTCGTCGGTCCACAGCAGGAACCCGCCGTGCTCCCCCAGGCAGGCGATCATCTGCGCGAAGAGGTGCTTGGGATAGGTGAGGAACGAAAGATTCGGCTCGTCGGACAAGGGCAGGCGCAGCGGGGTCAGCCGCCCTTCGCGATACGGGAGCAGGCAGGATTTCTCGCGCCCCGAGTCGGCGCCGGGCGTCTCGATCACGGGGAACTCGGCGACCGCAACGGAGAGACGCTGACCCCGCGGCGCCACCGACAGCGAGCCTTCCACCTCGCCCGGGGCCGCCGCCAAGGCGATCCGGACGCGCACGAGCGCCTGCGGATGCTCGAACTCCATCTCCACTTGGTTCGCGGCGCGGCGCGCGGCCCGCAGGGTCATGTCCCGGGCATCCAGCGCGCCGGCGGGCCGGACGCCCTCCACCCACTGGATGCAGAACAGCCCCGGCGGCCGCCCGGCCGACGCGGCCGCATGTTCGACGCCACGAACCTTGTCCTTCAGGGACACGATGGATCCGTCGCGCACGACCACGCGCGCGGATTCGTTCTCCAGAACGACCTCCTCCGCGGCGACGCCGGCCACGGACATCGCGCACAGCGCGAGCCCCGCGGCCGGCACGACGCGACGGAGGGCATAAAGGCAGGCCCGTGACGTCGCCATCATCCCAACTCCTTCGCAAGGATCCCGGCGACGGCCTTCACGGCCGCGAACGGGTCCGGCGGAACGTAGTTCGGCGCCCACAGTTCGACCGAATAGATCCCCTTGAATCCGGCGGCCTCGGCGGCCCGCGTGCATGCGGCGATGTCATAGCTCGTATGCCCGCCGTCGGCGTCGAACTCCATCCCCTTGGCCGAGATCAGTCCGGCAAGCGGCAGGATCTTGTTCAGGAAGCCGACCCGCTCGGCGATGGTGAACTCCGCGGGCATGTTGCCGAAGTCGGGCAGGGATCGGCACCACGGACTGTTCACGGCCGTGACGATGGCCGCAACGTTCTCCGCTTTCGAGCTGTGTCCGCCGTGGTTCTCCACCAGGATCTTCACGCCGATCTTCGCGCCGTACTCGGCAAGGCGGCTGAACGAATCGGCCGTCGTGTTAAGGTCGAAGGGGTCATCCTTCTTGCCGCCCGTGTTGGCGCGCAGGGAGGGCGCGCCGCAGGCCGCGGCAACGTCCATCCACTTCTTCGTCACCTCGATGCATGCGCGACGCGCGACGGCGTCGAGGCTGGACAGGTCGAACGGCGGTTCGTCCATCTGCACGTTGACGATCCGGGCGCCCGCCTTCGCCGCCGCCGCACGGAGTTTCTCCCCGTATGCCGGCATGCCCTCGCCGAAATGCTTGCTCCAGACCTCCACGTTGCGGATGCCCAGCTTCTCGACGAACAGGGCCGGCACGTCGAGCAGATCGAGGTCGGGGCCGGCGGCGGAGGCGCCCTTCGGCCGGGTTGAAGGAAACCGCATCCGGAAGGACACGGTCGTACAGCCGATGCGGTCCATCGCGCCGGCCGCCCGGGCACTGCCCGTCATCCACACCGGCGCACCGCCCACCGCCACGGTCGCCGCCTTCAGAAACGCTCTTCGGTTCATATCCGCCCTTTCCATGGGTTCACTTCACCGCCGCGGCGGGCGCCTGCGAGGGCAGCCCGGCCAGCCATGTCAGTCCCTGCGCGAGCAATTGCTGAAAGGCGGGGTTCCCCGCCGTGCTGGCGCCGTGGCCGAGGGCGATGTGAAGGACCCTGCCCTCGCCCCATCGGCGCGCCCAGGCCAGCGGACGCTTCGTCCCTTCGAACTCGGTTTCCAGCAGCACCTCGTTGTCGGGTTCGAGATTGCGGAACAGGAACAGCTCGTCCTCGACCTCGAAGTCCGCGAGCCCCTTCGTGGCGGGATGCGCGAGCGCGGTCACGCGGACGCGCACCGGCCCGAGCGGCGGATGGCGCTCCACGTGGCCGCCGAGCATGCGGTAGAAGTCCGGGTGCGCGGCGACCGGATCGTCCTTCTTCGCCGGAGGCGGCGGGCGGAACGAAGCGGAGGCGGCGTGGAGGACCAGCAGCGGCTTGCCTGCGCGGACCGCGGCGACAAGGCCCTGCTCATCCTCCGGCGCCATCGACGAGAGCATGCCGTTGAGCAGGATGATGTCGTAGGGCTTCAGTCGCGCCAGGGATCCGGTGTCCTCCGTGTACGTGAGGTGGAACCGTCCGCCGCCTTCGAGCACGGGCCGCAGCAGCGCCGCCGTGCCGAGCGTGTCGTGCCAGTGTCCGCCGCCAACCCACAGCACGTGGGTGCGGCCGTCGGCCACGCGCCACTTGTAACTGACCTCGTTCGTGCTCGGTTCCGCCGCGCATGCGGCCCCGGCGAATGGAAGCAGGCATGCGAACGCGACGGCCGGACCATGGAATCTCTTCACGGGTGTCTCCCCTTTCCCTCGGCACCGATCAGACGAGCTGCGTCTTGCCGGGCACCGCCAGCGGCTCGACCGCGAGCGGGCCAAACTCGAGCGTCTTCGGGCTCAGATCCAGTTGAGACCGGTTCAAGGCCCATTCGTAGTTGATGGCCCGTCCCGTGTAGGCCGACATGCGACCGAGAATCGCGGTCATCGTGGCCTCCGCAACCTGGCGCCCGAAATTCAGCGGCTCGCGCTTTCGGATGCTCTCGAGGTACGCGCGCCATTGGATGAAGCGCGGGTTGTCGAAGGGGCCGCGGTAGTCGTAGGCCTTCGCGCCGAGGATGCGTCCGTTGGGATCGGCGACGCCCTGGCTGCAGACGATCCGCTCGCCGAGGCGGTGGGAACAGTTCAGGGCATGCCGGCTGCTGGCGTGGGCCTTCGCGCCGTTGGGATACTCGTATTCGACGTAGAAGTGGTCGAACACGTTGCCCTTGACCGGCCAGTCGTCCCAGTTGCTGTGACCACCCAGCG